>DHRA01000004.1:19384-38720 GCA_002411145.1 Firmicutes bacterium UBA5324 | reverse complement strand
AAAGCCTTCCTCCGCCCATATTATTATAGGGCGAAGTCAAATTTGGAGGTGAGTGCTTTGGTACCTGCTTTCCTTGCATATCTTGCCGCCTCAGCCCTCGACGGGCTGCTGTTTCTCATTTCCTATATCACTAATCACAATGCTTTTCCGATGCCCCTGTCGGAAAAGGATGAACAGAAGTATCTGGAAATGATGAAGGGAGGCGACGAGTCTGCGCGGAACGTATTAATCGAACGGAATTTGCGCCTGGTGGCGCATATTGTCAAGAAGTTCGACAATACGGGGGAGGACATGGATGATCTGATTTCCATTGGCACCATCGGCCTAATAAAAGCGATCAACACCTTCAAGCAAGACAAAAAAACACGTTTGGCTACATACGCCGCCCGCTGCATTGAAAATGAAATATTAATGCACTTGCGCACCACCCGCCGCATTCGTACAGAGGTATCCCTCTATGATCCCATCGGAGTCGATAAAGAAGGAAACGAGATCACCTTAATCGACGTGCTGGGCACCGCGCCGGACTCTGTTTCCGAAGCAGTGGAGCAGCAATGTGAACAGGAACGCCTGAGCATGCAGGTCAGCCGCCTGAGCAAAAGGGAGAAACATGTGCTGCAAATGCGGTTTGGCATTCCCGACGGCGTGCGCAAAACCCAGCGCGACATCGCAAAAATGCTGGGTATTTCACGCAGTTACGTCTCCAGAATTGAAAAAAGGGCGCTGTATAAATTATCGAAGAGTTTGTCCACCGACGGCATATAATATCAAGCCCCTGCTTACGCAGGGGTTATTCATTTTTCTGCTTAAAAAGCGCAATCATGTTTCTACGGTGATCATCAATAGGTAAATTTGAGCTGGAAGACGGGTAGATTTCAGCTCTATCCCAAAGTTCATTAATTACACTAGTTGCAATTCCTATATGAATACCTCTGGATTGAAGTGTGGTAATGAGTGGTTGCGCGTCAAATAGATAAATATTTGCAATGATGAATGGCCTTGTCTGTCCCCGAGATGATGCAGACTGCACTTTGGGACCAGTGAGCACTAAGTAGTAGTCCGGGACACCCTTGGGATTTATATCCAGGATGTTTTCTCTTTTTCCATAATATTTTATATTAACTGTTTGTCCTTCAAGTGGACCGGAGTTAAATACTCCATCAATCCCTTTTTGGTTTGCATTGCTGTTGAGAGAAACATCAAAAATTTTGCTGGCAATAAACTCTCCCAGGTGCCCTTGTTGGGCAGGCCTACTAATAATTTCCGAAATCATGGCATCAATCATATTGCGTTCTTTCAGTAAATCGGCGAGTTGCCTAAGGGTTTCCATTACTTTCCCTCCAATTATGCTATTCAAAGCGTGCTATCTAAGAAAAAGCGAAACATGAGGCAAGTATAATGCACCATATGACTAGAGAAAATGGTCTATTCCGAAACATTGACCATATATCCATTGGCCGGTCTTTGAAAGGTATTTTACTGATAAGCAGGTATTTTTTTTCTTCTATTTTCATTACTCGGTATTTACCTAACGGAATAAGTGGCAAGAAAAATAAGGCAAACCAGTGCTCGATAATATAACTATCGGTAATGGTAAGAAATTCATCGTCTCCATAAAACGCGGTGCCTACGCCATTAATAGTAAGCAGCTTAATGCAATCTGGTTTTTCAAGTATTATTTCATCGTTCATTTTAGCTATATCTCTTGCTGACAAAACCGAACGCATTTCTGGAGTGATAGAGCCTCCTGGTGAACCATAGACAGGTGCCTCATTTTTAATATAAGTATGATGGAAAAGCATAGTTCCTCCAAAATGAATTAAGTATAGGGATTCTAATTCTGCGCCAAGTTATGCTCTGTATTCTTTACAAGGAACATAACCAGCGTTAACAGCTTCTTCTCGGCTTTCGTAGTAAACCCGACGGTGTTAAAGGATCATCTATAATCCCAGGGAACTTATCATAGATCATTAACACTGATTGGGTATGTTCTTGCATTTCCGTGTGGTACCTTATATAAAGTGAAACTAACATTGTCATAATTTACGCCGGTGGGAGTGTCATGTTGTGATAGGTCAAATGGTTCAGTTTTAAATACATCTGTGGATTGTATATTATCGTATAAGTGCATGAACCGAACTTCGTATTTCCCGGGGGAAATATTTTCAACTTTAAACTGTTCCCCTTGCTTAATAGTGAAAGTTCTTACCGGCTTTGCTGTTGAAGAGATACTCCATAATCGTACGATCACAGGGAAGGTATTTTGTTTATTATCGATGGTTACTGTACAGTATCCACCATTATTAGCTATAGGTTCATTTTCGACATAACGGGTTGTTACATTGGATTTTGGAATAAAAGCAGGAAGCGGTCGGGGTGCTTGTTTCTGAGCAGAGGGCTGAACTGCTTTGTTCTGTACAGCGGTTGTCGGTTTAGCGTTAGAATTATTGGAGATTCGAGTATCGGTAGCAATATTAAACATCAGAGCTATAATGAAACACCAGGCGATCAACGAAAATGGCTTGCTTAAATACATATGTACAACATTTTGAAAGCCTTTAATGGGGACTTTGCTGATAATCAAATAACTGTTGTTGCTCTTTCGTATCACTCTGTATTTCCCTAAAGGGAAGATTGGGAAAAACAAAATAGTAAACCAGTGCTGGGTAATATAACTATTTGAATTAACATCGAAACTTTCTTGTCCATAAAACGTAGCACCTATTCCGTTAACAGTTCGTAGGCTGATATCCGGTTTTTCTAGAATTACTTCACCTTCTAATTTGGCTTTGTTTAAGGCGGCAAAATACTGTCTCATTTCAGGTGTTATTCTAATGTCATGGGAACTATTAGCCTCTTGAGTTTTTTGAGACGGTCGTTCATTTTTATTAAAATATAGATTGTCATACTGAGTTCTTTTATTAGGGTCAGAAAGAACCGAGTAGGCTGTATTCAATAAGGCCATTATCTTGGTTGCTTCATCTTTATCTGGGTATAAGTCAGGATGAAATTTTTTGGCTAATGCGCGATATGCATTTTGAATTACTTCCTGTGAAGCTTTAGGAAGAACCTGCAATACTTCATAATAATCAATGAAAGGTTGTTGCATTTCAAATCCCTGCCTTTATTATAAAATACAGGCTAATAAGAATCGGTTGACTAAATAGTAAATAACTGACTAGCCAGTAATTGTAGCCGTACTGTACCTCCTTAGTAAGTCATATCACGTTGTATTTATTTAATTTCGGGACTAATGAAGATAAGTTCTGGCTCAATCGTTCCATTCTTGTTTTCTTTTTCCGCTTCTATATATTTTTCTGCTTCTTCAGAAAGCGCTGCGTTTGAATAAAGAAAACTCAGTCTATTGCAAGACGTGGACAGGAAAATAAAAGCCCGGTCGCCAGTAGTCGTTTCAACACCCCAAATTGCGAAGTATTTTTCTTCGCATCTCGGTTTACCATATTTTGTAGACAAGTCGTTTTTTAATGAGTAAAATTCAGAGTTAACATTTTCTGACGGTACAAAAAAGCAAATAGTAATTCTAAAAAGTTGATCGTCAAATAACTCAAAATACAATTTTGCTTTTTTGTCTGCGGCGGTACCCTTGGATACAACATGTAATACCCTACTAGGTTCTTTGTAAATACCGATATTGTCAAAATGATTGGTACGCGACATCTCCATAACCTGGCTATAGTTATCCCGGAACTTAAAGCCTAAAATCCCATCACATGTCAGGTTTTCTTCTGCGAGGCAAACTGATGATTGAAGTATAAAAAGGGCTATGATAAGAAACAGTTTTTTCATAAGACCTCCTATACATGGATTAATTCAACAGAAACCATTAATTTCCTGGAGAAGAAAACAACAATAATTTAATCAGGGGATGAGATTTATTGTGCAAAAACAATGTGTACAATCAACAAAGTATGGCCGGCAAGCCGGGTTAGCGGACTTTAACTTCCGCTGAATTTTAGGTGATCTTACCGGGGGACTTGGCCGCGCTTAACTTCCCTTTGAAAATCATAAATAAGGGTGCATCAAATCGAAAGAAATTAAGAAAACTAAAGTGAAAATATTTTGAAAGAGGGTATGTACATGACGGTACAGAGTGATTTGCAAAAAGCGCTCGCTGCCGCGGAATCCGCCAAAGGAAGCTATGCTTCCTTCGAACAGGCTACCGACGACAAAAGCGCCAAGCAAATGTTCCAGTCAATGGCCCAGGATATGGACCGGCACATTGCACAAATTAACAGCAGACTCGGGGTGGTTGCCCAAAATGAACTGAATCAGCAAACAAGTTCTTAGGCCGCAAAGGTATCCCTCGATGATCAAATTGGCGTCGATAAGGAAGGCAATGAGATCACCTTAATCGATGTGCTGGGAACCGGCGCCGGACTCCGTGTCCGAAGCAGCCGGGCAGCAAAATGAAAAACCCGCGCACTTTTTCAAATGGCACGGGTTTTTCATTTTAATAAAAAATCTTCCTAAAGGTTTATTCGGTTTTGGTTCGTCCGCCGCCGACCAGACGGATTATCCAAAGCAGGATAACGGCGCCCACCGTACTGGAGATAATTTCACCCAGGATACCGGTCGTCGTAATGCCGAATATCGACAAGGCAAAACCACCGATGAAAGCGCCTATTATGCCGACAATTAAATCAGCCCAGATGCCAAAACCATGGCCCTTGACAAATGTTCCGGCCAACCAGCCTGCGACCACACCGATAATTAAATACCAAATTGCGCTACTTAGCATAATATCATCTCCTTTGCCATTAGTATTACCGTAAAAAAAAGAATGATCCCAAAGAGCTATTTTGCACATTTTCCATTGCAGACAGGAAAATCCCAAAGAAAATTCACAAACTACCATGGAAAACCGCCCTGGTCGACTATTGCAAAATGCTGGCGAGGCAATACTGTCCAACCGGGGATAAAACTCCGATGTGTCGAAAAATGTAAGAGAACATTGAAAAATTTCCTTAAAATTAGTAAGGAATTAAGTTGTATCGACAAAATATTCGCATAACTTTTTGTATACTGGTAATTAACAGAGGACATTAATTACCAGAGAAATGGTGGTGCGGATTGTGCGTAAATGTTTTTATGCGGAAAATGCCATGCAAAGCGAAGTTTTGGCGCATTTCGTGGATCGCCAGGTAAAACCGACGGCATTTAAACACAATAATGTCAGCTATGCAGTAAAAGATATCGTACGGATAAGGAAAGTCGAAAACCCTTATTTAACTAATTCCGGGATAAAAGATCAAAAATATTGGATTATTGCCCAGGATGGCACCAAGGCCGTACTGCACTGGCACAGAAATACCGGGGATTGGACGATTGATAAAATATTACCCGCTAAATGATCGACGGGTATTGCGTATGCTACGGATATTTTCCTGGTAAAACACGATTGCGCTAGATAACTAGCAACAATGTTTTTCAATAATCTGCAAGGATTTTAAGGGGCCGTAATGAATTCTTTTAAAGAGGAATTTGTTACGGCTCTTTTTTAGGGATTTGGCATAAGCAATAATGTATTTTGGAGCACCTAAAAACGAGAGGATGATACAATGAACAAAATAAAAGCACCTTTGGCAGTTTTGTTGCTGGTTATTTTCATGTATGTTGCCGCAGAAATAATAAAGGATAAAGAAATAATTTTTCCGGAAATTGCTGCTTTAGCGGTCGGCGCCTGGTATGTTAAAAAATCTCCCTGGCAAGAAAGACCTATATACTTATGGTTATCCCCTACGTTAGCCGCCATGACCGGTGTGGGCATGTTGCATTTTTTGCCTTATCCCCGGGAATTATTAATATCCGCAACTTTTGTGCTCATTAGCTTTCAGTTATTTATATTCCGCTCAAAAGTATTACCGTCAATATCCGCTGCTATTTTGCCCATAGTCGTTAACGCCGATAGTTTATTTTATATTCTCTCAGTATCTGTACTTTCGGGAATCATCGCGGTGGGGCGCGGTACGCTCAATTATTTTCAGACTAAAGATTCTGTGGCACTTCCGCCTGTTTCACTGTCAATAGTTCAGGAACAAAATTCCTGGGGAGGAAGGGAGTTTTATCACTGGCTGTTACTGTTTCTGGGGGTAAGTGTTGTTGCCGTAATCGCACTTAGATGCAATTTGCTGTATATGGTGGCGCCGCCTTTAATCGTGGCTTTTATAGAATTTGCCAATCCGACGGGTAAACTCGGACAACAGCCCGTGCGTCTTTTCGGGTTAATCTTCAGCGCAGCTGTTTCCGGGGTGCTGCTGCTTTATTTTTTGCATTTCCAATGGGGTTGGCCGATCTGGGTTGCCGTAAGCTGTGTTGTATTATGGAGTTTGTTTCTATTTCATAAATTCAAACTTGTCCTTCCCCCGGCTATCGCGATAGCTTTGTTGCCGACGATCATTCCGCAAGCCATGCTACCGATTTATCCTTTGCAAGTAGCGATTGGTATTGGTGTATTTATCGCTTTCAAAAAGCTAATCGCCAATCATAATTCCATACAGGAATGGGCGGATGGTAAAAACCAAGGCATATAACAGAGTCCGCTCGAGCTATCAACAGTTTTTCTTAGGCCCCGGATAGTAGCTTGACACCACTGGGCTCGGGGTCTGCAGGATAATATTTGGAGATAACGAATAAAATACGAATAAATAAGCCAAAGCGCTGTTACTTCCGGACCATTATTCTGGCCGGAGAGTCTATCTAAGGCAGGGGGAGGGGTATTTGTGAAGGTTGTTGCTTTCAACGGGAGTCCGCGGGTTGACGGCAATACGGCCCAGAGCATCCGTATTGTCTTCGCGGAGCTGGAGAAGCAGGGCATTGAAACGGAGTTTGTACAACTGGGCGGGCGGAAAGTATATGGTTGCCTGGCTTGCGGAAAATGCTGGGAGACGAAGGATAACCGCTGTGTCCGTAAAGATGATGATATGAATACATATATCCGGAAAATGCAGGAGGCGGATGGCATAATTATTGGTTCGCCAACCTATTTCAGCAATGTAAGTACGGAGGTAAAGGCGCTGATTGATCGCTGCGGGTTCGTGGCTAAAGCCAATGGCGGGGATATGCTGCGGGGCAAAGTGGGGGCGGCCGTTGTTTCTGTGCGAAGGGCCGGGTCGAATTTCACCTATGCCGCCATCAATTTCTTCTTTGGCATTGCCGAAATGGTTATCCCCGGTTCCACCTATTGGAATATGACTCTGGCTTTGGAACCGGGGGATGTGCAAAAGGATGATGAAGGGATTCAGACCTTTCAAAATTTAGGCGGGAATATGGCCGATGTCTTGAAAAAGCTGCGGACGGAGACCTGATCATCCGCAGGGTGGGCCGGCGAAGAATTGTGCTGGCAATAGCGCGAAGATAATGGTAGAATTATGCTAATGGAAAATAGAGAAGGAGTAGGATAAATGAAAGAACTCAATGAACAGTTGGCTGCTCTCGTGCATAAATGTGAAGAAACGAAGGATAAGGAACTGGTGCTTCAACTGGCGATCATGGTGCGGGACATGTGCGGTCTGGGGGATCCGATTCTGACCCAGAGAGCGTTGCTTCTGATTGATGAAGCCATTGAAAAAACTGTGTAATAATTCCTTCCGGTGCCTAAACAAACTCTCTGTCCTTGCGGCAGGGAGTTTGCTTAATTCTCTAGTAGGAAAAAATTGCGAAACAAAATTTCCCTTGAGAACTTTTAGAAAATCCCAAAACACACTATAATAGTATATAAAGGATAATAAATATAGTTTATTAAAGTGGTTTAGCAGGAATGGGAACAGGCGAGGTGAAAAAATGTATAAAAGGTTGTGCCCGGACCTGCGGGTTGCTTCCATATATGAGATTGATTTGGAAAAGCTGTGGGCGCGCGGTATTCGCGGTGTTTTATTTGATTTGGATAATACACTGATTGAATGGGACAATAATCGCCCGGCGCCGGAGATGATGAAGTGGATCCGGGAGGTCAGGAAAAGGGGTTTTCAGGTATGTCTGCTCTCCAATAATTCGGTTGACCGGGTGCAGGAAATTGCCCTGCGGTTGGAGGTGCCTTTTTTTGCTCCCGCCCGCAAACCTTTTTTGCGGGTTTTCCGGCAGGCCCTGGGGAGTATGGGGCTATCCCCGGAAGCTACGGCGATGGTGGGTGACCAAATGTTTACCGACATATTAGGCGGTAACCGCCTGGGTATGTACACCATCTGGGTGCATCCCCTCAGTTCCAAAGAGTTTATTGGGACGCGTGTTACCCGCCTGCTGGAAAAAGCGGTGCTGCGCCAGTTGGTGGCCAAAGGGCTGTTAAAAAGTGAACGGTGACCCGCCGGCGAGTAGTTTAGGCGAACAAAATTACGCAAACCCGCTTGGCGTCTTGGCGTCTTGGCAGTTTACTTCTCAAGTCTCGGAGGATAGAGCATGAAAATAGGACTCATTCAAATGGAGGTTATACCGGGGGAAGCGTCTATAAACCGGCGCAAGGCGCTGGCCATGCTGGCAGAAGCGGACCGGCAGGGGTGCCGGCTTGTTGTGCTGCCGGAAATGTGGACCATAGGTTATGCTTTAAACAACATCGGCAGTCTCGCTGAGGATATGCAGGGGGAAAGTCTCGCTGTTTTACGTGAATTTGCCCGGGCGCGGGGTATTGAGGTGATTACCGGCTCACTCCCTATTAAAGAGGATGGAAAAATATACAACAACGCCTTTGCTTTGGATCAGTCAGGAGAGATTATCGCCTCATACCGCAAAATCCATTTATTTTCCCTGCTGGGTGAGGAACGCTTTTTCAACCCCGGGGATCGCCCGGCCTTATTTGAGATGAGCTTTGGCAAAGCGGGTCTGATCATTTGTTATGACCTGCGTTTTCCGGAATTGCCCCGGATGCTGGCGGTAAACGGCGCCAAGGCCTTGTTTGTACCGGCACAATGGCCGGGCGTCCGCCATGACCATTGGCGCGCTTTAAATATTGCGCGGGCGATTGAAAACCAAATGTATGTTTTGGCGGTAAACTGCGTGGGCATACATAAACAAAATGTTTTCCACGGCCATTCCCTGATTGTGGACCCGTGGGGGCAAGTGCTGCTTGAAGGCGATGAGCGGGAGGCTGTGTTAACACAGGAGATAGACTGGGCGATGGTCGGGGACGTGCGGGCTAGAATGTCCATTTTCGCTGACCGCAGAACGGATGTGTACCAATGATGACGCCGAAAATTAGCGGGGCAACACAGGTCGTCGGCCTGTTTGGCCATCCTGTTTCCCACACCTTATCCCCCGCGATGCATAATGCCGCCTTCGCGTCGCTCAACCTTCCCTATGTTTATCTGCCCTTTGCCGTGGAAACCGCCCGTCTGGCGGAGGCAGTCAGGGGAATACGGGGTCTTAATTTACGGGGCGTAAATGTTACGATACCCCACAAGGAAAGAGTTATGGCCTATTTGGACCGGGTAACGCCGGAGGCGGAGCTTATCGGTGCAGTTAATACCATTGTTAATGATCAGGGTGTTTTGACCGGCCATAATACAGATGGCGCGGGCTTTGTGAAGTCTTTGGAAGAACAGGGCGCAACCGGTTTGCAGAACCGCCGGGTGTTGATTCTCGGCGCCGGCGGCGCGGCACGGTCCGTCGCCGTATCGCTGGCCCTGGGTGGTGCCGGGCGTATCGTCATCGCCGGGCGGACCATGGACAAAGCACGGGAAATCACCACGGTTATCAGTGAGAAAATCTGTGATAAATGCGCTTCCGTGCTGGATATAAAATCAGACCGGCTGCCGGGGGAACTGGCGGAGGCGGATATTATTATCAATACTACGCCGCTCGGGATGTATCCACACCATGAAATTCCCCCCTTTGTTGATTTATCCGTGTGCCATCCAGGGGCATTGATCTGCGACCTGGTGTATAATCCGAAGGAAACCTCGTTGCTGAAGGCGGCCCGGCAGCGTCGGCTGGAAACCTTGTCCGGCATTGGCATGCTTATTTGGCAGGGGGTTTTAGCCTTTCAACTCTGGACCGGACAAAAGCCGCCGGTTGAACTGATGCGTCACACGGTAGAGAAGCATTTTATCAAATAGGGAACAAGGAGTAGTTACTGACCAATAATGACGGCGAAAGAGAGAGCTAGCGTGCGGGAACAAGGAAGCTTAATGCTGGTTTACCCCTATTCCCCACTCCCCTACTCCCTATTCCCGGTTGCTAAGGAGGTTCTATGAAAATATCTACTAAGGGAAAATATGGTATTAAGGCAATGATGGATTTGGCTTTGCAGCACGGGGAGGGATCGACGCCCCTGAAAGATATTTCGGAACGGCAGGGCGTATCTGAACCCTACCTCGAACAAATCATCGCCGCCTTTAAGAAAGCCGGACTGGTCTCCAGCATTCGCGGTGTGCAGGGAGGATATCAGCTGGCCATGGCCCCGGAGGATATCAGTGTCACAAAAATAATTACGGTATTGGAAGGTCCTCTGCTGCCCTTTGAGGCGTCGGGCAACGGCCAAACTTTAGAGGAAACGGTATTGGAAAAACTCTGGGACCGGGTTAGAGAGAACCTCTTGGGGTTACTGGATCAGGTGACGCTGGCGGACTTAATAGCCGATGTAAAAGTGTTGCAGGAAAAAAATGCGCCGATGTATTACATCTAAAACGGCTAAAAATGCTTCCTTGGGCGGCAGGAAAAAAGCCGCGTCTCCAGGAGTTTCCAAAAATTCTCTGAAAAAATTCCCTTTGGGGGATTATATTTCTTGTGAATTTAGTATACAATAGTAGTGTGGTGGTTGGAAAAGAAAAATCCCCCGGGAGACCGAAAATGCCCGTTATGGGGATTTTTCTTTTTAGGGTTGTTTTTTTCGCCCCCAATAATGAATTGTTTATTAAATTTATGTTAAAAGAGTACATGTGTACTCTTTTTTCATGTAAACTAAATTATAGTGATTAACGCCTTTTCGTGAAAGGATTGAATCAATGTGTCCTGGCCCTTAATTGAAAAAGTAAAGCGTCAGTTAAATAGGGAGATAGGTACGGTTTATAAGGCCCCGGGATCTGCATTGCCGGTGGCCTTGCTGTATCCGAACACCTACAGTCTGGGGATGTCCAACCTCGGCTTTATGACGATTTATCACCATTTGAATTTACGTTCCGACGTTATGTGTGAACGGTTTTTTTTGCCCGATCAGCACGACTTGGCGGAGTATACGCGGACCAACAGCACTCTTTTTTCCTATGAACATCAATTGCCTCTGGCGGGTTTTTCCGTCGTGGGCGCCGCCCTGTCCTTTGAACTGGATTATGTAAATTTTTTAAAGATGCTGGCATTGGGGAAAATTCCCCTGCCGGCCGCCGAGCGGGATGAAAGTCATCCGCTGGTAATTGCGGGGGGACCCGCCGCGACCTTTAATCCGGAGCCCTTGGCTGATTTCGTCGATGCTTTCATTATCGGCGAAGGTGAAGAGACGGTCCAAAGGGTAATTGATGCTTATCAGGCCTGGCGGGCGGCCGGTGAGGCGAAAAGCGGCCTGCGCAGCCGGTTGGCGGCTTTGCCGGGGGTTTATGTGCCCGCTTTATATGAAGTTACATATGATAGTCGCGGTGTGATCAGCGGCTTTACCCCGCAGGGGGGCGCCCCCGCTAAAATACGGCGCTGCTGGGTGAAAGCACTGGATGCATACCCCGCATATTCTTGTATTCTCACGCCGGATACGGAATTCGGCAGCATGTTTTTGGTGGAAATAACCCGGGGCTGCGGGCGACATTGCCGTTTCTGCATGGCGGGTTATTGTTACCGCAAACCCCGGCACCGTTCTTTGGCGCAGATCCTGGAAACGATAAAACTGGGGCTGCCGTATCGGAAGAAGTTTGGACTGGTGGGCGCTGCCGTATCGGATTATCCGGCCATTGATGAGTTATGTGAGGCTTTGATGAAGCTTGACGTTCAGATTTCGGTGGCATCCCTGCGGGCGGACTCCCTGACGGAAAGCCTTGTCGCCGCCCTGGCCCGCAGTGGACACAAAACAATTACCCTCGCGCCGGAAGCGGGTTCTGAACGAATGCGCCGGGTGATTAATAAAGGCGTGACGGAAGGGGATATTATCCGCGCGGTGAAGCTTGCGCGGGATCACGGCATTAACAATGTAAAACTTTATTTTATCATCGGCTTTGCCCAGGAACGGGCGGAAGATATTGAGGGCATCGTCTCGCTGACCGCGCTGCTTCATGATCTTATGGCTGCCGATGGCCGGCGGGCGGGCAAGATCACCCTCAGTATAAATCCTTTTATCCCCAAGCCCTTTACCCCTTTTGAACGGCAGGCGATGGCCGGGCAAAAGGAAATAGAGCAAAAAACAGACTATATCGTAAAACAATTGAAAAAATATAAAAATGTACAGGTAATCTTTGAAAGCCCGAAATGGGCCATGGTCCAGGCGGCTTTAGCCCGGGGTGACCGCCGCCTCGGCCCCGTACTGCTTGCGGTCTTAAGCGGCGGAGGCGGCATAGCTGCGTGGAAACGGGCTTTTGCCGCCCGTAATCTTACCATGGACTTCTTCAGCCGGCGTATCCGCCCGGCTGGCGAATATCTACCCTGGCAGCACCTGGACATGGGGATGGATCCGGCCTACCTTGCCGCAGAAGCAGAAAAAGCGGGGCGGGAAGAACCAACTCCCCCTTGTCCGCCGGGACCGTGCCTGCGCTGCGGGGTATGTGCAACAGGAGGTTAAATATGCACAATACGGAATATTATTTACAAAACAACGGTGATTTATATTGGGGTGAGTTTAGCCATTTTGCCCGGACGGGACTGGTCAAACATGGCTTTTCCACGCGCCGGGGCGGTGTAAGCACAGCACCCTTTGCCTCACTGAATTTGGGTTTGCATACCGGTGATGCGGTGACGGACGTACAGGAAAATCGCCGGCGATATTGCGCCGCTTTTGGCCTGGATGCGGCCAAAGCGGTAACCGCCGAACAAATTCACGGTGACAGCATCGCCGTAGTTACGGCCAGGGAATGCGGGCGGGGCGCCCTCCTGTACGAAACGGCTGTTCCCCAGACCGACGCCTTAATCACAAACATACCGGACCTGCCTTTGCTCATTTTTTATGCCGACTGTGTGCCGGTTTATTTTCTGGACCCGGAACACAAAGCCATCGGTGTGGCCCATGCCGGCTGGAAAGGAACCGTGGCCCAGATTGCCCAAAAAACGCTGAAACTGCTGACCAAGCAATTCGGCACCCGGCCCCAAAACTGCCTTGTGGCCGTTGGTCCGTCCATCGGGCCCTGCTGCTATGAAATCGATCAATTTGTTCATGATAAGATACACGCCGCCTTTACCCAGCCCGAAAAATTGCTGCAGAAGACGGCAACCGGCAAATGGAAGCTGGATTTATGGGCGGCAAACCGACAACAATTGGAGGGAATTGGTGTACCAGCGCAGAACATAGTTGTAGCTGGAGTTTGTACATCTTGTAACACTCATATGTACTTCTCCTACCGTGCGGAACATGGCAAAACCGGACGCATGGGCGCTCTAATGTCCATAACATAAGGTGAAGAGATGAGGGGGAGCTATGGAAAAGAAAATCTTGGTAGTGGATGATGAGGCCAATATTCGCGAACTGGTACGCTTTAATCTGGAGAAGGAAGGTTTCTCGGTTATTGAGGCGGTGGACGGTGTTACGGCAATTAACACCGTACGGACGGAAAAACCCGACCTGGTGGTGCTTGATCTCATGCTGCCGGCCCTGGACGGTCTGGAAGTCTGCCGCGTCCTCAAGAAAGACGTGGCAACAAGCGGCATTCCGGTAATTATGCTGACCGCAAAGGGGGAGGAGATTGACAAGGTTCTCGGCTTGGAAATGGGTGCCGACGACTATTTAACGAAGCCCTTCAGCCCCCGGGAACTTTTGGCCCGGATCAAGGCGGTGCTGCGCCGGGTAAAAAGGGAACCAGGGGTTGAAGGGGAGCTGGCCATCGGCAATTTGCGCATTAATTTTGCCCATTATGGGGCGACTCTGTCCGGGGAACGAGTGGAATTGACGCCCAAAGAGTTCGAATTGCTTAAGCTCTTTGTAACCAATACCGGGAAGGTTCTGACCCGGGACTATCTCCTCGAAAAGATCTGGGGTTACGAATATTTCGGCGATACCCGCACCGTCGACGTGCATGTGCGCCATTTGCGTTCGAAGCTGGAAAAGGATCCGCAACTGGCGGAAGCCATTGAAACTGTGCGCGGCGTGGGTTATCGCTTTAAGGAGACGATTGCCTGATGAGAGGACATCTTCGCAGGCAGGTTTTTCTGCAGTGTCTGATTTATCTGCTGGCGACCATTGGTATGCTGGGGATAATTGAATACCTGCTGGTTTTGGAAAACCGGCCCTGGGTTTTCCTGGGCGTCGGCATTGCTTCAGCTGTTTTCGTAGCCTGGTATTTCACCGTACGCGTTGAACAGGAACTGCTGGAGCCTATCCGCGATATGACCAGAATGACCCGCCAGTTGATCGGGAAGCAAATGAAATATACTTTGCCCGACGAGTATGTGGATGAATTGGCACTGCTGGGGAAAACCCTGTCGGAAGTGGGGAGCCGGATCCAGCGCAATATCAGTGAACTTACCGAAGAGAAGAATAAAATCCAGGCGATTATCGAATGTATGGCGGAGGGCGTAATCTCGCTGGATCAAAGGGGCAGGGTTGCCCTGCTGAATCCGGCGGCGGCCGCTATGTTCCGCCTGCAGGGCACGGAACTGCTGGGCAAACCCTTCTTGGAAGTGGTGCGAAATTATCAATTGGCGCAGGTTTTCCAGGAAGCCCTCGCCACGGGACAGCCGCAAAACCGGAGAGTTGAACTGGTTACGCCGGCCGTACGCACTTTGCGGATTGAAATTACGCCCTTGCAGAATGAACGGGAAGAGATTTTGGGGGTTGTCGGCGTCATCCACGACATCTCGGAAATAACCCGGGTGGAGCGGATGCGCACAGACTTTGTGGCCAATGTCTCCCATGAACTGAGGACTCCCTTGACGACCATTAAAGGCTTTGTGGAAACGTTGCTGGAAGGGGCTATGGAAGACCCCGCTACCTGTAAACGCTTTTTGGAGATTATTAACACCGAAAGCAACCGCCTGGCCCAGTTGATCAGCGATTTATTAAGTCTGTCGGAAATAGAAGCAAAGAAGCAGCCCCTTGTACGGGAAGAATTCTCGCTGCCTGGGCTTATTCGCGAAACTCTGGAAATTTTCAACATGTCCTTGCAGAAAAAAGAGTTGCAGCTGCAATTGTCTCTGCCGGAAGATTTGCCAAAGGTTGCGGCTGACCGCGGAAAAATCGGCCAGGTACTTATTAATCTCATAGACAACGCCATAAAATATACCCAGGGAGGTCAGACGATCACTATTTCCGTCCGGCAGGAGGGTGAAAGCCTCGTGACCTGTGTGGCTGATACCGGTCCGGGGATTCCGCCGGAAGCCCTGCCCCGTCTCTTTGAAAGGTTTTACCGGGTGGATACGGCCCGTTCCCGGGAAATGGGCGGTACAGGTTTGGGTTTGGCCATTGTTAAACATATCATTGAAGCCCACGACGGGAAAACCTGGGTGACCAGTGAATGGGGCCGGGGCAGCAACTTTTATTTCGCACTGCCCCTTGTCACGCCTTAAAAGGAGCGACATTTAACGTAAACTTAACAAAAAGAAAACAAAACTGAATGGTTCTTATGATATAGTGATTCTTGTTACCCGGTGCGAAACGATACCGGTAAGGAGGCAGTTTGATGCAAAACGCCTATAAGATTGAGGCAGACAAATTAAAATTGTATTACGGAAATTTTCTGGCTTTGAAAGGAATTTCCGTTTCCATAGTGAAAAACACTGTAATGGCACTCATCGGGCCGTCCGGCTGCGGAAAATCCACCTTTTTAAAAACGCTGAACCGGATGAATGATTTAATTCCGACCGTGCGGATCGAAGGCTCGATAAAGGTGGATGGACGCAATATCTATGCACCGGATACCGATGTCGTATTGTTGCGCAAACGGATCGGCATGGTTTTTCAGCGGCCGAATCCCTTTCCCATGTCTATTTACGAAAATGTCGCCTATGGGCCGCGCATTCACGGTTTGAGCAACCGCAGAATGCTGGATGAGATTGTGGAGAGAAGTTTACAAGGCGCCGCTTTGTGGGATGAGGTGAAAGACCGGCTCAAAGCTTCCGCCCTGGGACTGTCCGGCGGACAGCAGCAGCGCTTGTGTATCGCCCGTCTGTTGGCGGTCGAACCGGAAGTGTTGCTAATGGATGAACCCTGTTCCGCCTTGGATCCCATTTCGACCATGAAAGTGGAAGAACTCATAACCGAATTGAAAAAAGATTACACCATTGTACTCGTGACGCATAATTTACAGCAGGCAGCCCGCACATCCGACTATACCGCATTTTTTCTCAACGGGGAATTGGTAGAGCATGACGAAACCGGCGCCATTTTTACCCGCCCGCGGGATAAGCGTACAGAGGATTATATTACAGGGCGTTTCGGATGATGAGGAATAAGGGGGAAGTGCGACTGTGACCAGGCAATCATATGATCAGCATTTAAGCGATCTACAGCAGGAATTGTTAAAAATGGCCAGTTTAGTGGAAGAGGCTATCTATCGGGCGGTACAGTCCCTGGCCAATGAGGATGTGGCCATGGCCCAGCAGGTTATTGACGGCGACCATTTAATTGATCAAATGGAGATTGAGATTGAGGAGCGGTGCCTCAGGCTAATCGCCCTTCAGCAGCCGATCGCCCGTGATTTGCGGGTCATTAGCACCGCCATACGTATTATTTCCCATCTTGAGCGTATGGCCGATCACGCCCGTCATATAGCCAAAACTACAATCCGCATGGACGGGCAGCCCTTGATAAAGCCCCTGGTGGACATCCCGCGCATGGCTGCTCTGGCGCAAAAAATGCTGAAGGACAGTATTGATGCCTATGTGCGTTTGGACGTGGCCCTCGCGGAACAAATCGGGATTGACGATGATGCGGTTGACGCTTTATACAGTCAGGTATTCCGGGAATTACTCACCTACATGATGGAAGACCCGCGTACGATCGGGCAAGCCACCCACCTGATTTTCGTGGGACGGTATCTGGAGAGGATTGCCGATCATGCGCAAAGTATCGCGGAACTGATCATATATCTGGCAACGGGGGAACGCAGAAAATTTAATTAGGGAACGGCCGGCGGTCAATTGGACTATGCCGGTCTTTTTTTATATAATAAATGCAAGGTTTTTGTCGTAATTTTCTCAGGAAAATATTATGTGAATAAACAGGAAAAAATTTTTAGAGCACGAATATGTCCAAGTGGAGGGTACTGTCATGTTCAGCATAAGCAATAATCTGCAAGATATTCGTCGACGTATCGAACAGGCTGCCTTAAAAGCGGGGCGGAACCCGCAGGATGTTACGCTGGTGGCTGTCACGAAAACAATTCCCGTTGCAAGGATCGAAGAAGCCCTGCAATGTGGTATTACGCATATCGGGGAAAACAGGGTTCAGGAAGCGCAAAGCAAATATCCCGTTATCGGCAGCCGGGCCTGCTGGCACCTGATCGGGCATTTGCAGACAAATAAAGTTAAACATGCCCTGCCCCTGTTTCAGCTCATTCATTCGGTGGACAGGCTGAATTTGGCCGAGGAGCTTAGCCGTCAGGCCGTCCAGCGCGGGCTGACCGCCAGGATCCTTGTCCAGGTAAATGTCGCGGGGGAAGATACTAAATATGGCCTGGATCCGGCCCAAACCGTGGAGTTTGTGGAACATATCTCCCGGCTGCCGGGTTTGAAAGTGGAAGGGTTAATGACCATTGCACCCTTTGTAGATGATCCGGAGGAAGTGCGGCCCGTATTCCGGACCCTGCGGCAGCAGGCGGAAGTAATCGGACAGCGGCAGATATCCGGTGTCGATATGGATACCTTGTCTATGGGTATGACCGGTGATTACGCGGTGGCGGTTGAGGAAGGCGCGACGCTTGTACGGGTGGGAACCGGCATATTTGGTAGTCGTTCATATACAGAGGAGGGGACGAAATGAGTAAAAAGCTGTTGGACCGCGTGTTAGGCAGTCTGGGCTTGGGAGACGAGTTGGAGGAGGAAGAGGTAAGACCGGTTCAGGAAAAAGAAGAAGCAGATGCTAGACAAAAGAAAAGCGGTACGGTGGTTAATTTACACACGTCTCAAAAACAATTAAAAGTCATCGTTGTCGAACCGCTCTGTTTTGATGAGGTGCAGAATATCGCCGACCATCTCCGCAGCCGTAAACCGGTAATTATTAATCTGGAGGATGCGGAAAAAGAACTGGCCAAGCGGATTGTGGATTTTATCAGCGGGACAACCTATGCTTTAGGCGGCAGCATGCAGAAAGTGGGCAACAACATATTCCTGTTCGTGCCTGCTAATATAGACATTGCCATCGATCAGAGGGATCAATTGGACCACAGTGTGTTTTCGTGGGCAAAATAGCGCAGAATAACAAGGAGAATCTTATATGCTGAAGGGAAAACGTATTGGCTTTATTGGTGGCGGGGCCATGGCCGAAGCGATTATGCGGGGTATATTGGCCGTAGGGTTAGTGGACGCGGCCGCGGTCTATGTAACAGATCCAAACGAAAAAAGGCTTGTTTACCTGCGGGAAACGCTGGGGGTTTCTACATATCAGTCCAACGCGGAATTGGCGGAGAAAACGGATATCGTTTTTCTGGCGGTCAAACCCCAGGTTGTCGATACCGCTTTGTGTGATGCTGCGTCCAGTCTGCGGAGTAGTCAGTTGTTGGTATCCATTGCCGCAGGCGTGGCGACGCGCACGCTGGAAAACTATTTTTCGGAAAAGGTACCGGTGGTGAGGGTTATGCCCAATACCCCCGTATTGGTGCGGGAGGGGGCCACGGCTGTGGCGGCCGGCCGATATGCCACCAGGGAACATGCGGAGCTGGTGACGGAGATTTTTGGGGCTGTAGGCCGTACGGTGGCTATTCAGGAGGAATTGATGGACGCGGTAACCGGCTTAAGCGGCAGCGGACCGGCTTATGTCTGCCTGATAATCGAGGCTTTGGCCGACGGCGGTGTGCGGGCAGGGTTGCCCCGGGCAACTGCTTTGACGCTGGCGGCGCAAACCTTGCTGGGCACAGCTAAATTACTGCTGGAGACCGGACAGCATCCCGGTCTGCTAAAGGATATGGTTACATCACCGGGGGGAACAACCATTGCCGGAGTTCATGCCCTGGAGGAAGGCGGCCTGCGGGCGGCGCTCATTAACAGTGTGGCTGCCGCCACCGAACGCTCCCGGGAACTGGGAAAACAGAAGTGAACTTGTCTGGCTACG
>DHRA01000004.1:17493-19254 GCA_002411145.1 Firmicutes bacterium UBA5324 | reverse complement strand
GACTCTACTCCACCTGAAGAGAATAGCAAGGTAACACCCACTTTATAGAAAGTGGGTGTCTTCGAAATTTGATAACCTGATAGATGGAGTTTTAACATGCAGAAACGAGAACTGATACTTGATATGTTCACTGTGGCGGAAGAAAGGATGCTTGCGGCAAAGGTTTGTGATCAGGCTGAACTGACCCTGAAAACCCGTGGCCCGAAGGTCAGTGATTTTTTAGATCCCTACGGCCAGGAGATTGCACGCAAAGTATTAGGGCAAACCCCTGACATTTCCGGTTTTTTTGACGGGGGCTATGACCGGGCGGAAAGGAAACGCCTGGTTACCATGCCCTTTTCTTATTTAGGCCCGCCGCCGGAACCAAAGATTACGGCCCTGGAAGTGAAGGGCAACTTTCAGTTTCAGAAAATCACCCATCGCGACTGCCTGGGGGCGATTATGGCCTTAGGCATTAAACGGGAGGTCATCGGTGATATTATCATGCTGGAGAGCGGCTGCCAGCTATTGGCCGATGAAGATATTGCCGCATTCCTGGCGGACAATTTGACAAAAATACACCAGGTTTCCGTAAAAGTGGTGCCGATTGATCATGAGGCTTTACGGCCCCCGACGGAGCGGGTAAAAGAAATCAGGACGACCGTGGCATCTTTGCGCCTGGACACGATTGCCGGCGCAGGGTTCAGTACGTCCCGCAGTAAAATGGCCGGTGAAATCGCGGCGGAAAAATTGAAAGTAAATTGGCAGCCCGTAAAAAGCGCATCCCACCCCATCAGGCAGGGCGATATAATTTCCCTGCGGGGCCGTGGGCGGGTGGAAGTAGCCGAGTTAAAAGGCCAAACGAAAAAGGGACGCTATAGTGTAGTCTTGAACCGATATTTGTAGAAATGTAACAAAAAAGAAACTGACAGGCGACACCTTATTCCCCAAATAAAGGATTTTTTTCCCCGGTGTCGAAAAGAAAACCATCCTGATATGGAGGTGCCTAAGCATGCTAACACCTTTGGATATTCATAATAAAGAATTTAAAAAGGGTTTTCGGGGTTATAATGAAGAAGAGGTCGATGAATTTCTGGACAAAATTATTAAGGATTATGAAAAATTGTACCGGGATAATATTGAATTGAAAGAAACCATCGAACGGATCAGCAGTAAGCTTGAACACTACCAGCACATGGAAGAAACTTTACATAGTACCTTGGTGATTGCCCAGGAGACTGCCGAAGAAGTAAAGCTGAATGCCAAAAAGGAAATGGAATTGATGACCAAGGAAGCAGAAATCCGGGCGGAAAAAATGGTGGACAATGCGCTTACACGTGTTCGTAAGCTAACATCGGAATATGAGGAACTGCAGCGGCAGCATCAGGTGTTCCGCGCCCGCTTCCGCACCATGTTGCAGGCGCAGCTGGAAATGCTGGGCAAAACCGAGGAAGAGGCGATGTAGAAATGGAAATACAGCGGCGGATTGCCGTTGTCGGGCTGGTCATCGAAAACCGGGAAGAAGCTGCCAACCGGGTGAACGATATTCTGTCCAAGTATGGGGGGCTTATTGTTGGCCGGATGGGAGTTCCCTACCGTGAAAAGAACATATCCATTATTTCGCTGATCGTAGATGGGACAACCGATGATATTAGCTCAATGACCGGAAAACTGGGTAATATCAAAGGGGTAAAAGTCCGTTCCGTCGTTACGGTATAAATGGAGACTAGGATTCAGGTGGGGTTTTAACCCCATCTGAATCCTAGTCGGAATTATCCAGGG
>DHRA01000004.1:16819-17356 GCA_002411145.1 Firmicutes bacterium UBA5324 | reverse complement strand
CCCGCTTGCAGAAGCGGGAGTTTTAGAGCAGGTTAGTCATCGGATAAGCTTCCGGGATGGAGAAAAAATGCTGGAATTATTGGACCTGAAGGATTTGCCCGGCGGGATGACGGTAAAAGTCAAGGTTCAGCCCCGGGCCGCGAAAAATGAAATATGCGGGATCATGGAGGATGCTTTACGTTTGCGTCTTACATCACCGCCCGTTGACGGAGAGGCCAATGCCGCCTGCGCGGCTTTTTTGGCCCACTTTGTGGGTGTTGCCAAATCAAGAGTGACCATTTTGCATGGACACACCTCACGCTCAAAGACGCTTAAAATTGACGGTATCTCAAAAGCCCAGTTTTTGGACCGCTTAAAAACCATAATTAAAGACTAGCAAGCCACCGCCACCTTCGGGAAGGCGGTGTTTTTTCTTGTTGAACGGGAAGTTTGAAAAAATTGCACCGCAGAGAAATTATTTATCCGATAGCTAAGCGTCGCTAAGCTCCTGGATAAGTTCGACTAAAATTCAGATGGAGTTTTAACTCCATCTGAATT
>DHRA01000004.1:11377-16752 GCA_002411145.1 Firmicutes bacterium UBA5324 | reverse complement strand
CCATCTGAATTTTAGTCGAACTTTATAAATTTTTGCGGTTAACCTGTATCTCTGTGGTTTTTTTTCCCTTTAAAGCGCCGAAGAGTATGATTCGGCATAGTATATTATGGTGATTCGTTCCTGCCAGGCAGGAATAAGAGAAAATTGTTGACACATGTTACTCATATTCCCGTTACCCAGGTGAGTAAAATGTAGTGCAGACTTAAAGCATTACCTGTCCTGCAGTGCTTATCCGACGCTACCCGCCGCCAAAATCCTCCGCCGGTCCAGCGGAGTTAAGCGGCGCAAAGCTCTTGGATAACATATTCTTGATGCATGAAGGAATAAATGGAGACTTGATTCAGGTGGGGTTTTAACCCCATCTGAATCCTAGTCGGAATTATCCAGGGGCTTATTCGCTCTTACTCCCGTCTAAGAGACGGGAGTCTTAGAGCGAGTTAGCCATCGGATAAAACTTGCGATGGATCAAGAATATTGCTTATATGCGAAAGGAGGTCGCGTTTAACAATGACCGAATTTGATTTTGCAGCGCTTATTAAACAGGATCGGGAGGACCACAGGCAACAGCCCTTCACAGGTACCTTGCTGGACTATCTTGATATACTGAAAAAGGATGCCAGATTGGCAATGCTGTCCCATCAAAGGATGTATGAATTATTAACCCTCCCCGGAGTCGAAACCATCAAGACCGAGGAACATCCCAGGCTAAAGCGGATTTACGGGAACGACACCATCAAACGGTATAGTTTTTTCAGAAACAACTTTTTTGGGATAGATAAGAGCCTGATGAAAATTGTACGCTATTTTCATTCGGCTTCTATGCGTGGCGAAGAATCACGCCAGTTATTGTACCTTGTAGGTCCTGTCGGTGCAGGAAAATCATCGATTATGGAAGCCCTTAAACAGGCTTTGGAAATGAGCCCCCATGTTTATATTCTCCAAGACTGCCCCATGCGTGAAGAACCTCTGCATCTCATCCCGAAGCATTTGCGGCCAGCCCTGGAACAGGAACTGGGCGTAAAGGTCGAGGGAGATCTCTGTCCCATTTGCCGGTACCGGCTCAAAACTGAATTTGACGGAGAATTTGAACGTTTTCCCGTGACTACTTCGAATTTTTCCGTACGTTCCCGCAAGGGAATTGGTGTCGTACCGCCGGTGGATCCCAATAATCAGGACACATCTGTGCTTATTGGGTCGGTGGACATTTCGAAAATGGACTTGTATCCGGAGGATGACCCGCGGGTTATGTCCCTTAATGGTGCTTTTAACGTGGGAAACCGGGGCCTGGTGGAATTTATCGAGGTATTTAAAAACGATGTGGAATATTTGCATGCCATGATTACCGCAACCCAGGAAAAATCCATTCCTTCACCGGGTAAAGGTTCCATGATTTATTTTGACGGGATTATCCTGGCCCATTCCAATGAAGCGGAGTGGAATAAGTTTAAATCCGATCATACGAATGAAGCGATACTGGACCGG
Source organism: Firmicutes bacterium UBA5324 (assembly GCA_002411145.1). Classification (GTDB taxonomy): domain Bacteria; phylum Bacillota; class Negativicutes; order UBA11029; family UBA11029; genus UBA11029. Next base: position 15,270 of record DHRA01000004.1, on the reverse strand, counting down.
ATTGTCAAGGTGGAAGTACCTTATTGTCTGGAGTTGGATGAAGAGGTTAAGATTTATCGGAAAATCCTCAAAAACAGCAGCTTTAACGCGCATATTGCGCCGCATACCATTGAAATGGCTTCGATGTTTGCCATCTTGTCCCGCCTGACGCCTTCCAACAAGGTTGACGCGCTTACAAAACTGAAAATATACAACGGTGAAGAAATTGTGGAAAAAGGCACGACAAAGAAAATTGATATTGGTGAATTGCGGGAGGAAGCCCAGCGTGAGGGCATGACCGGCATCTCCACCCGTTTTATCATGAAAGCCATCGACACGACATTGTCCGATTCGGAAAGCAATTGCATCAATCCCGTGTCCATCATGGACACCTTGCTGAAAGCAACCAAGGAGCTTGCAGTGGGTGAAGATGAAAGGAAACGTTTCATCGGCTTCCTGCAGGATACCATTAAAAAAGAATATCATCTGATTTTGGAAAAGGAAATCACCCGGGCTTTCATTCACGGCTATCGGGAACAGGCCGAAAGCTTGTTTAACAACTATTTGGATCATGCTGAAGCCTATGTCAATTCGACGAAACTAAAAGATGAGAACACCGGCGAAGAATTGGAACCCGACGTTAAATTCATGCAATCCATTGAAGAACAAATCGGGGTGACGGGTACCGCGGCCCGCGGCTTCCGTCAGGATGTGACCTCATATATGTTTACGGTCCTGCGCAACGGCGGCAAAATTGATTATGGCAGCTATGAGCCGCTGAAGGAAGCCATTGAGAAGAAATTAACCGCCTCTGTCAAAGAGATCAGCCGGATTATCACCAAGGCGCGGGTACGGGACAAAGAACAGGATTCAAAATATGACGCCATGGTCGAAGAAATGAAACGTAATGGTTATTGTGACCACTGCTGCAATGTAATCCTCAAATATGCCGCCAACAATCTCTGGAAGGATTAGGTGATTTTATGGCCATCTTCAAAGATCGCGGCACGGGCAGCACCGACCGCTCTTCCGGGGATCGCAAACGGCATCGGCAATTGGTGGAAGGGGCAATAAAGAAAAACATCGCCGATATTATCGCCGAAGAAAGTATCATCGGGCAGAGTAAGGACAAAAAAATAAAAATTCCTATTAAGGGAATCAAGGAATATCAGTTTGTCTACGGTAAAAATACCGGTGGTGCCGGTTCGGGGACCGGTCAGGAGAAGCGGGGCCAGGTAATCGGCAAAATCAATGAACAGCAGGAACAGGGCAGCGGGCAGCCAGGCAACAATCCGGGCGAAGACATTTTTGAAACGGAAATTACCATTGATGAATTAATCAACTATCTGTTTGATGAACTGGAATTGCCGGATATGGAACGGAAAAAATTCGCCCAAATCGAATCGGAAGAACATTTTAAGCGTTCCGGCTATCAACGGAAAGGGATCCCGCCCCGTCTGGCCAAAAAGAGGTCGGTTATCGAAAAAATAAAGCGCGAGCAAATGATCAAACGGGAAGGTCTGCAGGATGAGGAGCCCTATGCCTCCATGGAGCGCATTCCCTTCCGCGAAGAGGATCTGCGTTATAACCGGGTTAAGCAGGATCTGCGCCGTCATTCCAATGCCGTGGTCATCTGCATCATGGATACCTCCGGTTCCATGGATCAGACCAAGAAGTATCTGGCCCGCACCTTCTATTTTCTGCTGTACCAATTTGTCCGTTGGAAATATGAAAATGTCGAGGTTGTATTTATTGCCCACACCACGGAAGCAAAAGAAGTAAATGAACGGGACTTCTTTCACCGGGGGGAGTCGGGCGGCACCTATATCAGCAGCGGATACGAAAAGGCGCTGGAAATTATCGAACAGCGGTTTAATCCCGTAAACTGGAATATTTATGTCTTTCATTGCAGTGACGGGGATAACTGGACGGAGGATAACAGCCGGGCCGTGGAGCGGGCAAAGGAACTCTGTGCACTCTGCAATCTGGTTGGCTATGGTGAGATTACCACCAATTATGGCTATACCGGTACTATCCGCCGCGAATATGAAAGAAATATCAAAGATAAAAACTTTATCACGGTAGCCATGGGCAAGAAGGAAGACATCTGGCCCGCCTTTAAACAGATATTGGATAAGGAATCCACAGGGGGGAGTGAAGGTTTATGACGGAATTCACCCTGCAGGATTTAGAATACTGGAATGAAAAAATTGAGCAGCTTGTCAAAGCTAGCGGCTTGGACTGTTATGAACAGCATTTTGAGATATGCACCTACGAAGACATGCTTTGCTATGAGGCCTATGTCGGGATGCCGTCGCACTATCCCCATTGGAGTTACGGGAAAGCTTACGAACGGCTGAAAACCTTCTACCGTTACAACCTGGTCGGACTGCCCTATGAAATGGTTATAAACTCCAACCCCTGCATCGCATACCTGATGCGTGACAATACCCTGCTGTTGCAAATTCTCACCATGGCCCACGTATATGGGCACAATGATTTCTTTAAAAACAACCGCTTGTTTAAAAGAGACACACGGGCGGAGTTAACAGGGGAAATGTTTAAGGGATATGCAAGCCGCGTCCGGGCCTATATGCAGAATCCGGGGATCGGGCCGGAAAAGGTCGAGCGCATTCTCGACGCGGCCCATGCCATACGCTACCAAACCTGCCGCCACGGGGAACAAAAAGCGCCCAACCGTGAGCAACTGGAAGAAGAAAAAGACAAGCCGGTGCCCGGGCGGTTAAATGAAGATTTGCTGGGATTTCTTATTGAGCGGTCGAAACTGCAGGACTGGGAGCGCGACCTTTTGCATATTGTGCGGGAAGAAAGCATCTATTTTATCCCCCAGATCGAAACTAAGATCATGAACGAAGGCTGGGCCAGTTACTGGCATTATCAAATATTGCAGCAACTGGATATGCCCCAGAAGCTGTATTTGGAATTTCTCCAGCGCCATAATCTGGTCGTGCGGCCCCATGAAGGCAATATCAATCCTTATTTTGTCGGGTTTAAAATGTTTGAGTATCTGGTAAAACAAGACAACGGCAGGGCAAAAATCAGGGAAATACGCGAAAATGAACGGGATCAGGCTTTTCTGCGCCGCTATCTGAATCAGGAACTTTGTGAAGAACTGTATCTCTTTTCCTATAAAATCCGCGGCAACGATATTGTCATTGACGAAGTGTCCGATGAAGGCGGTTGGGAAAGGGTACGGGATAAACTGGTCAATGCCGCCGGCCTGGGCAACATACCGCTTATCCGGCCCTTAGAGGTGGAAAAAGGCACTTTAATTCTCGAACATTTGTATGACGGCCGTGAACTGGAAATGGTCTACGCCAAAGAAACCCTCAAGCACATTGTTGATTTGTGGGGGGCGAAAGTGGAGCTATACACGAAAATGGATAACCGGGATAAGGTTTTTGCCTGCAGTGAGGACAAAATCATCAATATCAGGGATAAATGATCAGGGAACTATTTAATCCAAAGAAGCGAAGAAACCAAGGGGAAAGTAGGTATACTTTAGGGGTGAGCAGTTACTGCTCACCCCGCATTATGTCTTTTAAGAGGTAGGGTGGGCAACGGGCCACCGTTGCCCACGGGAGTGCGCAGGGGCTCGTCCGCAGCGGAGGAATTCTCCACCCCAGCGGATAGGCTTTCCTATACGTAAATAAAGGAGGCCGGAAATCCGACCTCCTTTAAAAAATTATAGGGTTCAGCCTTAATCTTTAACCCATTCCCGGTCCCCCCGGCGCACCGGAAGCGCCAGGCCCGCCAGGTAAGCCGGGCATCGGCGGTATACCGGGTCCTTCGGTCATCCCGGGTGCACCGGGCATGCCGGGCATCATACCGGGCATACCGGGCATCATCCCGGGCATACCGGGCATCATCCCGGGCATACCGGGCGTCATACC
>DHRA01000004.1:0-11240 GCA_002411145.1 Firmicutes bacterium UBA5324 | reverse complement strand
TCATACCGGGCATACCGGGCATCATACCGGGCATACCGGGCATCATACCGGGCATACCGGGCATCATACCGGGCGTCATGCCCATGCGGCCCATCATATCCTGCGCCATCATTAAAGCGGTATTATAATCATAACCCTGGCCCATGAGAAAACTGGCAATACATGCTACATGGCAATAATAATGTACGCAGCACATGATCATTGAAGTGGCCCAATCACTAACTGGTGCAACAATGTCTGCTACTCCGATCACAGGTGGTGGGCACGGTTTCGGACAACATCCGTTCATAAATAACCTCCTAAAATGCGTAATAGGGAAAACCTTCAATATATTTTATGTTCCCATTTGCCAAAGGTGTTAGCAGGGAAAATTTCCTTACGGTAAATGTTGTTCACATGACTCGCCGGCTTTAGGGGAACAATATCCCTGGAAGATCATTTTGCTGGAGGTTTTATTAATGCTGGTAAAAGAACGCAGTATTGTGCAGGGCACGACTTGGCAGTTCCTGGGCACCGGCTGGTGGATTCTGCATGTAAGCGGTATTATCGGACTTTTTTATTCCGGAGCCTGGTATGCGGCCAGATGACCAAGGAAAAGAGGATTGGCAGAATTTCCAATCCTCTTTTCCTTATGCTTCTCTTTATTTCGGGGTATTACTAGGATGTATGGAGTTAAAACATGAAAAAGGGGACAGTCTATGTTCGATTATTTGACCAATGAAGTCCTGGCGCTGCTGTTGGCGGCCCTCTCCGGCGTGCTCATGGCGGTGCAGGGATCGTTAAATACCGTCCTCAGCAAAGCTGTTGGTTTACTGGAATCTACATTTATTGTACATGTGACCGGTACGCTCCTGGTAATGGCGCTGCTCTTTATTTTACGCCTGGGGAAAGGGAATTTTTCTCTATATACGCAAGCTCCCTGGTATGCCTTTCTGGGGGGCGCGGTAGGGGTGGGCATCATCTATCTCGTCGTCGCCAGCATCCCCAAAGTGGGCGTGGCCAACGCCACGACCGCGATTATCGTGGGGCAGGTGCTTGCGGCGCTGGCCATTGATCACTTCGGGCTCTTTGGCCTGCAGCGCGTGCCCTGCAACTGGTGTCAGTTGGGCGGGCTGCTGCTGCTGGCCATTGGCGCCAGACTGCTGCTGCGTCATTAAAAGCATCAGGTCTTAATTGGAATATATGTTAATCAAAAGGGGTTAGGAAACGGGTTAGGAAAAGAGAAAAATAAGCAAATTATAAGCCTCCGGAGAATCACTCCAGAGGCTTAATTTTACTTACTGGTGGGGTTAAAGGAACTCGAATCCCTGACCTCTTCGATGTCAACGAAGCGCTCTAACCAACTGAGCTATAACCCCGTATTCAATTAGATCAGATGCCGATCGCATCGACAGATTATAGTATAGTTGTTTTACATTCGCTTGTCAAGTAAAGCGCGGTGGTTAATTCCGTAATGTTTTAGTGCTACGTTGGTTAGATAATAACTTAACCTGTTTCTCCTCCTAAGGACGGCTTTTGATGTTCGCGTAGCTCCCAAAGTCACCGATTGTTATGATAAGTGATTCTCGTTATTTAACAATCAGCTGTTGGGCAAATATGGCCCGTGCTGCTTTTCAGTTTTTAGTTTATTCTATGGGGAAAAACTTTAGATCCGTATCTTGCAGATTAGCTTTCAGCTTATTCATGAACAAAGGCCCGGGGTCAGGCTTTATGGCGTAATAATCAGGGAGCTTTTCGATCCATATACCCGCCTTTTTACCATAATCCTGCTGGTAATGGCCGAGCACATAACTAATGGTAGGATATTTATCCTGGAGATATCTTATTAAGGACAAATTTGCTTGTAATTGTTCTTCGGTAAGATTCTGCGCATTGCCGGTACCACCTACGTTTTCAATGCCAATACTACACCAATTTAGCCCGATGGCATGCCTGTTCAGGGCGGTTTCCGGCGTAAGTCTGTAAATGGTACCGTCACGGTCCACTAAAAAGTGGGATGCAACATTAAGTTTTCCTGTACCGTCATATTCCGGATCGGATGTTTCTTCCGGGTAAAAAAACCGGTAAACACTATCTCCGTTCTCCGTTGCCGTCCAGTGTACGACGACAGCTTTGGGAATGATCGTATCAATTGTCATGCCATAATGAATTTGTGCATATTCCTTCGCCAACTCGGACCTGCGGCTTGTCCATTTAATCGGTCTGTCCACAATAGGCACCTTGAGAAAGGCTTTTGTTTCAGGGGGGATGGCTTTTTCGACGGAGAGTACCTGGTTCTTTCTTTTGTGAGAAAGGGCAGCCAGAGAATCGATGCTTTTTTCCCGCAACTGCCCAATGTCCAAATTCGGCAACAAAGCAACCGTCAAAATCATTGTCAAAGAAATAAACAAAAAGATACCAAGGAATTTTTTCAATATGTCACGTCCTTCATGGTCCTATTGGCCTAACTGCCCGCGTAAACCCGTATAGGCATTATTGAGGTCCGTGTTCTGTTTCTCAAACTGTTCAAAGGCGTCTCCGCCTTCTTTGAAAATAGGTAAGTAATCACGGCCCTGCGAACCGGCAAGCAGCCCTCTGCGCAGACTGTCTATCCTTACTAGCTCCAGGTCGTAAACGGCCAATAAACGGTTCTTGCAATCGGAAAACTGGGAGGGGAAGGAGGTATTTGCCAGCGTCCCCCGCATTGTCCTTAATTGATCCTGGCAAGCCTGAACCTGGTGTATGAGGTCCGGGGCTGTAAGCCGTCCCCGGGAATCGGCGATTCTCTCATTTACGGTGGCGGCAAGTTGCCGGATCTGTGTGTCAAAAGTGTCTTTCGCGCGCATGTATTTGTCAAAATCATGCACCACCGACTCTTCCACCAGAGTTGTTCTTTGTGGTTCAGAGCGTTCCGCACTGGGGAGGGCCGCTCCGGAGAGAGGTGTAGCGGTGCGTGATAACATGCCATAAAGGAATGCGCCGGAAATCATGGCTGCGAATACAATCCCGATAATAAGTAATCTGTTACCAGACGCTGACTAGGGTTGAGAATATTGTTGCGCAGGATACTGAAGAGAATCCGGATTAGCTTGGGCTGAGAGGGGAGGGTTCGTATTTGACTGCTGACCGCGGCTCGTTAGACTGCCGCAGGCACTGCAATAGACTGAGCCGGCATGGACCTGCTGCCCGCAGTTACTGCAGTAATGCCCTACTGAAGTAAGATTCTCCCGGACTCCGGGTTGTGATGTTTGGTTAGTAGGGGAGGCAACTCCCAAGGATGACAGCTTTGCTTTGGGTAATTCTGAAGAACCGGCGGCTTGGGTACCGTTTGCGGTTTCTTCCGTATGGCCCGGCGTAAGTAACGCAAATTCATGATTATCCGCTGGCTGCGTATTCCGTTCGGCGGTTACACTTGTTCCCGCAGCCGCCAGCAGCAAAGACTGAAATTCCCGGGCGGTTTGGGGGCGCTGTGACGGATCCATGGACAAAGCCCGCAGAACAACCTCGGCGACGGCGGCGGAAACCGCAGGTTCCAACTGGGAAGGATGCACCAATTCATCTTCGCCCAGCCGGCCAGGGGCATCCGGCGGCACAACTCCTGTCAGAAGATAATAAAGGGTGGCGCCACAGGCGTAAATATCTGTCCAGGTCCCCTGGTCCCCCCGGCGGTAATATTGTTCAAAGGGTGTGAAACCCGAAGAATACAGAACGGAGAGGCTCTTGTTTCTGTCACCGACGGCGGACCGGGCCGCACCCATATCCAGCAGGATAGGTTTTCCTTCGGTCGTCAGATAGATGTTTTGGGGTTTGATATCGCGGTGTAAAAAGCCTTTTTCGTGAATCTCATTTAACCCATCCAGGACGCGTAGCATTATTTCCAACGCCGACTGCTCAGGGATTTTTCCGCCCGCAGCCGTTAGGTATTCCGACAGCGCAATACCTTCATAGTAATCCATGACCAAATAGGCGGTATCGTTTTCCGTAAAAAAGTAGCGTACTCTTACAACATTCGGGTGGTTTATTTTCGCAATTGTTCTTGCTTCCCGCATAAACTGTTCGAGCCCGTACCTGAAAAGTGCCGTATCTTCATGTGTGTGGGGCGCAACGCTAAAACGATTATGCTGACGTCCCGCCAAATCCCTTGGCAGATATTCCTTAATGGCCACAAGTGTTTCCAGAAGCGTGTCCCAACCTAAGTAGGTTATACCGAAGCCCCCTGGTTTTCCCAGCACTTTTCCCACCATATATTGATTGTTAAGCAGCGTAAGATATGGGAGCACAAGCGGACTTTGGGGCTTCGACTCATCAAATTCACAATAAGGACAAACGGATACGGCCTCATTTTTTTCCTGAAAGCAGCCAGGGCACAGCATGGGTTGCCTCCTTTAATTCACTGCTAATTTTCCGGCACGGAAAAACGAATTAAAAAAGTTGTCCCGGACGGCGTTGATTCGAGCGAGATTTTTGCATTATGCCTGGTGGCAATGCTAAAACATATGGCCAGTCCCAGACCGGTTCCCTGTTCCTTGGTGGTAAAAAAAGGCGTACCGATTTTCTCGACTATTTCCTTGGGAATCCCGCTGCCCGTGTCCTGGATGGCTAAGATGACTTCGTTATTGTCCTTAGAAGTTCTGATATTTATCGTTCCGCCGGAGGGCATGGATTCCAGGGCATTGCGCACCAGATTTAACAGCAATTGACGTATTTCTTTCTCGTCCAGCGGCAGGTCCGGTATGTCGCTGAAACTGATCTTGACCAGCGTGTCGTTCTTTACCGCGTCGGCATATATTAAGGGATTGATGGCCTCGATAATCTTATTTAAATTTTGAGATTTTTTATGTACGGATTTATTTTTCGCCAGGGAGAGAAATTCTGTTATAATCTGATCCGAACGATCCAATTCCTCAATCATCAACGCGAATTTGTCCGCGTATTCCGCAAAGCAGGGCTTGCTCCCAAGCATTTGCAGATAGCCCCGCACCGTGGTCATGGGGTTCCGCACCTCATGACCGATGCTGGCGGCCATTTCACCGATTAAATCCAGACGGTCGAGGCGAGCCATTTCCTTTTCCAATAATTTTTGCTCCGTGATATCCACATCCATGCGGATAAATTCTTTACCCCTTTGCAATCTGATGGGAAACACGGTGGCATACACCGTTTTATCCTGTCCTTGCTTCTCCAGTACCGCCCATTCGGTAGGTCCGTAGACCTGGTCGGTTTGATCAAGTTCCTAAATGATCCGGAGGAATCCTGCGGCCGTTTCCCTGTTCATTATTGTCTCGTCAACGCACCGGCCGAGGGCTTCGCCACTGGAAAAACCGTAAAGTTCCTCGGAGGCTCTGTTCCAAAAGGTAAAGCGGCCCTGCAAGTCGTATCCCTGGATGGCAATATTCGGTGTGCTGTTAAAAATTCTGAATAGCTGCTGATCACTGGCAAATAATTTTTCTGCTTCCTGGGCCAGCCCTCTTAGACGGGCTAACCCCATTTCTCCCAACATTTCCGCCAGTTCGATGAAATATGTCATGACTGAATCCAGCCGTTCCTGCGAAATAATAGGGACTTCGGCCAAGGCCGCAAGATACTCGTCGACATCAAAACCATGACGGGATGCCTGGGCGGCAAAGCGTTGTACATCCGGCGTTTCGAAAAAGAATTGTCCGTTATACACCATGGCCACAAGGTGTCCGCCGATCATAATCGGTGCGGCCGCGTCAATCAGGCCGTTGGCACATTCATATCTTATGTAAGGATGGCCTTTTCCCAAGTGTCCCTTTATGTAGTCATCACTCTTATGGCAGAGAGCTTTTGTAAGGGGATGGATGCGATGGAATTTCGTGCAGATCTTCCGCCAGCCTTCAGCGACGATAATATGCCCGTCAGGTTCAATAATCGATATGGGAATATCTGTGGCGTTATGAAATGCCACCATTAGGGATTGGAGTTTTGGTATATCAAACAAGTCGGAAAATTTGTATTTCAATGCCTTATAACACCACCAAGCTAGTTTTACATAAGCTTATAAAAACCCTTTTACATCTTTTTCCATTGGTTATTCTTCCACATTTGCCGCTAATCTCCTCTTGTTTTCTGTTATTTACGAAAAATGTTTCTTTGGGGGGGGCAAATGAAACACACCGGCTTTGTCAATTTTCGCAATGATCTTATTGACAAAGCCGGTGTGTTATTAGGGGAATCAAGGACTCCGGGAGACGGAACCGGGCATGGCTACCGTACGAAGCGCTTTACCTTTCCCGAGCGTGGGGAAGATGCCCGTCACCTGAGCGAAGATCTTCGCGGGTCACACCACGGTGACGCTCTCCCTGGAGACTCCGGCGGAGCGAACGGTCATGCTTGCACCATCAGGATGCAAGTTTGTGGCGGTGCGCATAAATAGCCATTATATTTGTGGTGTATTGAAATCATAATGAAATCAGGCAGGGATTTAGAGGGAGATCGAATATTTTAAATGGACGAGCTTATTGTGGGTGTGATGTGTAAAAGTCTTGTATACATAAAAATCCTGCAGATCGATAGGACTGACAACCGCTTTTGGCGGTTTCTCGACTATTTATCCGATAGCTAACCGACGCTAAGCTCCGGTTAAATTTGCTTAATTAAACCGGTTAGTTTTTCCAGGTGCTCCGCGGAAAGGCCGCTTTGGGTGAGATCGTCCCGGCCCATTTTGATTTTACTGATTTTATTTGCGTGCATGAAGTTTGCAAGGGCGGGATGGATCGACTGAATATCGGCAGGAGTAAAGCCGTCTTCATTTACTTTACCAACCAAGCGGTTGTAAAGCAGGGGAGGGACGGATAGAACATAAGGTTTTCGCAGGTCGTTAATTCCCAGCAGATAGTCGGGGGAAACGTTAAAAAATTTCGCAATTTTACATAGGGTAAACTCATCGGGTTTATGCTGGTCGGACTCATAATGCGCATATGTAGCGCTTGCAATACCGATGGCCTCGGCCACGGCCTGCTGTGTAAGGCCTTTTTCCTGCCGCAGGGCGGTGATTTTTTTACTAATCATTTTGCTTACATCCTCCTTCTGGATATTTTATCCTTACGATTCTATATTATATATGCATTCGTTGCATTTTGCCACAAAAAAATATTGTGATAAAAATAATTTTTGCGATTTCCCGTTGGAAACCCGGTTTACAGAGTACTAGTGCCGTAGAAGGGAATAAATTAGCGGCCGGAAGACGGGGCATTTTTTGACCCGGAATGGCAATACTGTAAAGAGAAGCCATAACGGGAGGTATTTTTTTGGATAGACATAAACGGGCAATGTATGGCCTCACCGCAGTTTTTATCCTGGCCCAACTAGCCGTTATCCTGGCCTTGGTTTTAAAGGGCCGGACTGATTATGCCCGGAGCGTTGTGTTTACTACTTTTCTCCAACTGGTATTTGTTTTCCTGGAAGTCAAATACCAACTGTTCATGAGCACCTATGTCCGCGTACTGGTGATGGTAACCTTCTTTTTGGACGCTGCTTTCGGTTATTATTTTGATCTGTATGTTACGTCCGTAGTGTTTGATAAATTTCTGCATTTTTTCGGTGCCTATACTTTTTCGTTGTTTGCCTATATTTTTGTAGCGCAATTACAGGGAAGCTCTTTGGCAAAGCCAGTGAAGTTCATTCTGGTGGCTTGCCTTGGTTTGAGTCTGGGGGCATTTTATGAAATCCTGGAGTTCATTTTCGATAGCATTTCCCATGCCGATCCCCCCAGTCAGCCCAACCTCCTGGACACCGACCTCGATCTGACGGCGGATTTGCTTGGGTCCTTGCTCGCCGGATGCCATGCCGCCTTGCGAAAGTTTTCGGATAAGTATTTTTAACGGAAAAAAGCATTTATCCGATAGCTAAGCGTCACTAAGCTCCTGGACCTGTGCCCTGTGGGTATAAGTTCGCCTACAATTCAGATGGAGTTAAAACTCCACCTAAATTAAGTCTCCATTTATCCGCTTTAGCTATTTTTCCGGCAAAATTGACACATAATACTTGCGGGAGGTGTTAATATGAGCCAGAAAAATTCTATTTCCGGTAAATCCGCGGGCAGCAAACGCCCCAGCGGGGGTATTATCTTTCCCAAACCGGCGGATCATAGTGCGCAGTCCAGTTATGGCGAACAGGAAGCGGGCACCGGCGCGGGAAAAATGCCCCCGGATCTCCGAAGCCGCAAGTCCTAACAGCCTCTCGGCAGCAAAAGCCCCCACTCCTTCAGTGGGGGCTTTGAAAATTGGGGGCGGTTTTGAAAAGACGACTTTACTATTTTGGGAAAAAAAATAAATTTTTTCGTTAAACGTGAACTTTTTAGCATCAGGAATGGTCTGGGTATATATAAAACAAAAATTAAGGTGGTTAATATGGAGCATATTTTACAATGGGCACAACATTACGGGGTTTTTGGATTAATGGTGATTTCTTTCATTGAGTCTATCGGTTCTCCCATATTGCCCGACTTGATTTTAATCCCCATGGCACTTGCCGAGCCGGCTAAAGCGCTTTATTTTGCAGGCATAGCAACAGTGGCATCCGTGTTCGGCGGAACATTGGGTTATGGGATCGGAAAGAAAATCGGCATTTCTGCGGCCCAACGATTGATGCCCGCCAGGTATTACAATTTCATACAGAATTTATTTACCAAATACGGAGGATGGGCTACCTTCATCGGCGCAATTACTCCTATACCGTACAAATTCGTTTGTATTACCGCCGGCACCTTTCGGGTAAACAAAGCTGTTTTTTTAGGGGCATCTCTTTTGGGAAGAGCAAAACGCTTCTTATTGGAAGGGGCATGTATTTACTATGGTCCTCAGGCACTGGTATTTTTACGTCGCTATGATTACCATATTATTTTTCTTCCGGTCATCGTTGTATTGACAGGCGGGGCAATCGTGTATGCGATGAAATATCACAAAGCTCCGAAAGTATCGCCGGCTAATGTTTTTTTGTCATATGGTACGAAGAAATGAAAATTGTCGTTACGACGAAATAGTATTATTGATGGGTGGCTTGGCAGGCCACCGACCTTCCTGATAATCTAATGCCACCGCTCCCGTAATATTTGAGATGACATATTCATCGACCTGATAAGCAGTTCGTTTATTAAACTTAATGAAGGCTCTGCTTGAAAGCCGGTTGGATGGTTGCTGGCTGGGGGGATTTTTTTGAGGCCAGGCTGCCGGTTCCTGCTTCGGGCAAAGCGATTAAATAACAGTTGGTGAAAAATATTGGACGAAAATCTGCCTCATCTGATCATGCGGGCCCGGGACGGGGATAAACAATCCTTCGGTAGACTGGTGCAGCAGTTTCAGAGCCGTATTTTTGCTATTGCCTATGGTATCATCGGCAGACGTGAAGATGCCGAGGATATTACCCAGGAGACATTTATCAAAGCATACAAGGCCATTGGAAACTTACAAACGGGAGTAGCTTTTTATCGTTGGTTGGTGCAGATTGCTGTAAATACCGGCATCAACTATAAGAAGAGCTTAACCACAAGGCAGAGCGTATCTTTTGCGGAAATTAATGAACCTCTTTTTCAGGGAGAGTCGCCGGAAGCTTATATGGAAAGACGGGAGAGTTTTGCCCGCCTGCAAGCAATGCTCTCCGAACTATCTCCGGAACACCGGGTGGTGCTGGTTTTGCGGGAAATTGAAGGCTTGGCCTATGATGAAATAGCGGACATGCTGCAAATTCCACTGGGCACGGTAAAATCACGGATTAACCATGCCCGCGACAAATTGCGTCGGATAGTGACGTTCAAGGGGTGAGACAATGAATTGCGATGACTGCAGGGAGCTTTTTTACGAGTATCTTGATAATGAGCTGGACGATATGGTTCGTCAGAGGGTGGAACGGCATCTTGGGGAGTGCCGGGTGTGCCGGGCGGAGTGGCAAGAGATAACGGAAGCGCTTGCTTCTTATCGGAATTTTGTCACGACGGTTAGTCCGGGTCGTGACTTAACGGAAGATGTTTTGGCTAACCTGTCCGGGCAGGAACGGAGGCAGGCTACGGTATCATTTCTGTTTTTAGGTGTGGCTTTTATGGGCATACTCATGTTTGTTGGAATGTGTATACTATTGCCGTTGGTTTATCCAATCCTGCGCGTGGGCTTAGATTTGGCGATCAATAATTTATTGCCGATTCCCGCCATCATGCTAATGGCTTTTCCGGCTGCCAAAACGGCCAGTCTGATATTGCTTGGTTTGGCGCTGCTGCTGATGACGTGGGCTACTCGCCGCGCCATATTGTACTAGGAGGGCTTATGAAACTTAGAATCTGGCTGCTGTGTGCTTTGTTGCTGCTGGGCGCTTCTTTGCCCGTTTCGGCGACTCCGACGACAAACACCAATATCGTGGGCTTTAATGACACGTATGTGCCCCCGGACGCAATTGTGAAAAATGTCGTTGTGGTCGGCGGTGATGTGACCATTGCCGGCAAGGTGAGGGATGAAGTGGTTGTCATTAACGGTAACGTCAGGCTGGCCGCCACGGCTAATATCCGTGACCGGGTGATCGTGCTCGGTGGTGATCTGTTAACCGAGGATGGGGTCTACATTGGTAAAGGGATCTTTCGTATCGGCGGCAAGTTTCCTTTTGCTGCGACCATAATTAGTGTGACAACTGTTATTCTGCTGCTGTGGAGCATCAATGTTCTGGTTACGGTTGGTTTGGCTGTGCTGCCTTTATTTTTTACCTGGGGATGGAAAAAAGGCGTGCTGGATTTAAGCGGAATCATCAAAACCAGCCCGCTGAAGGCGGTAATAGTGGGGATTTTAGGCGGGCTTGCGATGTTTTTTGTCATGCTTATTTTTGCCATTACGCTCTTTGGTATCCCTGTATCTTGCTTCCTGGCTATTTTACTGATATTGGCGGTGGTGGCCGGTTTAAGCGGCATATGCCATGCTGTCGGGCAAATATTTCCCATAGCTTTTAATGGGACGGAAAGAAGCGTGTTTATTAATACTTTGTGCGGGTCCATGGAGCTAGCCCTTGCTTTCAACATTCCCTTAGCGGGGACATTGATATTGCTGCTTAGCTGCATCGCTGCCCTGGGTGCCGTGCTTATCAAATTTTTCACCCAAAAAGCGGAGTCTGTGTAATCTAATGTCTCCCGGAGCAGCAATAGCCGGTACCAGGAGCTGTCAACTACCCACCGCCTACGCTAACGCTAAGAGGCGGGGGCTTGTAACTAACCAGTAGTGCGAGCGCCTTAAGGTTCCTACCTTTTATCCGATGGCTAACTCGCT
>DHRA01000041.1 GCA_002411145.1 Firmicutes bacterium UBA5324 | reverse complement strand
AACGCGGCGAGAGACAGCTTGTCGATCCGAAAAGCACGCAGCAAGGGATGCCGCTTCATGAGGTCAATGTAAGCATTTTTACCGACAATAATACCCGCCTGCGCTCCTCCCAGCATTTTATCCCCGGAGAAACTGACGATATCCACGCCCGCGGCAACCGCTTCCTGGACCGTGGGTTCAGCCTGCGGCATGCCGGCCAGCCGCACCAGTGTTCCGCTGCCCTGATCCTCATACACCGGGACATCATGTTCCTGTCCCAGCTGCGACAGCTCCCTGGCCGACACTTCCGCGGTAAAGCCCGTGATCTGAAAATTGCTGGCGTGCACCCGCAGCAACATCCCGGTTGCTTCATTAATCGCGCCGCGATAATCGCGTAAATGGGTCCTGTTTGTCGTACCCACTTCCACTAATTTGGCGCCGCTTTGGGCCATAACATCCGGTATGCGGAAGGAACCACCGATTTCCACCAGTTGGCCGCGGGAAATAATCACCTCTTTTTCACTGGCAATCGTGCTCAACACCAGCATAACCGCTGCGGCGTTATTATTTACCACCAGCGCCCCTTCCGCCCCGGTAAGTTCCGTTATCAGCTGTTCCACGTGGCGATACCGTGAGCCCCGCTCCCCTGACGCCAGCTCATATTCCAGGTTGGAATAACCGCCCGCCGTATCGGCTATGGCGGCAAGGGCGGCGGCGGCAAGGGGCGCCCGGCCCAAATTAGTATGGAGGATAATCCCGGTGGCGTTTATAACCTTGCGCAGCGACGGCGACGTCTCTCGCTCCAGCCACGTATGCAAAGCGCGGCAAATATCCGCCTCGTTTATCTCCTCTCCCGGATAACTCCCGCCAATTATCTGTTGACGCAAGTCGGCAAGAACCTGGCGTACGCCTGTTACCACCACACTACGTGAATACCTATCAATCCATTTACCCACCGGTTCCTTTGTCAGCAACTCCTCCACCGAAGGCAAACTGCGTAATATTTGTTGCCGTCTATTTTGCATTTGTTATCTCGTCTCCTCTTTCTAAAAGATAGTCTCCCGCTTATCTATATATTTCTATCGTTTTCGATGCATTACGTATAATTCCTGCCGCAGCGGCGCATACTTCAAGGGCTGTCCCACGCCTGGGCATGTACACTACTACATGGGGAGGGTTATATGTATCGCTCACTTTTAGATTATCTAAAACCACCACCTGTACCAGTTGAGATGCGCTTTAACATTAATGATGCCGCTGCCCCGGAAAGCTTTGCCCGTTCCTTTTACAGCCTGTTGAACTCTTTACGCACTTATCCTGCGCAGCCGGTGGTAATTATGTGTATCGGCACGGATCGTTCCACCGGGGATGCGCTGGGCCCTCTGATTGGGACCCGGTTAAAGGAACTGGGTTTTACGCGGGCCTCAGTCTATGGAACTTTGGATGAGCCAGTCCATGCCGCCAATCTTACCACTTTTAGCGAGTTGATTCTCTCAACCCACCCTCACGCCCTTATTGTCGCCGTCGATGCCTGTTTGGGCCGGCTGGACAGTGTTGGTCACGTACTGCTGGAACGGGGGCCGATAAAACCGGGGGCGGGGGTGAATAAAACACTGCCGGCCGTAGGGG
This sequence comes from Firmicutes bacterium UBA5324, assembly GCA_002411145.1. Classification (GTDB taxonomy): domain Bacteria; phylum Bacillota; class Negativicutes; order UBA11029; family UBA11029; genus UBA11029. The sequence continues at coordinate 35,461 of DHRA01000041.1, read as the reverse complement.
ATATTGCGGTGACGGGCATCGTAAATGTGGGCGGCTTTATGGAGCATTTCGTACTGCAGAATACACGGCTAAGTTTGGTGAAAAATATGGCTTATATGATTGCGGCCGGTTTTGCCAGAGGTTTTTCCCTGTCTGATTAAAATAGCTGTTTTTATTAGAAAACCCGGCTTGCGCCGAGCCTAAAGCGAGAGCGGAAGCCGTTGGTTGCACTTATGTCTATCAGAATATGCCATTCTATTCAATTATAATTATATACTTTCTGATAGACCAAAAAACATGTAGCGGCCGCTACATGTTTTCGTATCCGTGGGCTTCCTCAATTTCACGCAACAGCTTGATCACTTCTTCATCCCCGGTTTGCGCAAAGTGCCGGTAAAACTGACCTACCGCCAGAAACGGTTCCGGTGTATCCAGACATACCACTTCATCGGCTGACTGCCGAAGGCGGCTGATCACCGCCGCGGGCGCGACAGCGGCTGCGACAATCACAGCCTTCGGCGCGTATTTGCGCAATCCGCGAATGGCTGCTTCAATGGTGTATCCGGTAGCAATGCCGTCATCAGCCAGGATAACGGTTTTGTCTTTTAGCTTCAGGTTCTGCGCCTGCCGCTGATATAGTTCTTTGCGTCTCCTGATTTCCCTGATTTGGACGGCCACGGCATTACTGATATACTCCTCCGGTATCCGCCAGCGGGCAATCAGTTCTTCATTGAGGAGCGTCGTACCGTCAGGCATTACTGCGCCAATGGCCGTCTCTTCATGCCCGGGAGCGCCGATTTTTCGCACGATCAGCACATCCAGCGGCGCACCCAGCTTTTTCGCCACTTCGGCGGCGACCACAACCCCTCCGCGGGGAATACCCAGGACAACCGGGCTGTCCTTTTGATATTTCTCCAACAGCAGCGCTAATTTTTGCCCGGCCTCTTCACGACTATCCAATATCATCATGCACAACACCTCCGCACAATAATCTTAAAATAAGGATCTAAGCAGGTTTAAGCTTTGCTAAAAGAAAATCTGTCACATAATATGTGACAGATTTTCATAGATTATCCTAAGCCGGTATTACATATACTCAAGCGGGTTTACCCGTTGTCCGTCAACGCGCACCTCGTAATGTACATGCGGCCCAGTGCTGGCACCGGTACTGCCCATATCGGCAATATGCGCCCCTTTGGTTACGGACTGCCCGACAGAAACCAGGTTTGCGGCATTATGAGCATAGGCCGTCTGGATGCCGTTTCCATGATCAATCACTACCATTTGTCCGTAACCGCCGTCCCAGGATGAAAAAATTACTGTTCCGGCCGCAGTTGCATAAATGGGCGTTCCCCAGGAATCGGCGATGTCTACCCCGGGATGAAAATCACTTCCCCAGCCCCAGGGAGAAGTTCTATAACCATAGGGGGACGTTATTTCCCCATTGGCCGGCCAGGTCGAAGGTGTCCTCGCCTGCTGCGCCTGTTTTGCCGCGATCGCGTCCCGCAGCTTGAGCAAACTTGCTTCCCGGGCATTCATCTCAAGTTTTAGTTGTTCCACACCGCGCAGCAGTTGTTGAACGTCGGGCCCCCGGCCCGGTCCGCCCTGCCCGCCGTTGGGATTATATACAACCGGCCGCATTACCGCACCCCGGGAAACAGGCACGGTGTCTCTTCCGTCAACACCGACCATTTTCCTTACTTCACTGTCCAGTTTCTTAATGCGCTGCAGATCTTCCTGCAAAGCGACGGTAGTCTGGGCCAGTTGCTGGATTTGTCCCCCCTGCACACCGTTTATTTCCCGCAAATAGCGGAGTTCTTCCTTCTCCGCCAGGCTCTGACGTACCGTACTGTTGTACTGGTATAACAGCACCGCGGATAGGAGCAGCACCCCGGCTGCAAAAACACCAAGGGCTTTGAGCCACAAGGTTCTGATATGTAATTGCTTAACCCCCTGTCCCGAATGCGGCACAAGGATAATTGTATATGTACTGCCATTTTCCAGTTTATTCATCTGATCACCTCGGAATTAAAACTTTAGCGATGCTTCGGTCCCCCTTTCCTGACGTTATTTGTGTTTGCAAAATAAGTTTACTTATTGTTCATGGCAATTTCCAAAGCTTTCTGCTCTTCGTCGGTCAGCAGATATGTGGACTTGCCGCTGTTAACCGGTTTACCATAGGTCCGCGATTCGTCCCGGCCAAACAGACTGCTGATAATAAGCCCGTTATGCCGGGCGTCAAGTATGGCAATGGAAAAACTCAAATCACTTCCTGTATCCTGAAATGCACTATAGCGGACGATACCCACTTTTTGGAGACAATGTTCCTGGATGCCCTCCAGTCTCCGGGATTGGTCAAACAACTCGCCCACTTTTACCAACGCATCATCCACGCGCCTTACATGGGCAAATAAAACGTCCTCCAAATTCTTGCCCTCCATGCCGCGCATTAAGATGTCGTATTTCTTCAGCATACGGGATAATTTCGTATTGATCCTTATAAATATTATCAGGGCCAGCACCAGGGTGATACTTACACCCATAAGAATCCAGGCCATGTTGGCGAGTGCCCACTGTGTTAAAACGGGTACATATTCCAAGGTATTTACTCCTCCCCTATTCCTTCTTTACATTTTACTCCATCCCGGCACCGTTGACAAGCGCTCGGCCTGCCCGGAAATGTTCCTCAGAGAAGTTATCAGGGCTATTGTTTGCTCTGTATAAGGCTTTCATAAGCGAGTGCAAAAAAGATTTTGCTGACATAAAGGGACCCGCCGTGGAAAAATATTCCGCGGCGGGTCTTCTTGAAAGCGTCCGCACAGGTTATTCCAATACATAAACCCGCACATTTTGAATGCCAAATTTCTTTGCTTCGTTACGGTCGGCAAAGGCGATGTCCACACGGTTGCCTTTAATAGCGCCCCCCGTGTCTTCGGCGACCGCATACATCCCGTGACCATCGGAAAACTTAATATATACGCGGGATCCAAGCGGAATCAGTTTGGGATCAACGGCAATAACGCCGGGGCGTACCTGGGTACCCAAATGCGTGAGGTTTCCCCATTTGCCATTATCTGCAGGCCCCGGCGCATAGGCCGTAGCGACAATATCATAGACATTTTTGTAGCGGCGCGGCATGTCGCCCCGGGACGTTTCCGTTACTGTGTCTGTTTCGCCCCGTAGCGCACGTAACGTATCTGCGCCGACGATTCCATCATTACTGAGCTTTTTGGCCTGCTGGAAGGCAATTACGGCCGTCTGGGTCACTTCTCCGAAGATACCGTCGGCGTATCCCGGATTGTAGCCCTGCTGTTTTAATTGCGTCTGCACCTGTTTTATGTCTTGTCCGGTCATACCTGCCCGCAATGCACGTCCGCCCCCTTCCGCGGCGCCGGCCACCGGTGCAAAGACACCCGTGCTGATTACACATACAGCGATTATGATGGTCCATAGTTTATTTTTCATTATCTACATCCCCTTTCTGTTGCCGGCGAAGTTAGCTGGCGGGTTAGGGACAAGGGTATCCCTTTCGCTTGCGCAAATTCACCCCGTTAAATGGTTCCTCCGCACTTCTTTTCAGAAGTTTAGGCATGTCCCATAGTATACGGGATTTTCCGCGGGCAGACAATGTGAGTAAACCTGTCTGAGCGGCCCGTGCGGCTGATACCCTGTCCCATGCTAATCTATGCTTAATATTACTTAGTAATACTTATCAGATCATAAGGCTGGAACCTTCCCGGGCCGTTCCCACGGTAAAAAAACACGTCTGTTTTTTAGCCTGTACACATATATTGACTACTACTAAAAGTATGCAAGGAGGCTGCCTATGAGTCTTCACCGGCTGTTTATCGGGCTGCTCATCTCCCTGTTTTGTCTATCTGCTCATCCCGCGTCCGCTCAATCCGCTTGGCTGGCCAACCACTTTATGGCCAAAAAAATCACGCTGTTGCCGGACGGCACCCCCACCATCAGTGAATACCCTGTAATCTGTACGCTCTCCGGTCCGGGCCCCTTTTACTTTGACAGCTGCACCCAAATCATTACCGCCCGCGGGGTACACAAATTTCGGATTCAGCTGCTGGAGGACGCCACCAACAAGCTGGTACAAATGAGCAAATATACAGTTAACGCCGCTTATGACGGCTATATCGACGCGCGGGTGTGCAGTTGGAAATGGAAAGGGAAAACATCCGGCTGGTATCGCATCGAAATTGTCTGCGATAACGGCCCTCAGCCGCCGGATATAATCGGCACATTTTTCTTTTATGTGCAGGCTGCATAACGCCTTGGCCCCCGACCTTCAAAATGCGGGCATAGCGGTGCATGAAAAAAGCGTCAAAGGAAACGTTTTAATTTCCTTTGACGCTTTTTCATGCACCATTATTTTCGTTACCCGCTGATAAAAGCAAGTAAGATCGATACAAAAACGGCGGGCAATAAATTAACTACCTTAATGGTTGCGACTTCCAGCATATTCGCCGCGATGGCCACAATCAACAGCCCGCCCGTGGCTGTCATTTCCGCGATGACGGCGGAAGTCATAAAGGCGCCCGCAGAATTGGCCAGCAAGGTGATGGCGCCCTGATAGATAAAGACAGAGACGGCGGACAACATGACCCCCCAACCCAGGGTGGAAGAAAAAATCACGGAAGCTATGCCGTCCAGCATAGCTTTCGCGTATAAAACCTCCGCATTGCCCGTCAGCCCGTCCTGAATCGCGCCTACGACGGCCATGGAGCCGACGCAATAGACGAGACTGCTGGTTACAAAACCCTTACTAATATTGCCGGTGGATGTTGCCAGCCTTTTTTCGAACCACTGACCCAGCTTTTCCAGTATGTGATCCAATTTTAGCGCTTCACCAATCAGTCCACCGCTGACGAGACTGCCAATTACAATCAATACGTTTCCCGTTTTTAAGGCCATCTGCACGCCAATTAAGAAGATGGCCAGGCTTAATCCCTGCATAATCGTGGTTTTAAACCGCTCCGGAATACCCTTTTGCAGGAGCAGTCCCAAACCGGCGCCCAGGGCGACGGCCACAGTATTGGCGATCGTTCCTTTCATCAGCTGCTGCTCCCCTCCGTGTCCGTAATATTTCGGACCGCCTCAAGCAGCAAATCGATCTCCTCCGCGGTGTTAAAACAGCCGATGCTTGCCCTTACGGTGCCCGTTGCCAAAGTACCGATGCTATTATGCGCCCACGGCGCGCAATGCAAGCCCGCGCGGGTGGCAATGGCAAAGCGCCGGTCCAGCAGGTAGCTTACCTTCCCGGAATCCAATCCTTTGATATTGAAAGAAACAACGCCCGTTTTATGCTCAGGGTTATCCGAGCCGTAACGGATAACGCCGGGGATAGCGGCAAGTCCCGTCCAGAGCTTTTGACGCAGTTCATTTTCCTGCAGACGAATGTTGGCCAGACCCTTCTCCAGAATGAAGCGCAAACCGGCATTTAAGCCCGCGATGCCGACCGTATTCGGCGTACCGCTTTCCAGCTTGTCAGGCATGATATCCGGCATTAAATCGGACTCGGAATTACTGCCGGTCCCTCCCCAGCGCAACGGTTTAAGGGTAATATTCTCGCGTACCCACAGTCCTCCGGTCCCCTGGGGACCCAGCAAGCTTTTATGACCGGTAAAGGCTAAGAGGTCAATCCCCTGCAGATCCACGTCAATATCTTCCACACCCGCGGTTTGGGCCGCATCAAGTAAGAACGCGATCCCCTTTTTCCGGCTGATCTGCCCAATCTTTTCGATGGGTAAAACAGTACCCGTAACATTTGACGCGTGACTGACGGCCATAAGCTTGGTACCGCCGGTGCAGGCCGCCTCCAGATCGCCAACCGCTACCTCCCCGTAGGGGTCGGCCGGCACCACTGTCAGTTTTATCCCCATCCGTTCCAAACAACGCAAGGGCCGGGCCAGGGCATTATGTTCCATGCCGGTGGTAACCACATGATCCCCGGGATTGAGAAACCCAAAGAGAGCCGTATTCAGGGCGTCCGTGGCATTGAGCATAAAGGCGATCTGATTGGGGTCTTCAATATGAAATAAGTCCGCCAGGGTATCACGGCATTCGAACAGGATACGCCCTGCGTCCAAAGCCATGCGATGCCCTCCGCGGCCCGGATTAGCACCGGCATGCCGCATGCAATGCTCCATGGCCTGGTAGACACTTTCCGGTTTTGGCCAACTGGTTGCCGCGTTGTCGAGATAGATCATTGCATCACCACCCTGTTAATCTTCTAAGATCATTTGCGCAAGCGGAAACGGTGATAACACCCGGTGCAAAATACCATGCACGTGGGCAATCAGCACCCCGTAATTCACAATGGGTATCCCTTGCTCTTTAGCCTGGAAAACCCGATAGAGCATCTCCCGCCGGTTTATCATACACGCCCCGCAATGCACAATCAGCCGGTACTTGGATAGCTCCGTGGGATATTGGGAACCGGCCACCCAGTCAAATTCCAATTCGCCACCCACCATTTGTCTTAACCAGCGCGGTATTTGCACCTTGCCAATATCATCGGCCTGGCGGTGGTGGGTACAACCCTCGGCAATCAGCACCCGGTCCCCGGGTTTCAGTTTTTCAATGGCTTTTGCGCCCGCGACCAGTGTTTCCAGCTCACCTTTGTGCCGGGCGAAGAGAATCGAAAAAGAAGTGAGCTTTATATCCGGCGGCGTATCCGCGTTTACCTTTAAAAACGCCTGCGAATCGGTAATAACCAGTTTCGGCCTTTTGGGTAAATTATCAAGCGCATCCCTTAATTCACGTTCTTTTACCACCAGGGCGTAGGCGTCATGATCCAGAATATCCCTTAAGGTCTGAACCTGTGGTAAAATAAGCCTGCCCTTGGGCGCGGCCAAATCAATGGGAATAACCAACACTGCCAGATCCCCCGAATCAAGAAGATCCCCGACAATCGAAGGACCTTCCCAGGTGTCGGGCGCCACCCGGATTATCGTGTGCTTCAATTCCTCAATACCCTCCCGGGTTAAGGAACTGACCTCCAGGAAGCTAATGCCCAGTTGCTGAGCAAACTTGCTTTTTCGCTCATTGTCGGGCGTAGCGATATCCATTTTATTAATGACGCCCACAAGCGGAATTTGTTTTGCTTTCAATTCGGCGATAAGCTTATGTTCGAAGTCGCCGGGTCTGGTATCGGCGGCGATAACCACAATGGCCACGTCGGCTTTATTCATTACTTGTTTTGTTCTCTCCACCCGGAGTTCGCCTAAGGCGCCCTCGTCGTCAATGCCGGCCGTATCAATTAACATAACCGGCCCGATGGGCAATATTTCCATGGCTTTATAAACCGGATCGGTGGTCGTGCCCGGCACATTGGAGACCAAGGCAATGTCCTGATTGGTCAGGGCATTGATCAAACTGGATTTCCCGGCATTGCGCAAGCCAAAGATGGCAATATGCAGTCTGTTGCCTTTCGGTGTATCCTGCATCATAATCCCCTTTCTCTCCTGGCTAGATTTTTAAGGACGAGGGTACTTTCCGTCCCGCCGCCCGTACCGCAGCGACGGTCTTTTCCAAATCTATCACGGCTTTATCCGAATAGATCACATAGTTGCCGCGATACTGGGGGGGGGTTAAATTATACATGATGGTGTTCGCACCTACTTCCAGTCCACGCTGCAGTCCTTCGGGCACAAGGGTGGCCAGGGCGGTGGTTGAGGGAATAAACACGTTTTTCAAATAAATGCGGGCCACGGCAATGGTCTTCAGGGAAAGGTCATAATCACCGGGCTTCTCCCGGTCCAGAGGCGTGTTTTCCGCCGGCAGAAAGGGTCCCAGGCCGATCATATGGGTACCGCTTTCTTTCATTAATATAATATCATCCGCGATATCTTCCACCGTTTGCTTCGGCAGGCCGATAATATTACCGGAGCCGGTTATATAACCCAGCTCTTTCAGCCACTTGCTATGTTCCAATCTGGTTTTGTAATCATCATCAGGATGAATCTCGGCAAATCGCTCCGGATTGCTGGTTTCTATTTTCAACAGATAGTTATTGGCCCCCGCTTCCCTGAACAGCTTATATTCATCCCTTGACCATTCCCCGACGCTTAAGGTAATACGCATATTAGTCTCCCGTTTTATACCCCGGATTATTTCCAGCATTTTGTCCGTTGTATACCAGGGATCCTCCCCGGATTGGAGAATGATGGTGTGGTGGCCCATGGCCTTCATTTCCTTGGCAATGCCGATGATCTCCCCCGGGGTCATACGATATCTGACTAAAGTTTTATTGTCTCTGCGCAATCCGCAATAAGTGCAGTTCTTTTTGCAGTAATTGGAGAACTCCACGGCGGCGCGGATATCCACCACATCGCCGATTAATTCTTTGCGCAGCATGTCGGCGGCAATAAATACCGCTTCCATGTCCTGGCCGGTGGCCGCCAGCAAGGTCACCAATTCTCCCTTTTGCAGATCCATCCCCTTTTCGATCTTTCCCATAATGCTTAATATATTCTCCGACAGAGCCAGGGAGGCAAGCCGCCCCAGCAAGCCCGGCAGCGGCCGGCGGTTCTCCCGGTAATAACCTTCGACGGCTACTCTTTTCGCTGCCAGCATATCCTTAATAGCGGCCACATCCGCACCGTTTATGCGAATCGCCGTATTGCAGATATATCCATATTCGGCCGGCACAGGCACTAGTTGGTGAGCATATTGTTTCTCAATCAACCCGGCGGCCCGCAGCATATGATTTGTTGATTTGCAAATTACCAAATATGGATCTTTAATCATGTATTCTTCCTTTCTCCCGCACTTCCCCCCCCACCGTGCATCGTTTTCTGTCCGGCGATACCCGGTTTCGTCATTTCCCAGGGATTCAGCACGATTTCTAACTCTGCCGCGTTAAGCAGGCCCATTTCCAAAACCACGGTTCTCACGTTTTTATCGCCGCCGGCCACGGTCTTTGCCACTTCCGTCGCCCGGTCATAACCGATATGGGGCGTCAATGCGGTAATTAATCCATAACTTTTTTCCACGGTCCCGCGACAGACTTCTTCATTGGCGGTAATGCCTTTAATGCAATGCTTGATGAATACTTCCATGCCGTTCCGCAAAATGGTCAATGATTGCAGCAAATTATGCGCAACCAGCGGCAGCATGGCATTAAGCTCCAGTTGGCCGGCTTGCGCCCCCAGCGTAATGGCCAGGTCATTGCTCATCACCTGAAAGCTGATCTGGTTGAGCGCCTCCGGAATAATCGGGTTTACTTTGCCCGGCATAATGGATGAGCCGGCTTGCCTCTCCGGCAGGTGAATTTCCGCCAGTCCCGCCCGGGGGCCCGAAGCCAGCAAGCGCAAATCGTTGGCAATTTTCGTAATGTTTACGGCCAAGGCCTTCAGCAAGCCTGAAACCTCTACAAATACGTCCGCGTTTTGGGTTATATCAATCATGTTTTCCGCCCGGGCCACACCCATCCGGGCAATATTCCGCAACTTTTCGTTGGCAAGAAAGATAAATTTCCGTTCGGCATTCAAGCCGGTGCCTACGGCGGTACCACCCAGATTAACCTGCCGCAGCCGTTCCTCTACTTTGTAAATACGCCAGCGGTCCCGGCCAATCGCCTGGGCGTAGGCGCTAAATTCCTGACCAAGCATGATCGGCACCGCGTCCTGTAGTTGCGTGCGGCCCATTTTGATAATGCCGGCAAATTCCGACTCTTTGTACTGCAGTTCTTCCTGCAGCCGGGCACAGGCCTCGCTAACCGGCCGTAACAATTCGATGGCCGCCACCCTGATGGCTGTAGGAAATATATCGTTTGTCGATTGGTGCTTGTTTACATGTTCCAGGGGATGGACGACCCGGTAATCCCCTTTTTCGCCCCCCAGCAGCTCGATGGCCCGGTTAGCCAACACCTCGTTTATATTCATATTGGCCGAAGTACCGGCGCCGCCCTGTAATGCGTCGACCGGGAACTGATCCAGCCACTTTCCCTGCATAACCTCTTCGGCGGCAAGGATGATGGCATCACCCATGTCCGGCGGGAGAAAACCCAAATCACGGTTAGCTTCCGCCGCCGCTTTCTTCACCATGGCCAACGCGCGGATTAAAGCGGGATGCATCCTTTGCCCCGTAAGCGGGAAGTTTTCCATCGCCCGCAACGTATGGATACCGTAGTATACCTCAGCAGGCAACTCCCTTTCCCCTAATAAATCTTTTTCCGTCCGCATATTGGCCTCCTAAAAATACAGATCGCGCACACCGGTTTCAATTTTCTTTAATTCCTCGATCACCAGTTCCCGGATCTTGGGATCTTTAATTTGCTTTATGTGTTCCTGGATGGTGGTTTCACCGATCGCCCTTGTTTCCGGCGAGGCATAATCCATTAAATATTCTTTGAAGGTGAGAATAGCGTTGGGCTGACAGACATTTTGGATTTCCCCGCATTTAGCAAGCTGCATAAAGCGGTCGCCGGTCCGTCCCTGCCGGTAGCAGGCCGTACAATAACTTGGGATATATCCCGCTTTGCAAATACTTTGAATTATCTCTTCGGGACTTCTGTTGTCATGGGTTTTAAACTGCGCGGTTTTATCTTTATGATACTTGTTTTCTTTCAGATCCTGAATTTTCTCTCCGTATCCACCTACGCCCGTACAGGAGCCTGCGCTGATTTGCGATATGCCCATGGCAATAAACTCATCCCGGGCTTCCGCGCTTTCCCTGGTGGACATGATCATGCCCGTATAAGGTACGGCGATGCGAATGACGGCCACGATTTTCTTAAAGGACGCGTCATCCACCGCGTAGGGAATGTGCGGCAAGGCATTGCCTGGCGCCTTACGGATACGGGGAACGGAGATGGTATGCGGACCTACCCCGAAGGTTTCCTCCAGATGCCGGGCATGGAGCATCAGGGCCACAAGTTCAAACTTATAATCATACTGGCCAAACAATACCCCTACGCCAACATCGTCGATACCGGCTTGCATGGCCCGGTCCATGGCCGTAGTATGCCAATCATAATCTGCTTTTGGTCCCTCGGGATGCATTTTCCGGTATGTCTCCCGGTGATAGGTCTCCTGGAACAGGGTATACGTGCCGATCCCCGCTTCCTTCAGCTTCTTATACTCTTCCACCGTAGTCGCCGCGATGTTTACATTAATCCGGCGGATACTCCCATTTTTGTTGGTTGTCTCATATATTTTGCGCATGGCATTACAGATATACTCAATGGGCGTTTTCCCCGGATGCTCCCCGCTTTCAATGACGATTCGCTTATGGCCCATTTCTTCTATATACTTGCACTCCTCGGCAATTTCCTCTTCACTCAGGGTTTTGCGGGGGATGTTTTCATTGTCATGCCGATAAGGGCAGTATAGGCAATTATTGATACATTCATTACTTAAATATAGGGGCGCAAACAGGACGACCCGCTTCCCATAGATATGTTCTTTAACTTCTTTGGCTGTTTGATATATTTTCTCCAGTAAATCCGGATCCTCAACCTGAATTAAGGTGGCAACTTCCGCGGGGCTAAGTCCCTTGAAACCCCGGGCTTTTTCGATGATTTCCTCCACTCTTTGGCGGGAAGCCCCCCACCCTTCCCCTAGCAACTGACCAATTAATTCCTCATTAATGAAATCGGCTGTTTGCTTCATGTTATCTACCTCCTCAAAATAAAAATACCCGGTCCGCGGGGACGGGTATAGAGATAGCACGTTATGCACGAATTCCCCTGCCGGTCAGGCTCACCTTTCCTTCGGGTCATAACGCTACCGCCGCCCTCCCCATTGCCCGGTTCACACCCGGCAATACAGATTAAGCATTCAATTGTTCCATGTGGAACAATTATACCATAATCACTCTGCTTTTGGAAGTACCTTCCGGAGATTTTTGTGTTTCCGCAACCTCTAAAATTCTTTCCAGGTCTTCCTGGCTATAATATTCTATTTCGATTTTCCCTTTCAATTTTCCTGGTTTGATTTTTACTTGCGTACCAAAGAAACATTTTAACCGTTCCTCCGCATCCACAAGGGCGGCCTCCCGGTTGACTACCTTTTTTACCGTTTTTGGCGGCTTTTCACAGGCCTTACGCACAATGTCCTCTATATCCCGCACATTAAGATCTTCTTCAATTACCCGGTTAGCCGCCTCACATTGCATTTGGGCGTTGGGTAAGGCCAGTAAGGCCTTTGCATGACCCATGGTTAATGTTCCACGTGAAACATAATCTTGGATCTGCGGGGGGAGTTGAAGCAGGCGGATGGTATTGGCAATCAACGACCGGCTGCGGCCCAGTTTTTTGGCCACCTCCTCCTGGGTAAGCCCGAAATCCTCGATAAGCCGCCGGTATGAGGATCCTTCTTCGATGGGATTTAAATTCTCCCGCTGAAGATTTTCAATCAAGGCAATTTCCATCATCTCGGAATCACTATAGTCCCGCACAACAACAGGAATAACCTTTAAACCCACAATTTGCGATGCGCGCCAGCGGCGCTCCCCGGCGACCAATTCATAACCTTTGGCTGTGCGCCGCACGACTACCGGTTGAATTACCCCGTACTGCTGAATGGAGTTAGCCAACTCATCCAGTTTCTCCTGGTCAAAAGATTTGCGGGGCTGATAGGGATTAGGGTAAATATCGGAAACGGTGATCTCAACAACATTTTCGTCCTTCTGTGCATCCAGACCGGGCATGGACTGAAATATTGCCTGGACACCTCTGCCAAGCGCTTTTTTACTCATCCCCGATCACCTCCTTTGCTAATTCCATATAGACTTCTGCGCCCTTCGATTTGGCATCATATGTAATAATCGGCAGCCCGTGGCTGGGCGCCTCACTCAATTTTACATTCCGGGGAATAATTGTACTGTACACCTTATTGCGGAAATGTGCTTTCACCTCATCAACAACTTGAATAGATAAGTTGGTACGGGCATCGAACATCGTCAGCACAACCCCTTCCAGGGCAAGGGCCGGATTAAGATGTTTTTGCACCAACTGAATACTGTTCATGAGCTGGGATAGTCCTTCCAGAGCATAAAATTCGCACTGAATAGGCACAAGCACTGAATGGGCCGCCGTCAAAGCGTTTATGGTTAAAAGCCCCAGGGAAGGCGGGCAATCAATGATTACATAGTCAAAACGGTGCTTGGTTTTATCCAGGGCCCGTTTTAACTTGGCTTCCCGGGAAATTACAGCGACAAGTTCAATCTCCGCACCTGCCAGCTGAATGGTGGCGGGTAATAAGGAAAGGTTGTCATAAGCCGTTGGGACAATGATCTGATCCATGGACACATCGTTGATCAGTGCGTCGTAAACACATTGTTTTAAGTCGTATTTGTTATATCCAAGACCACTGGTCGTATTACCCTGTGGATCAATGTCTATCAGTAATACTTTTTTTCCGAGCTCCGCCAAACAGGCGCTAAGATTAACTGCCGTGGTAGTTTTGCCGACACCGCCTTTTTGGTTGGCTACTGCAATGACTCTTACCACATCCCCACCCCCAAATATAATCGGTACTCTGTATTGTTCGTCAAGGATTAGCCGTTTCCTGCCGTTACAATTTCGAGAAGAATTATTAGTTTTCCTTTATAATATATTTAGACTGATTATGCAATTGACAGGGGCCGCAAATTTGTGGTAGTGTTTTTGTAATTAATGCTGCGCGGAAAAGGTGGTCGAAACTTATGTACCAGGTGCTGGTAGATATACCTGTTCATATTCCCGTCAGGGAAGTATACCGTTATATGGGTTATCCCGCGTCCTATCAGACAATCCCGCCCGCGCTTAATTCGATGGTGGAGGAGGAAATCGCCGCGGCTTTACCTCTAATACTGCCGAAAGCAACCTATGCCACCTGTGAATATGACGCGGAAAACCACCGGGCGATTATTTTACCCGCAGTCAAAACGCTCCCCCTTGAGGGCGCCATTATTCAAAATCATTTACATGCCTGTAAGAAAGTAACTTTGTTTACCTGTACGATTAGCGCCACCATTGAGCCGATAATAGATGCTCATTTTAAGAATGGAGAGTTTACCCGGGCCATGATTCTCGATGCTATCGGCTCCACGGCTGTGGAATATGCTGCAGATACTTTAAACCAATATGTGCATGCCGCGGCCTATCGCCAAAATTATCGATTAATAACCCGTTTCAGTCCGGGATATGGAGATTGGGATCTTAGCATACAGCACGATCTGGTTGAAGCGGCCGGCGGCCTGGCCATCGGTATTCAAGTTACCGAGTCAGAATTATTAATCCCGCGTAAGTCCGTATCCGGAGTAATTGGCTGGATACCCGCAGGAACTGTCCAAGAGAAGGTCCAAACATCTCCTTGTCTTATTTGTAAAGTACACAACTGCAACAATCCCATTTGCAAAGGAGGACAAATTTTGTGAGTTTTCTCGCCGCGTTGGAAGAAGGAATAATTATATTTGACGGCGCCATGGGCACGATGCTGCAAAAATCGGGCCTGCGGGCAGGGGAATGTCCGGAATTATTAAATTTGACAAACCCGGACCTAATCGCAAACATTCACCGGGAGTATATTGCAGCCGGCGCGCAGGTGGTAACCACCAACACCTTCGGGGGCAGTTCCGCCAAACTGAAAACCTATGGTTTGGAAAACAAAGGTTACGATATTAATTATCAGGGAGTAACCATTGCGAAATCTGCCGCCGCCGGAAAAGCTTACGTGGCGGCTTCACTGGGCCCGACGGGCAAATTAATGCCGCCCATGGGCGATATGCATTTCGACGAGGTTTATAAGATTTTTCAGGCGCAGGTATTGGCATTTAAAGCTGCCGGCGCCGATTTGGTTATTATAGAAACGATGGTTGATCTGCAGGAAACCCGGGCCGCTTTACTGGCTGTCAAGGAAAACTCCCCCCTGCCTGTGATCTGTTCCGTCACCTTCGACGAAAGAATGCGTACGTTAACCGGGTCTGATCCCATTACGGTCGCGACCGTGCTGGAAGGCTTGGGTGCGGATGTGATTGGCGCCAATTGTTCCGGAGGACCCACACAATTGCTGCCGGTCATAGAGCAAATCGCGGCCGTCTGCGCGAAGCCGATTATCGTGCAGCCCAATGCCGGGCTGCCGGAATTAATCGACGGGGAAACCGTCTTTCGCCTGTCCCCGGACGTTTTCGCCTCCTATGCCCCGCCATTGGTGGCGGCCGGCGCCCGGTGCCTCGGAGGCTGCTGCGGAACAACCCCCATACATATTTCCGCTTTACGGCAGGAGGCAGACAAGCTGTCGCCGATTAGTGACCGACCAACCACCGTCACCAGTATCGCCGGCCGGACAAACACCCTCTTTATCGGTACGACGCTAAGTCCGGTCATCGTCGGCGAACGGATAAACCCAACGGGACGCGCGAAACTGGCGGAAGACATCCGGAGCGGCCAGATGGAGCTTGTCCGTCAGGAGGCTGTTTCCCAGGTACAGTCCGGTGCCGATGCACTGGATATAAACGTCGGTGTCCCGGGGATAAACGAAGCAGCGGCCATGCAACAAGCCATCTCCCTCGTTCAGGCGCAGGTTGGCGTTCCCCTCGTAATAGACACAACAAACCCGGAGGCCCTGGAAACCGGTCTGCGTTACTTCTGCGGCAAAGCACTCATAAACTCGATAAATGCGGAAGACACCGCCCTTAGCCAGCTATTGCCCATCGCCAAAAAATACGGCGCAACCATTCTCGCACTGCCGCTGGACGGCAGCGACCTGCCACTAAAAGCGGAAGACCGTTACACCCTGGCAGAAAAGATTTTAAAGGCCGCGGCAATGGCGGGGATTGATAAACACAGCATCATCGTTGACGGGCTCTGTCTAACCGCCGGCGCCCAACAGGAATACGCCTTTGAATCTGTTAAAGCGATTCAAATGTTTGCCACAAAACTTGGCGTCCCCGCCGCCTTGGGGGTCAGCAACGTATCCTTTGGTCTCCCCCGCAGGGATATTCTGAATAGTACCTTCCTGGCCATGACGATCGCCGCGGGCCTGAAGGTCGCCATCATAAACCCCCATGATCCCAGAATGAAAGAAACCTTTCTCGCTGCCAAAGTGTTGATGAATTATGATCAGGGCAGTAAAAATTACATCAGCCATATCAAAGCGGATGCGCCCTCCCCGCTGGAAGAAGCAGAAACTTTAACCGTATTACAAAGACTCCGCCACAAGGTTGTTCAAGGAGAAAAAACCGCCGCTGCCGGGCTTGTTATCGAAGCGGTATCCCAGCAGATTAATTCGCTGGCCATTATAAACGAGGCCCTGATCCCGGCGATGGAAGACATCGGCACCGCCTATTTTAAAGGCGAAGCCTATTTACCCCAGGTCATGATGGCGGCAGAAGCAGTGCGCGCGGCCTTTCAGTCCTTGAAAAAAGCCCTCCCCGACCAGGATATTCCTCAATTTGGCACAATAATACTGGCAACGGTTAAGGGAGACATTCATGATTTAGGGAAGAATATTGTCGGCGCCCTCCTGGAAAACAACGGTTTTAAGGTCGTGGATCTAGGGAAAGACGTTTCCGCCGAAACCATTGTCGCCGCGGCCATCGAACATAAGGCGGATATTGTGGGGTTAAGTGCTTTAATGACGACGACAATGCCGGAAATGGCGGAGGTAATTAAGTTAATGCGGGCACGGGACCTCCCTGTAAAGGTCATGATCGGAGGCGCGGTGGTTACCCAGGAGTACGCAGATTTAATCAAGGCCGACGTATATGCAAAAGATGCTTTAGACGCCTTAGCGAAAGCAAAACAACTGGTTTTCCGCTAACCTGCCCCCTACTTGCTCCCGGTCCGTTAAAATACAAAAAGGGTGTCGTGCTCTATGCACGACACCCTTTTTCTCATTCAACTTCCTTTTCTGCTGCGGGACTTTCTTTCTCCAGCGCATCAGCAATCCGTCTCAGGGATTTGCTGATACAATATAAAAAATAGAATGCGCCCCCTACCACAATTACATGTCCAACGAAAAACAATGTCGGAAATATGAGAAAATGTCCGTGAGGAAACATACCATCACATCCTTTCTATCGTCTAAGGTTAATTATATACGATAAAAGTGATGAAAGTATGATTATTTACCCTTTGCAAACGGTGAGCCGGATCTACCCGGTCCATTTCAACGTTTTTTGGGAATCTGCAGGTTAATATAGATATAATCAGCATCGGAAGTTTCTTTTACTTTGATATCTAACCCAGCCTTACGCATCTCACTGACTACATTATGAATCGTGTTAATAAAAATACGAATATCTTTAAAGATTTTAATGATCCGCTGCTTCGGTGTCGCATTGCTTATTTCCCGGGAAATATCCGTTATCACCTGTTCAATATACTCTTCTGCCTGGCGAACAGTCATTTCTTTATTTTTAATGGCGGCAACGGCCGCAATCTGATGTTGTTCATCAGGCAGCTTCAACAATGCCCGCGCATGACGCTCTGTAAAAAACTCCTGGGAAATCTCCGTGCGCACACTGTCAGGAAGCTTTAATAATCTCAGTTTATTCGCAATTGTCGATTGGCTTTTCCCGACCCGCCGCGCAAGTTCCTCTTGCGTAAGGCCGAAGGTATGCATTAAGACCTGGTAGCCTTCCGCTTCCTCCATAAAACTAAGATCTTCCCGCTGAAGATTTTCAATGATGGCTATTTCCGCAGTCTCCTGATCCGTTAAGGTCTTAACAATCGCCGGAATAGTATCGAAGCCGGCCAGTTTTGCAGCACGAAACCGACGTTCACCCGCAATTAATTCATACCGCTCCCCGTTTTTTCTTACTAAAATCGGTTGGATGATCCCATATTCTTTAATTGACTGGGAGAGTTCCTCCAAGGAATGATCATAGAAGGTTTTCCGCGGTTGAAAGGGATTTACGTCGATCATGGAGAGAAAAACCGTCTGGATGGATTCCGCACTCTCCGGAGAAACGGGAATTGAATCTTGCGCTATGGTTTGCGGAATTAAATCAGCCGTCGAAGAAGGGGGAACGCCCACACCTTCCTGTGCGTCTGAAGATATGCTGTTTTCTTTTTCAAAGCCTAACAGACGTGCAAGCTGTTTTCTCACTTAGGTCCCACACCCTCATCGTTAATGCTGAGTTAATGTATTCGTCATCGCAAGTTCCGTTTCCTGCCATAAATGGAGACTTGATTCAGGTGGTTTTTTTATACCCTCTGAATCCTAGTCAGCGGATAAAAAAAACCCGGTGATTTAATTCAGCACCGGGCCTTGATTTCAACGTAAAGGTTTTTTTTCCGGCGTGCCTGGTTTACGGGGATATTGGGCTGGTGTAGGGGCAGTATGCTCAATAAAAACCAAACTGCGGGCGTCACCGGAAACGGGCAGGGAAAAGGTCCGGGCGCCATGATTATTGCCCCCCAACATCGTAATTGCCGTCTGTGCATCAGCAAGTTCCTCTGAAATATCAGGTCCTTTCAGAGCAATAAAGTATCCTCCCAAACGAACAAAGGGTAGACAATACTCCGCCAAGGTCGCCAGCGGAGCAACCGCCCGTGAAACGGCAAGATCGAAAGCTGCCCGGTATTTTTCATCATGACCGGCTTCCTCCGCCCTGCCATGGATTACGGTCACCGCCGCCAGGGAGAGTTGCTCGACTACAGCCTGGAGAAATTGGGTGCGCTTACGCAAAGAATCAAGCAACACTAAGGATATGTCCGGCCGCGCTATCTTAAGGGGAATACCCGGAAAACCGGCGCCGGTACCCACATCGACAACCTGGGCCCCTAAACAAACGTCATGAAAATTCAGTATAGTTAATGAGTCGAGAAAATGTTTCACCGCGATTTCCTGCGGATCAACAATAGCGGTAAGATTAAATTTCTTATTCCAGTCAATCAGCATCGCGGAATAGCTTGCAAATTGCTCAATTTGTCGTGCATCTAAGGAGATACCGAACTCTTTTGCCCCTTGCTGCAAAAGATCGCCCACCTTACTCATGTCGTTTCCCTCCGATGCGAATATTGTTCCAGATAGACTAACAAGATGGAAATATCCGCCGGTGATACACCGGAGATACGGGCTGCCTGTCCTAAGGATGCCGGGCGTACAGAGGAAAGCTTTTGCTGTGCCTCCTTTGAGAGCCCCTGAATTTTTCCGTAATCCAACGCCGAAGGAATTTTTTTCTGTTCCATTTTATTAAAGCGTTCCACTTGCTGGATCTGTTTCATAATATAGCCTTCATATTTTATATCTATTTCCACTTGTTCCGCTGCCTCAGGGGAAATCTCCGGAAAATCCGGAAAGTAGACGCTCAACAGCTGATACGTAACATCGGGCCGCCGGAGGAGTTCCGCCAGAGACAGTCCACTGCGTATGCCCGCCGTCCCCAGGGACGAAAGCTTTTCCAGCACCTCTTTGGTAGGACCGATCACCGTGTTTTTTAAACGGGTAATTTCCCGGACAATTATTTCCCGTTTGGCGCTGAATTTTTCATAACGTTCCTGAGAAACAAGCCCTATCTCATAACCCTTCTGCGTGAGACGCAGATCGGCATTATCCTGCCGCAGCAAGAGACGGTATTCTGCCCGTGAGGTCATCATGCGATAGGGCTCATTCGTACCTTTTGTTACCAAATCGTCGATCAGCACACCAATATACGCCTCAGAGCGGCTAAGTATTAACGGTTCCCTGTTTTGCACCAATAATGACGCATTGATCCCGGCCATTAAACCCTGGGCGGCCGCTTCCTCATAACCGGAAGTGCCATTGGCCTGGCCGGCCGTAAATAAACCGGCAACACCCTTAGACTCTAAGGACAATTTTAACTGTGTGGGCACAACACAGTCATATTCAATGGCGTAACCCGGGCGCATAACTTTTACTTCTTCCAGACCCGGGATGGTACGCAAAAAAGCCACTTGTACATCTTCGGGCAAACTGGTTGACATGCCCTGGACATACATCTCGCTGGTGTCCCAGCCTTCCGGTTCGACAAACACCTGGTGACTGGTTTTTTCTGGAAAACGTACAACCTTGTCTTCAATGGAGGGACAATATCGCGGTCCCGTTCCTTGAATTTGCCCGGTAAAAAGCGGCGAACGATGCAAGTTACGACGAATAACGTCATGGGTATGTTCATTGGTATATGTCAACCAGCAGGATAATTGAGGTTTCTTCTCAAGGGGGGAAAGAAAAGAAAAGTTCACCGGTTCTTCATCACCGGGCTGAAGCGTCATTTTTGAAAAATCAACACTATTTTTATCTATCCGTGCCGGCGTACCGGTTTTAAATCTCACCAGTGAAATACCCGCTTCGCGCAAAGATTCGGAAAGCCGCAAGGCGGCCCGTTGACCATTGGGTCCACCGGTATAAAAGGTATCACCCACGATAACTCGGCCCTGCAGGTAAGTGCCGGACGCTAAGACAACCGCCTTCGTTTCATAAACAGCCCCTGTTTCCGACTGTATCCCTGTCACTTTGCCATCCTGGATAAGGATTTTTTCAACCATCATCTGCTTTACCTCGAGCTTAGCCTGATTTTCCAGGACACTTTTCATCCGGGCCTGATAGGCTTTTTTGTCGGCCTGAGCCCGTAATGCATGCACGGCCGGTCCTTTTCCCGTATTCAGCATCCGGATCTGAATGCGGCATTTATCGGTGTTGATACCCATTTCACCGCCGAGGGCATCGATTTCCCGCACCAGGTGCCCCTTTGCCGGTCCGCCCACGGCAGGGTTGCAGGGCATAAGGGCAATATTATCCAAACTTATCGTAGCAAGCAACGTACAACATCCCATACGGGCGGCAGCCAATGCCGCCTCGCAACCCGCATGTCCCGCCCCAATGACAATAACATCATATACTCCCGCGTTAAACAACTTTATCCCTCTACTTTCCAATACAAAAAGTGGCAAATATCTGATCGATAATATCTTCACCAACCGTGTCCCCGGTAATTTCCCCCAGCGCTTCCCAGGCGGCCCGTAAATCCACGACAACACAGTCGACAGGCATTTGGTCGCCAACGGTTTGCAAAACATCAGACAAGCTGCCTTCTGCCTTCTGCAGGGCATACAAGTGCCGGGCATTAGTAATAATTGCGCCTTCGCCTCCGGTTACTTTACCCTCATAGACCAGGGAAACCAGATAATCTTCCAATTCCTGAAGGCCCTCTTTTTCCACGACGGAAAGACGCATTATCTTTTTCGTGGGAACGATGTCCGTAACTTCCTTCTCATTCAGCACGATCGGTAGATCGGTTTTGTTAATAATTACAACGGCGGGACGGTCCTTTAACGCAGTTAAAAGCGTGCGATCTTCCTTACTTAAAGGCAAGGACGCATCCAGCACCATCAGGATTAAATCAGCCTTTTCCAGTATTTCCTGGGTTTTTTCAACTCCGATCCTTTCAACCACATCCTTCGTTTCCCGTACTCCCGCCGTATCGACCAACCGTAGAGGTATGCCTTTTATATTAATAAATTCTTCAATAACATCCCGGGTCGTGCCGGGAATATCCGTAACAATTGCCCGGCTCTCACGCAACAAGGCATTCAACAGGCTCGATTTACCGACATTTGGTTTGCCTGCGATTACGGTGTACAATCCTTCGCGCATTATCTTCCCTGAATGGGCGGTGGACACTAAATTATTAATCTGCGTTAAAATCACCCCAACCCGCTCGGCAATCTGGGCTGTGGTAATTTCTTCAATATCTTCTTCCGGAAAATCAATGGCCGCCTCGGCGAAGGCGATCATCTCCAACAGAGCATGCCTCATCCCCTTAATTTTTGTGGACAGCATCCCCTGCAATTGAGTTAAGGCCGCCCGGGAACCCGCCTCCGTTTTGGCGCGGATAAGATCAATTACCGCCTCGGCCTGGGCTAAATCAATACGCCCGTTTAAAAAAGCCCGCTTGGTAAACTCGCCAGGTTCGGCGGGACGGGCACCGTATTGGATCGTCAATTCATATATTGATCTAACAGGAATAAGTCCGCCGTGACAATGCAGTTCCACGACGTCCTCGCCTGTAAAAGAGCGCGGTCCCTTCATATACAGCATTAATATTTCGTCGATCTTCTCGCCGGTTTTTGGCTCAGCAATAAAACCGTAATGTATGGTATGTGAAAGAATGGAGCTAAAAGAAATGTTCGCTTTCAGCTGCGTAATCCGTTCAGCAACCTTTAAGGCATCCTCGCCACTAATGCGAACAATGCCAATACCTCCTTCTCCCAAAGGAGTGGAAATACCGGAAATGGTGTCCGTCATAACATTATCACCTCCAGCAATAAGTTGCCCGATTATTCATGATATATAGACGAAACCCAGTAACTTTCATTACTGGGTTTTAAAAAGTTATTTCCGCGCACAAATTACTATTTTCCGGAAAGGCTCATCACCTTCACTAACCGTATAGACATAGGGGTTATCCTGGAGGGCCATATGGATGATTTTCCGCTCCTGCGGAGTCATAGGTTCCAGGGCAATCTCGTCGCCCCGGCGTCTCACCCGCTCAGCCAGCCGCAAGGCCAGGTTTTTTAAAGTATCGGTGCGTCGCCGTCGATAATCTTCCACATCAAGCAGGATACGTACCCGATGATCACCATGCTTATTTGCAACAAGATTAATCAGATATTGCAGGGCGTCCAAGGTTTGACCATGTTTACCAATTAAGATACCCAAATCATCGCCCCATAGATTAATGGTAGTAACATCACCATTAAAGGTCTCTATGCGTACCGCCAGACCCATTTTATCCAGGATATCCTGTAAAAACTTCTTCGCGGCCTCTATTGGATCAACCTTCTTCACGGTTACACGAACCTTGCCTAACCGCGTACCGATAATACCAAACAATCCCTTAGCAGGGTTTTCCAATACCTGTACATCTACGCGGCTGATATCAACACCTAATTCCTGTACCGCTAAAGCCACCGCATCTTCAATTGTCTTCCCGGTTTTTTCAACGGATTTCATTCCTTAGCCTCCCCTTGTATTTGCAAAGGTTTCTTATAAACGTAATATTGCTGGATTATTTGTACAATGGTACTAACCGCCCAATACAAAACCAGCCCCGCAGGAAACTTGTAACTAATCCATAAAATGAACAACGGCATAAAAATCATCATCATTTTCTGTTGTTCCATTTGCTGCGGTGTGGTAGACATCCGGGTCTGTAAATATGTAGCGGCCGCGGATACTACCGGGAGAATAAATAAAGGATCCGGATCCTTTAAGCTGGTTAACCAGAGAAAGTTCTGAGCACCCTCATAAGGGTACGCCCTGATCGCATAAAAGATAGCGATTAAAAAAGGCATTTGTACAATCAATGGTAAACAACCGGACAAAGGATTTATATTATGGGATTTATACAGTGCAGCCATTTCTTCATTGAGCTTTTTCGGATTTCCTTTGTACTTATCCTGCAATTCTTTTAGTTTCGGCTGAATAAAGGACATTTGTTTCATGGAGTTAATTTGGGACACGGTCAGCGGATACATTAAGAGTTTTATCACTATCGTCAGTAATATAATCGCTAACCCATAATTGGCATAACCCATAGATTCCGTAAGATGGTAAAAGAAAGTAAGGAAATTCTGCATTACTAGGCTAAGATAATCTAACAAAGCCGACAAATCGGGTCCCTCCTAAATTGACGAATTACTCATATCTAAATGGGGTCATATCCTCCGGGGTTAAATGGGTGACAACGTAAAATCCGCCGTAAAGCAAAAAAGGAACCCTTAAATACCCCATGTTTTTTCAAAGCTAAAACGGCATATTCTGAACATGTCGGCACAAAACGACAACTCGGTGGTTTTAAGGGAGAGATAAACCTTCGATAAAAGTTAATCATTAATATAAGGAATTCTTTCATCATTAATTTTACCTCAGTTACCGTCCGGAAATAATACGTGCCTTTTTAAACAAGTCATGGAATGCTTTGATCAATTCTTGGAAACTTACTTCTTTTGCCGCCTGTCTCGCAATAAATACGATGTCAATGCCCTTGATGAGACTTTCTTGATTTAAACGATAGACTTCGCGAAATAACCGCTTCAGCCTATTCCGCTGTACGGCACCGCCTATTTTTTTGCTAACGGAAAATCCAGCCTTACGATGGGGTGTGCCATTGTGCAATATGTACATAACAGCAAATCTGTTCGCTACCGACCTTCCCTGCTTATATACCCTCTTAAATTCGAGATTTTTCTTCAAACGAAGAATTCGCATTACAGCACATCCCCAAAAATAGGCTAGATATGGAAAAAGGCCACTAAGGCGGCCTCTATGCGGACAATTTTTTTCTACCGCGTGCGCGTCTTCTCTTCAGAACCAGCATGCCGCTTTTTGTACTCATACGCTTACGAAATCCATGCTCTCTCTTACGGCTCAAAACCTTCGGTTGGAAAGTACGTTTCATCTATACACACCTCCTTATTAATGTAGAAGATATTAGCTAAGATGCTAAAGCGGTACTCATCTCCCGCCGGTCACGGCGAAATTTATACTACGTTAGCTATCGGATAAAACCGCATAAAAACCCAATTTTATAAGTAAATACCTTATACGATTATATCTTATACATAAAATCAAGTCAAGAATTTACAGCGGGAATAATTGGCTTCCCCTCTGTGGATAAAAAGGCCGCTCCTTGAACATGTGGATATTTTATTGTTGATAACTATTATAATATTTGTTATTATTGTCTTGCCAAAGAAATTGACCGTAAAAGAATTTGAACTTTTCCACAAAACAAAGCATCTAAGGATCATTTTTATGCTTACTTATTAACATAATTACCCACAAAATGTGGATAAGTTTACTACCTGTCCTTTATATTATCATTATATTATACCTACTATGCAAAATTGAAAGGAATATTTTTTATGCCTTTCAATTTTTTCTCGCAAAAATAGTGGCATATTATAATAAGTTATCCACTTTTGTGTATTAATCTGTGGATAAATATCATGATTTTCGGTATTTCTTGTTGATAATTAACCTGTAACGGGAGGATAACCCCATGAATAACGATATGCAACTTGAGCAAATTTGGCATGCTACGTTAGCAATAATTGAAAAAGAACTTAGTAAACCAAGTTTTGAAACTTGGCTGAAATCCACAAGGCCGCTGTCCTTATCTGAAGATGCCATCGAAATTGGCGTACCGAACGATTTCGCTAAAGAATGGCTGGAAACCCGCTACATTAATCTGATAAAAAATACATTACAGTACGTTACACAGCGAGAAATGCAAGTTAATTTTGTTATTCCCACCGTCGAAGAAAATGTGCTGGAAAAAAAATCAGTACCGGTATCAGTAAAACCGGCCATCAATGATGATAACAACAGCAATTTATTAAATCCCAAATATTCGTTTGACTCCTTCGTTATCGGAAATGGAAACCGTTTCGCCCACGCAGCTTCCCTGGCTGTTGCCGAAGCGCCGGCCAAAGCTTATAATCCATTATTTATCTACGGCGGCGTAGGTTTAGGAAAAACCCACCTCATGCATGCCATTGGTCACTTTATTCAACAGGCGACTCCCCGTTCAAAAGTACTGTACTTATCTTCAGAAAAATTTACTAATGATCTTATTAACTCTATCCGGGACGATAAAACCGTTGATTTCCGTAATAAATATCGTAATATCGATGTTTTATTAATTGACGACATCCAATTTCTCGCCGGAAAGGAACGAACCCAAGAAGAGTTTTTCCATACCTTCAATGCCCTGCATGAAGCAAATAAACAACTGGTCATTTCCAGTGACCGTCCGCCGAAGGAAATACCGACCTTGGAAGAACGCCTGCGTTCCCGTTTTGAATGGGGGTTAATTGCCGACATCCAACCTCCGGACTTGGAAACACGTATCGCCATCCTCCGCAAAAAAGCAGAATCGGACAATCTTTCCATTCCCAACGATGTAATGCATTATATCGCCAGTAATATAGATACAAATATCCGTGAATTGGAAGGTGCTTTAATCAGAGTAGTAGCCTATTCTTCTCTCATTGATAAAGAAATATCAGTATCTTTAACCACAGAAGCACTAAAAGATATTCTTCCCTCTACCCGCCCAAGGCAAATCACCATAAATTTAATTCAAGAAACAGTCGCCCATTATTTTAAATTAAAGATAGAAGATTTTTCAGCAAAGAAAAGAACCCGTACCGTGGCTTTTCCCAGACAAGTCGCCATGTATCTCTGCCGTGAACTGACGGACTGTTCCTTACCCAAAATAGGGGAAGAATTCGGAGGCAGAGACCATACGACGGTTATGCACGCCCATGACAAGATTTCCACCGGAAAGCAGACGGATCCCCGTTTAGCCAATACTTTGAAAGAGCTGACAAAACGTTTGGAAAGCGGAGCATTTGTGGACAAACATAGTTAAAACCTGTTGGTGAAATGTAGACAAGTACATATTTAAAAATTACCTGTTTATATGTGGATATTAATAAAATATTATCCACATATTTATTCATATGGGGATTCGACATGTTTTTTGGAAATTTTCCTGTTATCCACATATAAACAGGGCCTACTACTATTACGACTAATTTATAATTATATGCAAAGAATAATAAAATATACCTGTGAAAAAGGGGGAAAAAAAATGAACTTCACCTGCCAAAGGGAACATTTATTAAACTACATACAAATTGTGCAAAAGGCGGTAGCTACAAAATCAACCATGCCCATACTAGGAGGCATATATCTTAAAGCGGAAAACGGCGTATTAGAACTGCAGGCCAATGATTATGAAACGGCGATAAAATGTTCTCTGCCCGCACAGGTTGTCAGCGCTGGAGCTACGGTGCTGGCGGCGAAATATTTTTCAGAAATTATCCGCAGGCTGCCGGGTGATACGGTGGAAATAAGTGCCGCGGAAAATAAATCCGTTAAAATTAAAAGTAAGCGCTCCCAATATGACTTGGTCTGTATGCCGTATGAAGATTTTCCGCTTATTCAATCTTTACAGAGCGGAAGTGTATACACAATACCTGAAAACACGATGAAGAATTTAATCCAGCGAACCACTTTTGCTTGTTCCCAGGATGATACCAGACCTGTATTTACCGGAGTTTTAATGGAAATTGAAAATGAAACAATTAATTTTGTGGCGACGAATACGCATCGATTGGCTTTTTGTACGGATATAATTGAAAATCCGGAAAGAAATGAGCTGAAGGTTATTGTTCCTGCAAAATTTTTAAATGAATTAAATAAAATATTTTCCGCCGATACGGAAGAACCGGTATCTATCAGATGGCATCAAAATAAGCTGGCATTTGAGTTTAAAGATATATACATGGAAACACAGCTCATCGAAGGAAAATTCCCCAATTATCAGCAAGTGATTCCCAAGAGTTTCAAAACAAATGTTTTCGTCCAAACCTCCGGGCTGACGGAAAGTGTGGAAAGGGCTTCTTTATTAACAAGGGACGGCGACTACAATGTGGTAAAAATGGATATTAAGGATACGGAAATAAATATAACCTCAAATAATCCTGATGTGGGCGCGGCATATGAAGAAACAGAAGCGCGCATAAACGGTGAACATCTTACAATAGCCTTCAATGCCAGATATATCCTCGACGCGCTTAAAGTTATTAATAGTCCTGAGATTGAGTTTTCTTTCACTTCTCCGCTGACACCGGCCGTCATAAAGCCGGTTGAACAAGCGGTGTTTATGTATGTTATTACACCTGTCAGAACAAATTAATAGGAAAATTTCTTATAAAAGAAAGTGAGTGACGGAAAATAGTGGAAGAAGTGGCGATACAATCCGCATCAATTCAACTTGATCAGTTTTTAAAATGGGCGGGTGCGGCCCAAACCGGCGGGCACGCTAAATTAATGATCTCTGAAGGATTTATTACCATAAATGGTGAAAAAGAAACAAGAAGAAGCCGTAAATTATTGCCTGGTGATGAGATTCAAGTGCGAAACATTGGTTTATATAAGATTGTTAAGGAGTAAATGAGGTGAGTATGCCTTGCGTATCGAAGGGCTATACTTGAAGGATTTTCGTAATTATGAGACCCTGGAACTGGTATCGGATAAAAATATTACGTTTTTGATCGGAGATAATGCGCAAGGCAAAACTAATATACTGGAGAGTATTTTTTTATTGGCGACCGGCCGGTCACACCGGACAAACAATGATCAGGAATTGATTAGCTGGGGTAAATCGTTTTTTACCGTGAAAGCGAAATTTTTCCGAATGGGCAGTGAACACACCCTGGAAATTCGTTATGCGGAACAACCAAAGAAAAAAGTAATATTATTGGACGGGATCGAAAATAAACTTCGGGAAATTTTAGGACAAATTACGACGGTATTTTTTTCACCGGAAGATTTATGGCTTGTAAAAGGAATGCCGGCATTACGCCGGCGTTTTCTTGACTTGGAAATATCTCAGATAAATCCGGCATATTACCGCTATTTGCAACAATATGCAAGAATTATCTCTCAAAGAAATAATACGCTGCGGTTGATAAGAGAAAAGAGAGAGAATGAAAGTATGCTGGATATTTGGGATATCCAACTGGTCGATATCGGGGAAAAAATAATTAACAAAAGGATGGACGCCATAAAAAAATTATCCATGCTTGCGCGGTTAATGCACAGGAAAATAACAGATGGTAAAGAAGAACTCAGTATTCAATATAAATCCCAAAGTGAATATCTAAAAAACCCCGGCCAGGTCAAAGAAATAATGGCGCAGAATTTAAAAAATAATCGACAGCAGGATATTGCCCGGGCGAATACTTCAGTTGGGCCCCACAGAGACGACTTACTGCTTAACGTAAACGGTTATGATCTTCGGGTTTTTGGTTCACAGGGACAGCAGCGGACGGGAGTTTTAGCACTTAAACTGGCTGAATTGGAATATATGAAATCTGAGACAGGAGAATATCCCCTGCTTTTATTGGATGATGTTCTATCCGAATTGGACGGGGAAAGGAGAAGATATTTAGTTGAAACAATAAAGGATCGTGTACAAACTTTTATTACAACAACCGGTACCGATAAATTAGATGTCCCTTTTGAAAAAATAGACGTTGTATATGTAAAAAACGGACATATACGGAGAGAATAAAGTTTATGGAAAAAATAAACAAGTTAGTGGACGTTACCTTAAACAAATTAGGCTTAAAAACCAGGGCCTTGGAATACAAGGTGATGGAATTATGGGAATCAGTTGTAGGGGAAATGATTATTAAGCACGCTTCGGTGGTGGAAATGCATCGCGGTGTGCTTTTTGTCCATGTTGATCATCCGGTTTGGATCCAGCATTTAAGTTTTGCGGCCCAGGATATAAAAAACAGGTTAAATGAGACTATTGGCGAGAAAGTTGTGAAAGAAATTCGTTTTAAAGCAGGAAATCGTTGTAATGAGCAGAAAATTAAACAGGATATTGGCAAAACAGCCTCCAGAAAAAGAGCCCTTTCTTTTGAAGAATTAGAAAAAATAGAAGCGATGGTGAAAGAAATTGGCGATCCGGAAATTCGCAAGGTAGTAGCATCCTTAATCAGGCAGGGAAAAATAATAACCCTTGAAAAGCAAGAAGCGGGCTGGATTGAATGTTCTCTATGCGGCATGATGATTGAGCCGAAAAAGAAAAAATGTTTCTACTGCGGTCTAAAAGAACTGGAATTGCTGCGTCGTAAAACAAGATTTTTATTATGGGAGCTTCCCTGGTTGTCTTACCAGGAGATAAGTTCCCACATTTCCGGACTAAATAAAGATATCTATGACACGGTGCGCAGAGAGATGATACAAGAGCTTTGGCTGCAAATCCGCACAGCGGCTAAAAGCAGGAACGGGCAAAAAATACCTAATGCTCACGTGCAAACATATGTTATGCTGCGTACAAGAATGTCGCCTGAAAAATTAACGCCTGAAATAATATGGCAAACTTTAGGGGAAAATATAGCAAATAAGCTATTGGGAGGACAATAAATCATGTTTTTGCACTTAGGCGCTGATACAATTATTCCTTTAAAGGAGATCATATCCATTACAGAATATAAAGATGATAAGTCTCAAATCAATAAAGAATTTATTGATTTAATGGTTGAGGAAAGAATGATTAAGGACGTATCGGATGGAAACCCAAAATGTTTCATTGTCACCGAAAAAATCGTTTATGTATCAGCAATTTCCTCTTCGACGTTAAAAAAGCGCGCCCAAAATTGGAAATGTGTTGGTGAAGAAGAAATATCTTGATTTATCCGATGACCAACCCGCTCTAAGACTCCCACTTCTACAAGTGTGAGTTAAGAGCGGCTAGGTCCCTGGATAAGTTCGACTAAAATTCAGATGGAGTTAAAACTCCACCTGAATTAAGTCTCACTTTATAATTTAAGATTCTCCTAGATAAGCCGATAAATATTTTAGATTTTGCAGTGTATTTATTTATGGGAGAAAGAGGGGTACAAAGATAGTGACTGATTTGAAAGATACAACAGTGAACAATAATTACGGAGCAGCACAGATTCAAGTTCTCGAAGGCCTGGAAGCGGTACGTAAACGTCCGGGCATGTATATTGGTACAACGAGCAGCAGAGGATTGCACCATTTGGTGTATGAAGTCGTTGATAACAGTATTGATGAAGCTTTGGCAGGTTATTGCGACAGAGTGGAAGTGATCATTAGAACAGACAACAGTATCACGGTTGTGGATAATGGTCGCGGCATTCCGGTTGACGCTATGCCGGAAACGGGCATACCCGCGGTGGAAGTTGTACTGACAGTATTACATGCCGGCGGTAAGTTTGGAGGAGAGGGTTATAAAGTATCCGGCGGGTTACACGGCGTAGGGGTTTCCGTAGTAAACGCCCTGTCGGAATGGCTGGAAGTTGAAATTAAAAGGGACGGAAAAATTCACCACCAGAGATATGAAAGGGGCAAAGCAGAAACACCGCTCACCGTAATTGGGGAAGCGCAGGAAACAGGCACGAAAATTTCTTTTAAGCCGGACGATGAGATATTTGAGGATTTAGTATATAGTTTTGAAGTGTTATCGCATCGCTTACGCGAGCTTGCTTTTTTGAACAAAGGGCTTTTAATTACCCTGGCAGACGAACGGAATGACGTAAAGAAAGATTTTAAATTTGATGGCGGCATTATTTCCTTTGTGGAATATTTGAATGAAAACAAAGATTGCTTGCATGCACCGCCGATTTATGTGCAGGGAGAAGGACAGGACAGTCATGTGGAAATAGCTTTCCAGTACAACGACGGTTATGCGGAGACTCTCTATTCTTTCGTTAATAATATAAATACACCGGAAGGAGGGACGCATTTAAGCGGTTTTAAAAGCGCCCTTACCCGTTGTATTAACGATTATGGTAAAAAAATGAACCTCATAAAAGAAAACGAAGTAAGTCTGTCTGGTGATGATATTCGTGAAGGTCTCACAGCTGTTATTAGTGTAAAAATTCGTGAACCTCAGTTTGAAGGGCAGACAAAATCCAAGTTGGGTAACAGTGAAGTCCGGGGATTTGTTGACTCAATGTTCGCTGAAGGGTTAAGTGAATACTTAGGGGAAAATCCGACAGTTGCCAAAAGAGTTATTGAAAAGTCGGTAATGGCTGCCCGGGCGCGGGAAGCGGCAAGAAAAGCCAGGGAATTAACCCGAAGAAAGAGCGCATTGGAAATATCGTCATTACCTGGTAAATTAGCTGACTGCGCGATTAAAGATCCATCACTCTGTGAGATCTACCTTGTGGAAGGTGACTCCGCAGGAGGGTCGGCAAAGCAAGGCAGGGACAGAAGATTTCAGGCAATTTTACCCCTACGTGGCAAAATCATCAATGTGGAAAAAGCAAGGTTGGATAAAATATTAAATAACGAAGAAATCCGCACCATGATTACGGCTTTTGGCACAGGGATCGGGGAAGAAGATTTCGATATTCAGAAGGCCCGTTATCATAAAATTGTAATTATGACGGATGCTGATGTGGATGGTGCCCATATTCGCACATTATTGCTTACCTTCTTCTACCGGTATATGAAACCCCTGATAGAAAAAGGCATGGTTTATATAGCGCAGCCTCCTTTGTACAAGGTTAAAAAAGGGCGTAATGAACAATATGCCTATAATGACGCAGAGTTGGAAAGATTACTCTCACACATAGGCCGGGATGGAACCTCTATACAACGTTATAAAGGTTTGGGGGAAATGAATCCTGAACAGCTATGGGATACTACCATGAATCCCGAAAGCCGCACCTTATTACAGGTATCACTGGAAATGGCGGAGTCTGCGGGCTATGAGGCCGAGCAGATATTTACGATTCTCATGGGTGACAAGGTTGAACCACGCCGAAAATTCATTGAAGATCACGCTCACGAAGTAAAAAATCTTGATTTATAAGATTTACTATTGGTAATAATGCTTTCTTAAGAACAATGTTACCTTAAAAGGGAGTAGGAGAATTTAATGACGGAGATAAATCATGGAAAAATAATCCCTGTAAGTATCGAGAACGAAATGAAAACGTCCTATATTGATTATGCGATGAGCGTAATCGTTATGCGGGCTTTACCGGATGTGCGTGATGGTTTAAAACCAGTACATCGCCGGATTTTGTTTGCCATGCATGAAGCGGGGGTACTGCCGAACAAACCCTATGTAAAATCCTCACGTGTAGTTGGTGAAGTGTTGGGTAAATTTCACCCTCATGGAGATTCCTCAGTCTATGATGCGATGGTACGTCTGGCGCAGGATTTTTCGACCCGTTATCTGATGGTAGACGGGCACGGGAATTTCGGATCGGTGGATGGTGATTCCGCCGCCGCCATGCGTTATACAGAAGTGCGTCTTTCAAAATTAGCGGAAGAAATGCTCGCAAATATCGAAAAAGATACCGTAGATTTCATGCCGAACTATGACGGAAAAGAACAGGAACCGGTGGTATTGCCGGCAAAAATCCCCAACTTACTGGTAAATGGAGCGGCGGGTATTGCGGTAGGTATGGCTACGAATATTCCTCCGCACAATTTAGGGGAAGTGATTGACGGGGTTGTAATGCTCATTGATAATCCCGAAGCCCAGGTACAGGATTTGATGACGGTTGTTAAGGGTCCGGATTTTCCCACAGGCGCATTGATTCTTGGGCGCGAGGGAATTAGAAATGCATATATGACCGGCAAAGGCTCGGTAAAAATGCGGGCTGTTGCCAAAATAGAACGCATGTCTAACGGAAAGTCTCGTATCCTCGTTACGGAAATTCCTTACCAAGTTAATAAAGCGCGTTTAGTAGAATCTATCGCAGATCTAGTACGGGAGAAAACCATCGACGGCATTACAGATTTAAGGGACGAATCTGACCGTACCGGTATGCGGATTGTAATAGAATTGAGGAGAGACGTTAATCCCGATGTCATACTCAATCAATTGTACAAGCATACCCACATGCAGGAAAGCTTCGGTGTGAACATGCTGGCATTGGTTGACGGACACCCCAAGGTTTTAAATTTAAGACAGGCATTGTATTACTATCTGGAGCACCAGAAAGAAGTTATTACCCGCAGAACGGAGTTCGAATTACGCAAAGCCAGGGATCGGGCCCATATTCTAGAAGGATTGCGTATTGCCCTGGATCATATTGATGCAGTTATCACCACAATACGGGAATCCCGCACCGTGGATATTGCCCGGGAAGCACTGGTCGAGAATTTTTCCCTTAGTGAAAAACAGGCCCAGGCTATCCTGGACATGCGTCTCCAGCGCCTAACAGGCTTAGAGCGTGAAAAGATCGAGGAAGAATTCCAGGAACTGTTGAAGCTTATTGCGAAACTCTCGGAAATTCTTGCTGATGAAAAGAAAATCTATGCGATTATTAGGGAAGAATTACTTGATATTAAGAAACGTTATGCCGACGAACGCCGCACAATGATTACCAGTGACGTGACAAAACTCGAAATGGAAGACCTTATCGCAGAAGAAGATATTGTCATCACCCTTACACACTACGGATATATCAAACGTTTGCCGATGGATACCTATAAGAACCAGAAAAGAGGGGGCCGTGGCGTAACAGGCATGCAAACAAAAGAAGAAGATTTTGTTGAGCACCTGTTCGTCGCTACTACGCATCATAATATCCTGTTCTTTACAAACAAAGGGAAAGTATATCGCGTGAAGGGATATGAAATTCCCGAAGCGAGCAGACAGGCAAAGGGTATCGCCATGGTTAACCTTGTGCCTTTAGAGGCGGGCGAAAAAGTAAACGCCGTAATTCCCGTGAAAGAATTTAATGCTGAACTGTATCTGGTATTAGCTACCCGCGGCGGTATTATTAAAAAGACGGATCTTTCCGAATATGATACGGTGCGTAAAGGCGGGTTGATCGCCCTTACTCTTGATGAGAGAGACGAATTGATCGGTGTGAAACTAACCGACGGTCAGGAAGATATTTTCCTGGGTACGAAAAACGGCCTGGCCATTCGTTTCCATGAAGGAGATGTGCGCAGCATGGGACGTACAGCGCGCGGGGTGAAAGGCATCAACTTACGGGAGACCGATGAAGTAGTGGGTATGGTTGTGGTACGGGACAATGCTGAGTTACTGGTTGTAACAGAAAACGGCCATGGTAAGCGTACACCATTTACGGAGTTCCGGCCGCAAACCCGCGGCGGTATTGGTGTGAAAATGATCAATTTATCAAGGATCAATACCGCTGTTGCAGGGTTAAAAACCGTGATCAGCGGCAGTGAAGTAATGCTGATTACCATCGAGGGAATAGTTATCAGGATGTCTGTTGACGATATATCGGTGCAAGGAAGAAGCGCGCAAGGTGTTACGCTCATGCGGTTGGATGAAGGAGATAAAGTTGGCGCCGTAGCATTTGTTTTCAGAAGAGATGACGAGGAATAAGAATTCCCGAACTTTCAAGGCTTAGGCAAAATAAAAAATGAACCACTTTTAACCTCCCTGTAAAAACAAGGGATGATTAAAAGTGGTTCATTTATATATCCGTATAGATAAGCATACGTAATGATAACCGCATAATAAAGGGCAGATGGAGGTAAAACGGGTGGATATTGCTTAATAATTAAATTGCGCGGGAACCGAAAGTGTGATAAAGTATGAAATGTTCGCCATACGGCGACATATAAAGTAATAAAGTAGCAAAGAGTAACAAAAAGCATAACAGCTACTTGACAAGCTATTTTATAAATGTTATTATAAAATTCCCAATAGTCAGATTACTTTAAATACCAGCGATAATCCCAGTAAGACTTGGTGTTAGAGTAGTTAAGATGACGGGACAAATGATCCTTGAAAACTAAACAGTGAACAGCACTATAACAACCTGATGTGCGGGATCTTCAAAAGATCCTATTTAAAACAACCAAGTCAGTGAGCAGACTGTTCAGAAGCGAGTATAGCAAGGCGCGAGGAGTGAAAAACCGGAGGCGTAATGGTAATTACGTTGAGGATTTTTCACGACGAGCAACGAATCTAGACGACGCTTATCAACAGTCTGAAAAGATGAGCTAATCATCTTTCCAAT
>DHRA01000014.1:25834-26021 GCA_002411145.1 Firmicutes bacterium UBA5324 | reverse complement strand
CAAAAGTGAGTTTTGCAATAGACTACAAGAATTCCGCGAAAACAGAAAACCCGGCTGCTTTCCGGGATCATTCCTCTGCTTCCTGGCTGCCGACAGCCAGCCGCCCGCCAATTTCCTGCCAGACCTCCCCGCGGCCCTCGCCGGTCTCGCTGGAATAGGCCAAAAGCGGCACGGTCCCGTCCAGTTT
>DHRA01000014.1:25431-25697 GCA_002411145.1 Firmicutes bacterium UBA5324 | reverse complement strand
AGTTCCTTCCGGATGACCGCCAGGTGAGAGGCGCGGCGCCCCCGGCTGATTTTATCCGCCTTGGTGCAAATAACCGCATAGGGAACCTTTAGCTCCCGCAGCCAGGCGGACATTTCCCGGTCATTTTTCATTGGTTCATGCCGCAGGTCGATCAGGTGCAACACCATTACAAGCTTATCCCGTTCCTTCAGGTAGCGGTTGATAAACACGCCCCATT
The DNA here is from genome assembly GCA_002411145.1 of Firmicutes bacterium UBA5324. Lineage (GTDB taxonomy): Bacteria > Bacillota > Negativicutes > UBA11029 > UBA11029 > UBA11029. The sequence continues at coordinate 25,480 of DHRA01000014.1, read as the reverse complement.
CCTGGCGCTGCGCCTGGGATACGTGGGCGTAACCGTAACCGGGAAGATC
>DHRA01000014.1:16901-25252 GCA_002411145.1 Firmicutes bacterium UBA5324 | reverse complement strand
GGTCCTGGCCAGCGCCCGCCTATTGCATAGGGAGTTTATCAAAGAAGATTTGCCCACATTGGACCGCCCCGCCAGCGCAATTTCCGGGTAGCCTGTTTCCGGGTATTGTTTAGGCCCTACGGCACTGATTATATATTTAGCGCCTGTAATCTTCATTGTTCTGTTTTCACCAAAGCGTTTTCCAGCACCGCGTCCATGTGTTCCACCAGCACAAAATCAAGGCTGCGTTTCACGTTTACCGGAATATCATCCATATCCCGCTTGTTTTCAATGGGCATGATAATTTTTTTTACGCCCGCACGGTGCGCAGCCAGCATTTTTTCCTTGATGCCGCCCACCGGCAGCACCCTGCCGCGCAGGGTAATTTCTCCGGTCATGGCCACCTCCTTGCGCACAGGTGTATTCGTTAAGGCCGAAACCACGGCGGTGGCCATGGTAATGCCGGCGGAAGGCCCGTCTTTGGGGATTGCCCCTTCCGGAACGTGAATATGAATATCGTGCTTGTCCAGAAAGTCATCTTCAATACCCAGTTCTTTCGCCCGGGTCCGGATATAGCTGAAGCCTGCCTGGGCCGATTCCTGCATCACTTCCCCCAGTTGACCGGTTAAAGTCAGTTTCCCTTTACCTTTCATGATGTTAACCTCGATCGCCAGCATATCGCCGCCGGCCTCCGTCCAGGCCAAGCCGGTGGCCACACCCACCTCACTTTTCTTCTCCGCCACACCGAACCGGTAGCGGGGCGTACCAAGAAAGGTATGCAGGTTCTGGGCGGTTGCTTTCACTTTCTGTTTATCATCCTGGACAATCTGCCGCGCCACTTTCCGGCAGACGGTGCCGATCGTCCGCTCCAGATTACGCACACCGGCTTCCCGCGTATACTCACGGACGACTTTTTGGATTGTACCTTCCGCAAAAGTGACATGTTCGTCGGTCAGGCCATGTTCTTTCATTTGTTTGGGAATTAAGTAGCGTTTGGCGATTTGCACCTTCTCGTCCTCCGTATAGCCGGAGATGGAGATGACCTCCATCCGGTCCAGCAGGGGCCGGGGAATGGTGTGGGTCGTATTCGCGGTCACCACAAAGAGGACCTGCGATAAATCGAAGGGGTTTTCCACATAGTGGTCGCTGAAACTGTTATTTTGCTCCGGATCCAATACTTCCAGCAGGGCAGAAGAAGGATCTCCCCGGAAGTCGGAACTCATTTTATCAATTTCATCCAACAGAAACACCGGGTTTTTCACCCCCGCCGTTTTCATGCCCTGAATGATACGGCCCGGCAGCGCGCCCACATAGGTACGGCGGTGTCCGCGGATTTCCGCTTCATCACGCACGCCTCCCAAAGATATGCGCACAAACTTCCGCTCCATGGAACGGGCGATGGACCGGGCCAAAGAGGTCTTACCTACGCCCGGCGGCCCTACGAGGCAAAGAATCGGGCCTTTCATCGACTGGGTAAGTTTGCGCACCGACAAATATTCCAATATCCGGTCCTTCACTTTCCGCAGCCCGTAATGGTCCTCGTCAAGGATTTGTTCCGCCACCTTAACATCCAGGCGGTCCTCCGTCATCGCCGACCAGGGTAAAGCAACCATCCAGTCCAGATAATTTCTGATTACCGCTGTTTCCGCCGCCTGGGGCGGCATTTTCTCCAGGCGTTCAATTTCCTTAAGGATCTTTTCCTCGACGTCTTCCGGCAGCTTTATCTCTTCTAACTTTTGCCGGTATTCTTCAGCCTCCGCCATCTTCTCATCTTTTTCACCCAGTTCCTTCTGGATGGCCTTCATCTGCTCCCGCAGGTAATACTCCTTTTGGGTCTTTTCCATTTGCTTGCGCACACGGGTATTGATTTTCCGTTCCAGCTCAAGCACTTCGATTTCATGGCCCAAAATTTCGCAGAGACGCTGGAGACGTTCTTTGATGTCAACGGCATCAAGTAACCGCTGTTTGTCCTCCACCTTCAGCGTCAGGTGCGAAGCAATCAAATCACTCAGGCGGCCCGGCTCATCCACCGTAACCACGGAAACAAGGGTTTCCGGCGGGATCTTTTTGCTCATTTTGACATATTGTTCAAAATAACTGATCCCGCTGCGTGTCAAGGCTTCAAGTTCGGAGTCCTTTTCCTCGGTGTCCTTATATTCTTGAATATCCACTGTATAATGCGGCTCATCCTGTACGTAATTAACGATTTTCGCCCGGTTAAGCCCTTCCACAAGGACACGGATGGTACCTCCGGGCAGTTTCAGCAGCTGTTTTACCTCGGCGACGGTCCCCACACGAAAAATATCTTCGGATGTGGGCCGGTCGGTCTGCGCATCTTTCTGGGTTGCAAGCATGATCAGCCGGTCTTGCACCATCGCTTCTTCCAAAGCACTGATCGATTTTTCACGTCCGACATCCAAATGGATAATCGTATATGGAAAAACAAGTATGCCCCTCAGAGGCAGCAGTGGCATTTGTCTTTGGTCATTGCGGGGTGTTTCCTGCATATGAAGCCCCCTCCTTCTCGAATCGTGTCAGATATATTCTTGCCTGCCATATTAATAATATTCTGTTCACCTGTTTAATTTCCCTCCCGTCAGTTGGATAAAGTGAGACTTAATTCAGGGGGAGTTTTAACTCCATCTGAATTTTAGTCGAACCTATCCAGGAGCTTAGCGACGCTTTATCTCCCCGCTTGAAAAAGCGGGAGTATTAGCGTCGGTTAGCTATCGGATAAAAAAAGTCAGCTGCCCTTGGCATCTGACCCTGTTTCTCCGTTATCAACCGGAAGGTTATTGCGAAGCCCTGCTGGAATTACACATGCCAAGACCGCCGGCAGCCCGTATAGATGCCTGTGGCACCGGTATGACCTCCGCTTTAGGTTGCTCCGTTTTCGTAAAGGCGAGATTTATTACTTCCTGTATCCTGTCCACAGGGATAATTTCCACCCCTTCCATGTGCCGGTACGTTTCCTGCCAGTTCTCACGGGGGATGATTACTCTTTCCGCCCCAGCCTGTTTGGCTGCGGTAATTTTTGTCGTCACGCCGCCCACCGCTTTCACCAAGCCACGTATCGAAACTTCCCCGGTCATCGCCACACGGTTGTCCACCGGTATCTTCGTAATGGCGGAATAAATGGCAGCCGCCATGGTAACACCGGCGGAAGGTCCGTCCACCGGCGCTCCGCCGGGGAAGTTTATATGAATATCATATTTCGCCGGATCCACACCCATTTGCGCCCGTAAAAGAGTCATCACATTTTCCACCGAACTGCGGGCCATGCTCTTGCGGCGCATTTTTTTGCCGTAGCCGCCGGTTTCTTCCTCTTCCACCACGCCGGTAATGTTTAGCTTGCCGGTTCCGGCAGCCGGCGTAGCCGTTACTTCGATTTCGAGCAACGCCCCCATGCTGGGACCATATATGGCTAAGCCATTGGCCACACCAACCTGGGGTTCCGAAGGAATCTTCCGTTCGGGCCGGGGCATATATTGCCCGCAATTTACGACCCATTCCACATCCTCGGCCGTTATACCCCCGCCATGCTCCAGCGCAAGGCTGCCCGCAATTTGGACAATATTCACCGCATCCCGGCCGTTCGTCGCATAACGCTTGATTACTTCCAGCGCATTATCCCCCAGCTTTATATTCATTTTATGCGCCGCATTACTCGCCACCCGGGCAATTTCCGGCGGCAATAAATTACGGAAATAAACCTCTACACAACGTGACCTGATGGCCGGTGGGATATCTTCCGGATTCCGGGTGGTCGCACCCACCAGCCGAAAATCGGCGGGCAGTCCGTTTTGAAAAATGTCATGGATATGGGAGGGGATATTCGCATCTTCGCTGCTGTAGTAGGAACTCTCCAAAAAAACTTTGCGATCCTCCAGAACCTTCAGAAGCTTGTTCATCTGGATATGATGCAATTCCCCGATTTCGTCGATAAACAACATCCCGCCATGGGCTTTGGTAACGGCCCCCGGTTTGGGTTGGGGAATACCGGCCATACCCAAGGGTCCTGCCCCCTGATAAATCGGATCATGGACGGTGCCGATCAGTGGATCGGCAATACCCCGCTCATCGAAACGGGCGGTCGTTGCATCCATCTCGATAAACTTGGCGGCCTGACCAAACGGCGACAGCGGATTGCGCCGCGCCTCCTCCAGAATCAGGCGGGCGGCGGCGGTTTTCCCCACTCCGGGCGGGCCGTAAATGATCACATGCTGGGGATTATAACCGCATAAAGCCGCTCGCAGAGCCTTGACACCATCCTCCTGTCCAATAATGTCCGTAAGCAAAGCAGGCCGTGTTTTCTCGGAAAGCGGTTCTGTTAGCGATATTTCGCGCATCTTTTGCAGTTTATCCAGTTCCTTTTTTGATTCCCGTTCTACGGCCATCCGGCTTCCCTGCTGGGAACGCAGCAGATTCCAAAAATACAGGCCGATCACGATGGCAAAAAAGAACTGTACAAAACTGATCGCATTGATTGCGTAATCCAACTGAAAACCCCCTTTCCAAAAGAATTCTATCGCTAGTATGGGAAAAAACGATCGCAAATATCCCGCAACTTTTTCTGAAATACTGCATAAAAAATGGCCCTATGGGCCAAAAAGAAAATGAACCGCAGAGACGCAGAGGACGCGGAGAAATATTAAAAAATGTCCTCTGCGACGCTGCGGTTCAACATAAAAAAAGAATGCGGCTGGAGACGCTTCTCCAGCCGCATTCCCGGTTTATTATATTATGCCGATTCTTCTTTCTTTTTCGTTTTACGATCCACGGTGACTAAAATCGGTTCTTCTTTTTGGGCAACAACTTCTTTCGTCACAATACATTTCGTTACATCCGTACGGGAGGGGATTTCATACATCACATTAAGCATGATATCCTCAATGATCGCCCGCAATCCCCGGGCGCCCGTATTCCGCTGGATCGCTTCCTTGGCAATGGCGTGCAGGGCCTCGTCCTTAAATTCCAGACCCACGTTATCCATTTCCAGGAATTTCTGGTACTGTTTGACCAGGGCGTTGCGCGGTTCAGTTAAAATACGCACCAGCGCCTCTTCATCCAGGGCGTCCAAAGTGACGATAACCGGCAGACGACCAACAAATTCCGGAATCAACCCATATTTCAGCAAATCACCCGGCAGAATTTCCCGGAGAATTTCCCCGATCGGCTTATCCGCCTTGCTTTTTATTTCCGCGCCAAAACCAAGGGTTTTCGTGCCGGTACGTTTTTGAATAATCTTGTCAATGCCGTCAAAGGCACCGCCGCAGATAAACAAAATATTTGTGGTGTCAATCTGAATGAATTCCTGATGCGGATGCTTGCGTCCGCCTTGGGGCGGCACGCTGGCCACCGTACCCTCCAGGATCTTCAGCAACGCCTGCTGCACACCCTCCCCGGAAACATCACGGGTAATCGACGGGTTTTCCGACTTACGGGCGATCTTATCGATCTCATCGATATATACGATACCCTTTTCCGCCTTTTCCACATCATAATCCGCCGCCTGGATCAGCTTGAGAAGAATGTTTTCCACATCCTCGCCCACATAGCCCGCCTCCGTCAGGGAGGTGGCGTCCGCGATCGCAAATGGTACATTCAATAGTTTGGCCAAGGTCTGTGCCAACAGTGTTTTACCGCTGCCTGTGGGACCAAGCATGACAATATTGCTTTTCTGCAGCTCAACCTCTTCAATTTTATTGCCGATGTTAATGCGTTTGTAATGATTGTATACCGCGACAGCCAACGTACGCTTTGCGTCTTCCTGGCCGATGACATATTGATCCAGAATCTCTTTAATTTCCTTTGGGCGGGGAATATCCCGCATCTCCAGGTCCATATCGTCCCCAAGTTCTTCTTCGATGATCTCATTGCATAGTTCAATGCATTCATCGCAGATGTATACCCCGGGACCGGCTACCAGCTTTTTTACCTGTTCCTGCAGCTTGCCACAAAAGGAACATTTCAGTTGGCCTTTTTCATCCCCAAATTTTAACATTATATCACCTCTTTAAGTGGATGATTCCTTGTGCGCATCACCTCGAGGGAAAATCACTTTATCAATAAGCCCATACTTGCTGGCTTGTTCTGCGGACATGAAGAAATCACGTTCCACGTCGCGCTGGACTTTCTCCGCGGGCTGTCCGGTATGCCGGGTAAGAATTTCATTGCCGATTTCCCGCAGACGCAGGATCTCTCTGGCATGAATCTCGATGTCAGTTGCCTGACCCGTCGCGCCGCCGTGGGGCTGATGAATCATGATCCGGGCGTAGGGTAAAGCAAATCGCTTGCCCTTTGCCCCCGCGGATAACAGCAATGCCCCCATGCTGGCGGCCAGACCCAAACAAATCGTTGATACATCCGGTTTGATATACTGCATTGTGTCGTAAATCGCCAAGCCCGCAGTGACAACGCCACCGGGACTATTAATATAAAGATGAATGTCCTTGTCCGGATCCTCCGACTCAAGGAAAAGCATCTGGGCAATAATCAAATTAGCCACCGTGTCATCAACGGGACCACCCAGGAAAATAATGCGATCCTTCAGCAGCCGTGAATAAATATCGTAGGCCCTTTCTCCCCGGTTTGTTTGCTCCACAACCATTGGTACAAGATTCATAACGAAACACCTCACTCAATAATGGATAAAAGTGCTTAAGTTACACTGCTGCTGCCTGATCCATAATAACTTTAAACGTCTTGTTCAGCAGGAGGTTAAAACGCACATCGCCGAGTCGCTGTTCAGAAACCAGAATGTCCAGCACTTGTTTCGGCGTAGTCTGATACATGACGGCAATACGTTCAATCTCCGCTTGGATGTCTGTTTCCGCTACTTCAATATTTTCCGCCTTCGCAATTGCCTCAAGCACTAAATCCCTCTTTACTTCTACTTTCGCCGTCTCCATATATCTTTCCTTCATTTGGGCAACGGTAATGTTTGCATGCTCAAGATAATTTTCCAGAGACAACCCGCGCTGCCGCAGATTCATTGTAAAATCGTTCAGCATTTTTGACGCCCGCTGTTCAGCCATTACTTCAGGAATATCCACCTCGGCGTTTTCCGCTACCTTTTGCATCACACTGTCATTATATTCCCGTTCCGCACGCGCCGCTGCTTTCTCCTCTAATTTATTCTTTACATCCGCCTTTAATTCCTCAAGGGTCGCAAATTCACTGGCCTCTTTGGCAAAATCGTCGTCCAGCGCGGGCGATTCTTTACGTTTCACATCTTTGACGGTTACATGGAATTCAGCCTCTTTACCGGCTAAATCCGGTACAAAGTAATCCGCGGGGAAAGGAGTTTTGACAATCCGCTGTTCGCCCGCTTTGGCGCCGATCAATTGTTCTTCAAAACCGGGAATAAAACTGCCGGAACCGATTTCCAGGGGGTAGCTTTCCGCCTTGCCCCCTTTAAATGCTTCGCCGTCAATAAAGCCCTCAAAGTCAAGGATGGCAAAGTCCCCGTTGTTAAGTGCCGCGCCTTCCATGACGACCACTTTGGCATGGCGTTGCTGTAAGCCGGCAAGTTCCTCCAAAATCATTTCATCAGTTATGGCGTGCACCGGTTTTTCCACCTTAATACCCTTGTACTCCCCAAGCTTAACTTCCGGTTTGCCAATAACAGTGGCCTTATAGGAAAAGGATTTATTTTCTTCCAGTTCACTAAGGTCCAGTTTAGGCCGGTCCACAGGCACCAGGTTTACTTCCTGCAATGCGGCGCCGTAAGTTTCCGGAAGCACAAAATCCATCGCTTCCTGGGCCACTGCTTCTTTTCCCAGCCGTGTCTCTAAAACTTTCCGCGGTGCTTTACCCTTACGGAAACCGGGAACATTGACTTTTTGAGCCAGCTTTTGGAACGCACGGTCAAAGGCTCTATTAACTTCAGCCGCGTCTACCTCAATTTCCAATACCGTTGAATACTTGTCTATTTTTTCCGCATTTACCTTCATTTATGCAAGATCCCCCTTAATGTATTGTCATGTTTTCTTTTTGCAAACGGTGAGTCCCTCCGGTCCGTTTGCCATAAAGCAAGACTTTTTCGGCAACCCCTTATCGGGAACAGGCGCTAAACTCCCCGGATGTGTAACCGCCGTTTAAGATTTGGCGCAAACTACGCGCCCGCTTCGCACTGCCCATAGTATAGCCATAATTACGATGAATTCTACAATACTAGATAATTTCCTCCTTTTTCGCATCCCTTTCCATTTTTTTCAGTGCTACACTTCCATGATCGTAAATACCTTATTATTATCCAACCGGCGGTATCCTGCCGCAGAGTGCGCACTATGGAACTATAATAAATTACCCCGGTTAGACGGTTACGTCATACCGAGGTTGTGTAACTGGAGCGGATGACGAGATTCGAA
>DHRA01000014.1:0-16719 GCA_002411145.1 Firmicutes bacterium UBA5324 | reverse complement strand
TGGAGCGGATGACGAGATTCGAACTCGCGACCCTCGCCTTGGCAAGGCGATGCTCTACCACTGAGCTACATCCGCAGATTTGCACTCGTTCTGCGCAACGACAAGGATTATTATACCCGTTTAATACATCCTTGTCAACAGCAATTGAGGGGCGGATAGGCCGATAAAAGGCAAATGCGGCTGCGCAAAGCACACCTTCCTTCTCCGGTTCCTTCTCCAAAACGGCAAACCCTGTACCCATATACCATATACCATATACCGTACCCCGGCCACTTTTCACATCATAGTATATATTATCCTGCTGAAAACCGCCGATCCCTGTTTTCAGCATTACTGCACATAACCGAGATAAGACCAAAGGAGGCTATCCATACATGTTTTACCGCTTGCAAAAATACTGTCATTTAGTGCCGGGAGCAAATCGCGGAGCTATTTATAACCTGCAAACCGGCAAGGTGTTTTCGATCAACAAAGGCGCTGTTCACCTCCTCAGCCAATGCGAGCATACCGCCGTGGAAGACATCTTGGCACCGGAAACGGAGAAAAGCAAACCCTATCTCAACTTCCTGGATCAAATCTCCGCCATGGGTCTGGGTTCGCTTTATCTTGACACGCCGCCGGAAACACCCGCAGAACCTCTCCCTGATCAATCCCCCACACTCGAATTTATTTGGCTGGAACTAACCTCACGCTGCAATAATCAATGTCAGCACTGTTACGCCAGCAGCGGACCGGCGGTCACCGACGACGGAGTACCCCATGAGCGATGGCTTGCGCTGATTACGGAAGCCCGCCAGGAAGGGGCAACCGGTCTGCAGTTAATCGGCGGCGAACCTTTGCTTTACCCGCGATGGAAAGAACTGGTCCAAAGGGCGCACAGCGAAGGCTATGAAGTAATCGAAATCTTCACAAACGCCACCCTGATCGACGATGCGGACATCGCCTTTTTCCAGCAATATAATGTCTGTATTGCCACCACGATCTATGCCGACAATGCCGCAACCCACGATCTCGTGACGAAACATGAAGGAAGTTTTGCCAAAACGATGTCGGCTGTCGAAAAAATACTCGCCGCCGATATTCCGCTCCGCGTCGCCGCAATTATTATGAAGGCAAATGAGCATGAAGTAGATAATATCATCAAACTTTGCACCGATTTGGGCGTGTACACGGCGCCACCGGATGTGGTCCGTCCGACAGGCCGGGGTGATGATCATGAAATACTGCCGGAATCCTATACCCGGCCCCCCATAAAACCGCCTTTTTTCACCGACCCGGAGTCTTTTGCCAAAGCCCGGAAATACCACACCTGCCTGGCAGGGCGCCTGGCTGTAACCTCCACCGGCGAGATCATTCCCTGCATTTTTGCCCGCAGCCAGGTATGCGGCAACATCCTCACCGCTTCCCTGAAGGATGTATTACACGGTCAGAAGGTACAAAATATCTGGCAGACAACCAAAGACCAGGTGGCAAAATGCCGGGATTGCGAATACCGGTACGCCTGTACGGACTGCCGTCCCCACGCCCAGGGCAGTGATCCCGGAAAGAAGTGGCTGGCCTGTACCAAAGGCTGCGCCTATAATCCCTATACCGGCAAATGGGACGAAGAAGCCGCTCCCCCCAACGAACCACCGGCCGCCCCGCAGGCAGCCGCACCGCCAACTTCCCGTATTTGCCCGTACGGTAAGAAAAGACCGCAATAAATTCAAAAAGGCTTACAGGGTTTCTTCCCCGTAAGCCTTCTTTTTTTGCTCTGAGAAAATATACTGTCTTACAAATGTCAGTGTTTCCCGGGCAGGGGCAGCTTCATTCTGCGCATAACCTCATCGGTTATATCCGTGCCGCCGGCCAGGATGTCTTTATTATGCAGGACGACAGCCAGTCTTTTTTCTTTGGCCACCTGGGCCGCTGCCTGTTTAATGCTGCCATCTATTTGCAATTCATAGGTCTTCTTTAATTCCTCATAGTCTTTGTATGCTTCAGCTTGTTTCTGTTCGTACTGCTCCGGTGTAAGCTTCAGTTTCTCCGCAGCCAGCTGTTGCATAATCTCCTGGCCTCTTCTGTTTAGTTCTGCCTGCAGGGCCTTAACTTTGGGGCTCTCATCCATTATTCTGTTTACATCCAGGAACCCCGCTCCGCCCGCCGGCAGCGCAGCCGCTGCCGTCCCGGCCGTAAACACCATAACCGCCAACAGGCACAGCACAATTTTTTTCATTACGCTCTCCCCTTGTACTACCGCATCTTGTTCAGCACATCCTGGGTTATATCCGTTCCGCCATAGGTAACACTGTTTTGGATAACCACCAGGCTAAGCCCTTTTTCTTTGGCCACCTCCGCAGCCGCCTGCCGGATGCTTTCGTCTATCTGCGCATCAAAATTCAGTTTAGTCTGCAGCAGTGTTTTGAAAGCTTCATCTTGCTTTTGCTTAAATTGTTCCGGTGTAAGATTTGGCTTCTCTGTTTCCAACTGTTTCCTTAATTCCATATATTTCTCGTCCAACTGTACTTGTAGCGCCTTCACCTTCGGGCTTTCAGCCATAAGTTTGTTTATATCCAATATCCCCACCGCTTCACCGGCCGGCGCGGCAAAGGCCGTCCCCGTAAGCAGCATGAGCACAACGGCCAGATAAACACATAATTTTTGCATTCCTACCCCTCCTTACAACAAATCAAATTAATTATACCATTTTATTTACCGTAGGAATGTCGAAAAAATTTTTTTCTTTTTCGATTATTCCTCTTGCTTTTCGGAAACAAATCGTTTATAGTATTACATGTAGATAATCATTATTTAATGATACATATTACTAATATTAAGGAGGAGAGGATAGTATGAAAAAATTCGTATGTTCAATCTGTGGTTATGTGCATGAGGGAGAAGCCCCGCCGGCGGCCTGCCCGCAATGTAAGGCTCCCGCCGGAAAATTTTTGGAAAAGTCCGGTTCCGCTTTAAGCTGGGCCGATGAACACAGAATCGGCATCGCGGCCAATGTGGATCCGCAAATCATTGATGGACTGAAAATGAACTTTGCCGGTGAATGTACCGAAATTGGCATGTATTTGGCCATGAGCCGTCAAGCCGACAGGGAGGGTTTCCCGGAGGTGGCCGAAGCCTATAAAAGAATCGCTTTCGAGGAAGCGGAACATGCAGCCAAGTTTGCCGAACTCCTGGGTGAAGTAGTGTTCCCCTCCACGAAAAAGAATCTGCAATTAAGGGTGGATGCTGAATTTGGCGCCTGCCAGGGCAAGCTGGATTTGGCTAAACGGGCGAAAGAACTGAATCTGGACGCCATTCATGACACCGTACATGAAATGTGCAAGGATGAAGCCCGCCATGGCGCCGCTTTTAAAGGACTGCTGGAGAGATATTTCGGCGACAAAAACTAATATAAGGACACTTAATATACCCTAATGTCTCCGATAAGCGCAGGTATCCGCATGCAACAGCGTGCAGCCTGCGCTTTTTTGCGTTCGCAAGCCCCAACGAAATATCTTACTGTGCTGCCAAGTCTCAGCATCCTGACCCTGGCCTCTGTTTTCATCCGCAAAGAAAAACCTTTTGCTTTGAAACGACATATTATATTATACGTAAACAATACTTCATGATTGTTTTATCACTGTTAGAGGAGGTCATTATATTGTCTTACGAGTTTTATGACACAATGAACAGTGAATTTCCGGAAGCCAGCGACTGGCAGCAACCGGAAGCCACTGAGATGATGCAATTTGGCTGTTGGCCCTGGCGGGGCGGCGGTAGCTGCTGGCCCTGGCGCGGCGGCGGTGGCGGTTGCTGGCCCTGGCGTGGCGGCGGCGGTGGCTGCTGGCCCTGGCGCGGCGGCGGCGGCGGTTGCTGGCCCTGGCGCGGCGGCGGCGGTTGCTGGCCCTGGCGCGGCGGCGGCGGTGGTTGCTGGCCCAGACGCTAAGTTTTTGTTCGTAGCTAAAGTTTCACCATAAGGAGGTATGCCTGTGTCCTATGATTTTTATGACTCAATGTATGGGGAAATGCCGGACATCATGGACTGGCAGCAGCAAGAATTCTATGAAGGCATGCAGCAGCCGGGCTGTTTTCCCATGTGCTGGCCCCGTAGACGTCCCCCCTGCTCGCCCGCAATGTGCTGGCCCCGCAGACGTCCCCCCTGCTCGCCCACAACGTGCTGGCCCCGTAGACGCCCCCCCTGCTTTCCTAGCAGCAGTTGCATGCCCAGACGGTAAATGTAAAAAAGCGCCGGATAAGTACCGGCGCTTTACATATTAGAATTTGAAGTCCAGACCCACGATCACCGTTCTGCCCGCAGCCGGGAAGAACAGTTCGTCGCGATAATCTCTGTCGAAGACGTTGAAAACATTGATATACCAATCTTGATCTTTATTCATATCACGTTTTATTTGTAAATCCATCACATGGTATCCACCTATAGTATTTATCGGTGTTTTATCCGTGCGAGAATCCCCTGTGCCATCATCCCAGGTAGCTCGCGAAGTAACCAAATGTCCGGTAAGACTGAATTTATACCCTTTATCGGCCCGGTAAGTCAGCCCATAATTGATGTTATGGTTGGGAGTGTATTTTTGGTCCATGGTAACTAACGTACTGTCAACACCACTTCCGCCACCGATAGCCCTTACAACGCTGGTATCCAGGTATGTGTAATTGAAAAAGCCATTGCAACGATCAGTAAATTTCTTATTTAACTCCAGCTCTATGCCTTGGAACTTGGCACGAAGATTATTACGATACAGAGTAACATCGCTGATCGTACTCTTATCAATCATATTTTTAACATCATTTTTAAAGATTGCAATATCGCCGGTCAAGCTTTCATCGAACTGATGTTTCCAACCCAGTTCGTAGTTTTTTGCGGTTTCCGGTTTGAGATCGGAATTGCCGTTAGTCCCGTAAAGCTGACTTACAGTCGGAAAGCTTATGGTCTCCCCGTAAGATGCCCGTAGCGTATTGTGGTTGTCCAACTGGTAGACCACATTGACGGTAGGATTGGTTGCTGATTCTGACTTATCCTTGTCATTGGGACCATCGGTTACTTCGTTTTTATCATACCTGAGACCGAAAGTTATGGTGGTTTTCTCATTGGGGGTATAATTATCCTGTAGATAATAACCATAACGCTTGTTGTTGTATGTGGACCAGTGGTAGGTACTTGGATCAGGGTTAAAGGGATCAGCTAAATCTCCCGAATTGGGATAATTATTAAGAGGGTGATTGGAAACTGATTTCTTCCAGTCCATATCATTATAAAGCGAGCCGAAAGTCAAGGTGTTTTCCTTGTCCAATTTCAGATTTCCCTGAAGCTCAATACCCTCTAAGGTACTATCCCAATAGCTGACATTCCAGCGTAGGGTACTGTAACCCACATCGTTAGCGACCCCATTTTTCAATGAACCGGGTACAATACCGTTGCTGTTAGCAGTTGCGATGCTCGAGTTATAGTTACGCCCGTCGGCCCAGAGACCATTTTCTTCGGTAAAACGATAAATTTTAATATTATAGTCAAAATTGTCGCTGGCCTTCTCAGCATAAGTTAGAGACAAATTTGTTTGTTTCCAGTCCCTTACCTGCCAATCATTCAACCCTTTCCAGAAACCTGTTGTGTACCATAAAGGCCTGCCTGCGAGATCTACAGGGTTTAAACTGCCTTTATCCGTATTGGAATAACTGCCCGCGAAAGTTAAAGTAGCGTTATCTTTTATTCTCCAGTCGAGCTTGGTACTGAAGTAATTGCTCTTTCTGTCAGCATTGTCAATATACCCATCGGTATGCTCCGTGCCAGCGTTTATAAAGTAATTAAACTTCGCATCACCGCCGCCGTAGGAAACGTTGACATTACGGGTATCGTCAGAACCGCCGGATAGGGATACTTTACCGCCCTGATAGGCCTTGCCGTTTTTGGTGGTAATGAGGATTATCCCGCCAACGGCATCTGTACCATAAGACACCGGTGCCGGGCCCTTAACAACCTCAATCTTGGCAATGTTATCCACTGGTATCATGTCCAGATCCACGTCCGCACCGGCTGCTTTTGCCAATGGGTTAACTAAAATGCCGTCAACGTATATTTTCGTGTAAGATATACCGACCCCGCGGATATCGAGGGTATTATTGTTTTTCTTGCCCCGATGCATGTTCAGACCGGGTACATCCGCCAGCGCATCGGAGAGATTTTTCGCGCCCTTTTCCTCAATATCCTTATCTGTGATTACGCTGGTGGTAACCAGGTATTTTTCCAGGGGAACCGCGTTTACAACCACCTCATCGAGCGTGTACTCCGGGGAATCCGGCGTACTCTCCGCCGCGAAGGCCAGACCGGGTAGTGTCCATAATAAACAATGAATTAAGACCAGGTTACGTAAAGTTTTCTTTTGCATTGTCTTCCTCCTATATAATATTTTCTACCGGAAATACTCCTGAAAGACTTGTCCCTCCCCTCGGCAAACCTTATTCCTGTTCAGGCCAGAACGGATTAATCCTCTGTTTCCACCCGCACTTTGCCTGCCGGTAGCATAAAAAAAAAGCCCGACATTGCACAATTAAGCACACGTCGGACTGCCGGACGTTTCTTCTTCTTTGCGCAATGGAAGGTACAACAGTTTCCCATCATACCCTATCGGCCGGCTGATCATGACGCAGCAGCTTGTCCAGTCAGCATCATTGCGGTTCCGTGATCTTTTTCCGCGCTGAGTCGTACAGCGGCGGGCTGCAAAAATTCTCACGGTCCATCCAATGCTTTCCGACTGAATGGGCTGCGGGTTTTAGATCCGCAAGCTCGAAGAAGCACTATTAACCATAGGTGATCCTTCTTCTTTGCGCAGTGGAAGGTACGACAGTTTCCCATCATACCCTATCGGCCAGCTGATCATGACGTAGGTAGCCCGTCCCATCTGACATCGATGCTTTCAGACCGGACGCGCTACCGGTTTTAGACCGGCAAGCTCGAAGAAGCAGATTATGGATATTATATGTTAAATTATATCTTTGGCGGTAAATAAAGTCAATAATCTGGAAGGTAACTTACATATAAGTAATTATTTTCCGCCGGCATCAGTTAAAAGTTTTTTTGCTTCCCGGGAAGCCCATTTAATCTCGTTCGCCGTTACCGATACTTCCATCAGGGCATGTAAATAAAAACTGCCTGTCAGTTTCGGCTGCCATTGCTCAATGGCCTTCGTCAGTTCCTCCCAGTAGTCTTCCCTGATGGCCTCCGGTGCGGCGGGAACCCCTTCCAGAATCACAGACCTTAGCTTGCCATTGATCCTTGTTACGGTCAAACATCCCCTTTCCAGGATGACCAGAATGGCTTTGAATTCATCACTAAAGGGCGGCGCCCCTGATCTCAACCGCCGGTCAAGCCTGGACGGCAGTATATCATAAATCCGGTCGGCCTTTCTCGCCAAGGATTCGTTGTAGGCCAAAAAACGTTCCGCACCGGTTAACCACTCCCCCTGCCCGGTCGTGCCGGAGGTTAATAATTCCCCTTCACGCCTTAACATTTCCGCCAGTTCACGGGTCTGCTCATTAAGGGCATGGACCATTTCCCTTTGGGGCAGCTGCAAGTCGGGATCCCCGTTTTCCAAGCGGACAAATTCCTGTACGGCCCGGCAAAAGTAACGCACCGTTGCCAAATTACTGTCTTTTAGTTTTTCCTTGAAGCGCTCCCTGTGCCGGGGCGGCCAGAGGAAAACATTCACCAGCATGGCCACGCTGAGACCGGTAAAGATGACCGCCGTTCTGGACAAGGCATGGGGTAAAAACTGTTCGGAACCTGAGCCCAGCACAAAAACGGCGGCCACTATGCCCATCGTAATACCTTCCTGCAGGTTTAGTTTTATATATACAGAGATGATCAGGATTGTAATGAGTCCCATGGAAAGGGGATTGCCGCCAAGCAGGTAGCCCATGGCGAGACCGGCGCCAACGCCCAGAATGTGTACCAGGATTTGCTCTTTGGCCGTTTTAATGGATAAGAAAATGGACGGCTGCATATTGATAACCGCAGAAACAGCCCCAAAAAAGGCCGGTTCAAATTTCAGCAGACTACAGATGAACATGGTAATCGTTACAGCAATGCCCGTTTTAAGAATACGTGCGCCTACTTTCATATTTTCCCTCTAGTTTCTGAATCTTTTTTTCTCATAGCAATTCCCCCCGTGAATTGGCGGTATACAAATACGGCAGGTTTTAAAGCAACGAGATGAAACGTCGCTTTACTTATCACGGCACGCCAGATAAGCTTGCGTGACCTTTGCGCCATATTCGGCGTTTAGCCGGGACAGCTTCTGCATGTATTCCTGCGAATTTCCGCAAAATTCCACATGTTCGCCGAACAAGAGTACTTCCATGGCGGAACGCGCAATATTTACTACGCAATTATCCTCATGGTTGTCCATACAGTTTCTGCATTCATAATTTATCACGGCCAGTGCGTTGGCCACCCGGTCAGGGTTGTAAGCCTTGTCATCCCCGGAGGGAACCATGTCTATGCCTCTGGGAATGGATAATCTCTGCTTTAAACCGGCATAGCCGGACATAATTTTCGCGAACCCCACCCGGCAGTTCTTACCGTGGCAAACGGCGCAGGCCAGGCAACAGTTCTCCACCGCTTTTTGAATGTGGTCAACATTAATATTATGACGTCCCGACATACCGACAACTCCTATCTGTTTCATTTATCTAATTTCGAAGACACCCACTTCTATAAGTGGGTGTTACCCTGTTATTCTCTTCAGGTGAAGTAGAATCTCCACCTGAAGCCCCGAAGTCTGGCGTAGCCAGACAAGTTCACTTCAGTTCATCAACGGATACCCCACGCAATTCCCGCCGTCCGTCCTGCAAAGCCCGCAGGGCCGTCAAGGCCGCCGGCAGTTCGTAATTGCTCAGACATTTCTCCAGGGAATCCAGGGCGAAACCAAAAGCGTCCCGCAAAAGCGGCGCAGATGCCGCAAATAAATCGACCGCGGCGGCATCATCCTCCGCAAGCAGTTTTGCCAAACGCACCGTTACCTCCCTGACCTTGTGCCAGTCAACCGCATCTTTTCTTCCTACGGACGGTGCCCACGGTGAAGCCGCGACTGTGTCTTTCCGTACCGCGGAACCGGACGGAGCAGACTCACCATCCCTCCTCCGTTCCGCGCCCATACGGGCGGTAAACCAAAAAGCACTGCCTTTGCCCGGTTGGCTCTTGACACCCACTGCCCCGCCCATAAGACCGACAAGTTGTTTGGAGATAGCCAGGCCCAAGCCGGTACCGCCATATTTCCTGGTAATGGAATTATCGGCTTGCTGAAAGGGGGAAAACAACTTGCCGATTTGCTCCGGGGTTAGCCCGACACCGGTATCGCGCACCTCAAAATGAAGCAGCAGGTCCCGTCCTGTTCTTTCAAGCAGCTCAACACAAATGGCAATTTCTCCCCGCTCGGTAAATTTGACCGCATTGCCGGCGTAATTTGTCAATACCTGTTTGATACGCAGCGGGTCCCCCACCAATACTGCGGGCAGGGCCGAATCAATGCGCACATACAGTTTTAATCCCTTGGCGGAAGCTTTATCCGCCAACAAATCGACTACCCCGCCCACCACTTTTTCCAGCGTAAAACTAACCTTCTCCAATTGCAGCATTCCGGCCTCGCCCTTCGAAAAATCAAGGATACTGTTCACGATGTCCGCAAGATGCTGGCCGGAACGCCGGATTTTTTCCACATAATCCCGCTGCCGGCCCTGCAGTCCGGCAGCAAGGGCCAGATAGGTCATGCCGATGATCGCGTTTAACGGTGTCCTGATTTCATGACTCATACCGGCGAGGAAGTTGGCCTTGGCCTGAGCCGCTGCTTCCGCAGCTTCCTTGGCCAGCCGCAAGTCCTCCTCCATTAATTTTCGTTCGGTGACGTCTTTAACACTCAAAATGAGCAAGCTTCTTGCATCCAGTTCCGCCAGGGAAATGGTCAGCTCAACATCCAGCAGCCGTCCGTCCTTTGTCAAGTGACGGCTGTCCACTACCACGGGCTGGATTGCCACCCGCAGCCGGTGCAGCAGTGAGTCTATTTCCGTCATTTCAAAATCCACATCAAAGGCCGTAATACTCATCGTGCTGAATTCATTGCGGGTATAACCCAGCAGCTGACAGGCGGCGGCATTCACATAATTAACCCGACCGTCCGGGGTGACCCAGAGCATCGGTCCGGCATTATCGACCACATAACGGGTAAATTGCAGCCGGCGTTCCGCAGCCAGCCAATCGGTGATATCACGAAAAGTCACCACCGTACCGGTTAGTTCTCCTTCCTGATACATGGGGGTGGTGGTATATTCCACTGGAAAGGATTGTCCCCCCTTGCGCCAAAAAACTTCGTCGGCGGCCACAAGAGGTATCCCGTCCCGCGCCGTCAGATATACGGGACAGTTCTCCCAGGGATATGCCGTACCGTCGGACAGGGCGTAATGCACCAGCTTATGCAACGAGTTGCCGAGCAGTTCGGCCTCACTATAGCCCAACATTCTGCCGGCGGAAGTGTTGACAAATACTACCCGGCCGTTTTTGTCCAGGCCCACAATCCCCTCGCTGACAGAACTAAGGATTAACCGGCTGCGCTCTTCCATGCGGGCGCTGTCGACGGCCCCGGGCGCCGTCTTCCGCTGTTGCGCTTCCAATTCCGCCACCCGTTTTGTCAGCCGTCTCACTTCTGCCGCAAGCCGGCGGTTTTTTTTCTCTAACTCACACATATCGGAGTTTCCCTCCTGTATCCTGTCCATGCTTTACCAAGTGTCATGGGGGTTATGATCCGCATACTGATCGGCAATGTCCCGGATCCGGGTGTGAATTTCCTGAAAGGCGTCGACAATATGCGGGTCAAAGTGTGAACCACTGCCTGCGCCAATAATGGAAAGCGCCGCCTCATGCATCATCATTGGCTTGTAAATGCGGGGGCTTACCAGTGCGTCGTAGACATCGGCCACGGCCATGAGACGGGCGGAGAGGGGAATGGCTTCCCCGGCAATGCCTTCGGGATAACCGCTGCCGTCCCATTTCTCATGGTGACAGTAGGTTTGTTCTTTTGCATAATGCAAAAAGGCCACTTGCTTTCCCCATTGGCGTTCTGCGTTCACGATGGCGTCCCGGCCAATGGTGGTATGGGTTTTCATAATGGTAAACTCCGCCGGTGTTAAAGGCCCCGGTTTCAGCAAAATAGCATCCGGGATACCGACTTTCCCAATGTCGTGCAGCGGCGCCGACTTTACAAACATCTCAATCAAGCGGTCGGTCAGCAGGGGTGCAAAACGGGGATGGCGTTGCAGCCTGCGGGCCAGCGCGTCAACATACAACTGGGTGCGGCGGATGTGATAGCCCGTTTCACTGTCCCTCGTCTCCGCCAGGGAGGCCATAGCCAAAATGGCGACATCCTGAAGGGCCCGGACCTCCTTAGTCCTTTTGGCAACCTCTTGCTCTAAATACTCATTTTTGTCCCGTAAAAAATCAGCCGTAGCCTTCAAATGCAGATGAGTCCGAATTCTCGCCATCAGGATCGGCGGGCTGATGGGTTTCGTAATATAATCCACGGCCCCAATATTCAGTCCGTTTCTTTCAGCTTCGCTGTCGGACCTGGCCGTTAAAAAGATTACGGGGATCTCCCGGGTTGCCGGTTCGGCTTTCAGTCTGCGGCAAACCTCATAGCCATCCATTTCCGGCATCATCACATCGAGTAAAATGAGCTCCGGCGGATTGTCCCCTTCGGCAATTTTTAAGGCGTTCACACCATTGGTGGCCACCTTGACTCTATAGTTTCCCTGCAGAAGACCACTTATCAGCGCCAGGTTATCCGGTGTATCATCCACCACAAGAATAGTCGCCTTTTCCTGTATATTTTCCATATGTAATCCTTTCTGCTTATCGGGTAAAGGTAAATTGAAAACCATAATTTTCTCATGATTTCGCGGGAAAGGGCCCTATTCCCTTCAACTTTGTAGCGAAATAAGTCTATCAATGTAACATTTTGTCATAAAGCCGATAAGCACAAAGCTTCGGTATACGGGATGCCGGTTAGGCAAAGAATAATAAAAAGAATCCGCTGCGAGGTCGCTTATGAATATCATCACCAAAAACTTCAAGGCATTAAAAGAACTCATTCTTTATAAACCGCCGGAAATCCCCTCACCCTTTGTTTTGGGGGAAAAGGAGGAAGGCCGTCCGGAGCCGGTGTCTCCCCTGGACCAGATACACGCCGACGCCGACATGCATGCCTCCCTGTTGCGCTGTGCCGAGCGACTGGCCAAAGCTTTGGAAAAAGCGCGCAAAATCCTTACCCAGCCTCTGCGGACGGAAACGCTTGCTTCCCTGGCAAAGGAGCTTGAGGCCCTGCAGGAGCAGCAGGCGCAATTAACGCCCCTGCTCCAGGCCTACAACCGGAAACAGGACCCCCTGGACCAGACCGTCAGCACCAGTCTGCAGGAAAACCGGCTGATGCTGGAACGTCTCTACAACTTGCCGGCCAATAAAGACCTGGTCATGCGCGAGCTTACCATTCCCGGTACGCCGCCGGTGGCGGCCATCCTTTTTTTTATCGATGGCCTGATTGATAAAGATACGATTAACCTGGCCGTTCTTCAACCCCTGATGCTGCTGGGCAATACGCACCGCCAACTATATGACGGCCGTCCGACAACCCGGCTGATCACCGAATATCTGCCCAGCAACCAAGTGAGAACAGCCACCACCTTCGGCGACGTGCTGGATAGTCTGAATCTCGGGGACACCGCCCTCTTTTTGGACGGTGTGTCCGAGGCTGTGCTGCTGGAAACCAAAGGGCAGGAGCACCGGAGCATCGACCGTCCCCAAATGGAGCAGTCGGTGCGCGGCAGCCAATCGGCTTTTACCGAAACACTGCGGGTTAATACCGGGTTGGTACGGGCAATCCTGCGCACCAGCGACCTGACCACGGAAATATCAAATATTGGCGTCCGCAGCAACACGCTCTGTGCCGTCATGTACCTGCATTCCCTGGTAAACCCGCGGCTTGTGCAGGAAATGAAGCGCCGCCTTGACGGCATTAAGGTGGACCACGTTACCTCCGCGGGGGCCCTGTTGTTACAGCTCATTGATCATCCGATGCTGCCCTTTCCCCAGGCGCTGACCACGGAGCGGCCGGACCGGGTCGCCGCCGCGCTGCTGGAAGGGCGCCTGGCCGTTTTGCTGGACGGTTCGCCCTTTGCCATTGTCGCGCCCATTAGTATGTTTACGCTGTTTCATACCGGCGAGGACTTTTCTTTTTCCTGGATAGCAGCCAGCTTCCTGCGCCTGCTGCGCTTCATCGGCACTTTTCTTACCCTGACATTACCCGCCATTTATATTGCCATCAGCTATTTTCACCAGGAAGCCATCCCCACCGATATGATTCTGGCCATTGCCGCCGCCCGGGAGCGGGTACCCTTTCCCTCAATTCTAGAAATCCTCATGATGGAATTTGCCTTTGAACTGCTGCGGGAAGCCGGTACCCGTATTCCCAGCCTGCTGGGCCCGAGCATCGGCATCGTCGGCGGGATCATCCTCGGCCAGGCCGCGGTTTCCGCCGGTATTGTGAGCCCGATTACCGTGGTCATCGTGGCCGTTACCGGTCTGGCCTCCTTTGCGATTCCCGATTACAGCTATTCCTACGCGATCCGTCTCTTCCGCTTCGTCCTGGAGATTTTAGCCTTCATGCTCGGGCTGGTGGGGGTGGCCTGCGGCCTGCTGGCGCTGACAGCCCTGCTCTGTTCCGTAAAATCGCTGGGGGTGCCCTATCTCAGCCCGGTGGCCCCCAAAACCAGAGCCGGTTACGATATCGTATTACGGGGACCCATCTATACTCAGGAATTGCGGCCCGACGATCTCAATGCCCAGGACCGCCGCCGTCAGGCCGGTGTAAGCCGCCAATGGCGGGAAGAGCCGCCGGCGGGAAGGGAGGAATAATTATGAGTTATCAGCCCGGACACATGGGGTTGGCCGAAGGCATGGCCCTCATTTTCGCGGCCACCCTGGCGCCGGTTTTTCTCACCACTTTCCCCTTTAGTGTGGATACGGCGGGCCCCCTTGCCTGGTCGGCGCCCATTATTTCCTATCTCGAATTTATCATCCTCCTCTACCCCTTGTTATATGTAATGCGCCATTCTGCCCAGGACCTGTACGGCGCCTGCCGGGAATTGCTGGGCGAGTGGCCCACCCGGTTGATCGCGTTTTACTATGTTACTTTATATCTTCTCGACGCCGTTCTGCTCCTGCGCCAATTTGCGGAAAACACCCTGATTACCGCCCTGCCGGCCCTTGAATTTGAAGCGGCCATTATTCTCTATGGCATCATGGCTCTTATCCTGCTCTACATCGGGATTGAATCGCTGGCCCAAACCAGCTATATCCTCATGCCCTTATTGATCATTGGTTTGCTCTTAATTCTCGCGCTGGCCAGCTCCCGTTACAATTTTCTCTTCCTCACCCCCTGGAACGGAACAGGTTTGGTAACGGTCGGCTTCTGGGGGGTGCGGGCCGGCGGCATTAATTTAGGCGCCTTGCTGCCTTTTTTCCTGGCAACC
The DNA here is from genome assembly GCA_002411145.1 of Firmicutes bacterium UBA5324. GTDB lineage: Bacteria > Bacillota > Negativicutes > UBA11029 > UBA11029 > UBA11029. Next base: position 2,154 of record DHRA01000014.1, on the reverse strand, counting down.
AGCTTCCAGAACCGGCGGACCCTGAAAAATGCCGTTGTCTATGGACTTGGTCTCAGCGCTTTGTTGCGCACGGCGGCCTTTGTCTGTTACACCGCCGCCTTTGGCGCCAGTATCAGCCGGGAAAAACTCCTCCCCTTCTACGAATTGGCCCGACTGGTCTACTTGAGTCGCTTCGTGCAGCGTATCGAAGCATTTTTCATCATCGTCTGGTCCATCATGGGCATGATCAATATCGCCATCGACATCTTCGCCGCCCTCTACCTGCTCTGCCGTCTGTTCAACCTGCCGGCCCTGCGGCCGCTTATGCTGCCGATGGTCATGATCGTCGGCGAATTGGCCATGCTGCCCCCCGCGGTTACCGAGGTGGTCGTTATCTATATCACTGCCCTTTTCAGTTATTATAATATCGGTACGCTGGTAATACCGCTCATCCTGTTTTGCGCGGCGCTGCTCCGGAAATGGAGGGAAGCTGCATGATTGTCCGTTTACTCATTACCGCGCTGCTGCTTGGCGTCATGCTGTTATGCAGCGGCTGTTACGGAGCCCGGGAAACGGAGGACATAGCCTATGTGCTGGTTATCGGCATCGATAAAGCCGCCGACGGCCAGCAAAAATTCACCTACCAGATTGCCCGCCCCCGCGGTGCCGGCGGAGGCGGAGGGGGCGGCGGCGAAGGCGGAGAGAAAGGCGAAGGCGGCGCCTGGGTAATTAACACATTCACCGCCCCGACCCCCAGTGAAACCCGCATGCTGCTGAAATCCACCATGTCCCGCTTCCCCAACATCGGACATGTCTGCGCTTTCATCATCGGGGAAGATGCAGCCAGAGAAGGCCTCGGCGATCTTATGTCCTATTTCATGCGCAACCGGGATTTCCGCGGTACCATGATCATGGTTGTCACCGAAGGGACCGCGGAGGAGTATATTAAGCGCAACAACCCCAAATTGGAAACCAGCGTGGCCAAATATTATGAAACGCTGCTCGCAAACATGGAATCCGGTTACTATCTGCGTACCGATCTGCACGATTTCTATCTTGGGCTAAAAGCCGAGGGGGTCTCGCCCTATGCCGCCTACAGCGCCACCAACCCTATGAGCGGCGCGGACCGGCCCGCCGCCCCCCCCGCACCCGAAGAGGCGGGTAAGCCTTACATTGCCGGCGATGTGCCCCGTACCGGCGAAGGGGATCCGACAGAGTTTGCCGGTCTGGCTCTTTTCCGCGGGGACCGGATGGTCGGTATCCTCGATAGTGACGAAACCCGGGCCGTAAGCATTTTGCGAAGCAAAGGGGTACGGGGCTATGTAGGGATTGTGGATCCGTTAAAACCGGAAAAAAATATCAACATCGCCTTTCGCCTCGGCGCCAAGCCAAAAATAAAAGCGGCATTATACGACGGTACCCCGTTGTACAAGGTCAGCGTATTTATCGAGGCGGAAATAATGGGCATTCCCTCGGGCATCAACTATGAACTCGGTGAAAACCGCGTCCTCCTGGAAAATCAAATTTCCCAGCTCTTTGCCGGACATATCTCCCGGATGCTCAGACACACCCAAATGCTGGGCAGTGACCCGGTGGGTTTCGGTCTGCACCTGCGCCCGCAATTTCCCGACTACAACGCCCTAAAGCAAGCGGATTTCACCGCGCTTTACCAGGCGGCCGAAATCCAGGTCAATGTCACAACAAAGATCCGCCGCACCGGCCTGGATTGGCAGACTTCACCGTGGCAAACTCACAATGCGGAGGACCCCCCCCATGACTGACGCCCTCTTATTCCTGGCCGGTCTCATTTCCGCCCTGCATGTGTATACATACGGGCGCTGGCTGCGACAGCGGGGAAATTGGCCCGGGGCAATTTTAGCCTATGCTTTAGCCGCTGCCTCGGCCGGACTGCCGGCTTGGCGCCTTTTTTTCAAGTAAATAAAAGAAGCAGCACCCTTCGCGGATACTGCGCCAAAATGACGGGCTTGTCAAAATTATTTGCGCAATAATCCGGCCCGGGTCGCCATTGCGCTGTTTTGCAATTTATCCAATTTCGGAGACACCCACTATAAGTGGGTGTTACCCTGTTATTCTCTTCAGGTGGAGTAGAGTTTCCACCTGAAGCCCCGAAGTCTGGCGTAGCCAGACAAGTTCACTTCGGTTTACGGTAAAAAA
>DHRA01000057.1:8794-25646 GCA_002411145.1 Firmicutes bacterium UBA5324 | reverse complement strand
TGCGATAAAAGGTAGGAGCCTTAAGGCGCTCGCACTACTGGTTAGTTACAAGCCCCCGCCTCTTAGCGTTAGCGTAGGCGGTGGGTAGTTGACCAATGGACACATGCTAAAGCTGCGTAATCCAAAAAACCTTGTATCATAAGAGGAGGAGTGAGGATATGTCTAAAGTTGCCGTCGCCAGTACCGATGGAGTCTCCATCAATGAACATTTTGGCAGGGCGCAGGAATTCCTGATTTATGAAGTGGGAGAGAACGGAACCTACTCCTTGCTGGAACACCGGACAAATAACGCCGCCTGCGTCCATGACGCCGGTGATCAGGCCGCCGGAACCACCACGCAACTGCTAACTGATGTGGAAGCGGTACTGGTAAGCCAAATCGGCCCCCGGGCCGAGCGGGAACTTAAGCGGTACGGGGTTTTCGCCTTCGCGGTGCCCGGCCCCATCGATAAAGCGTTAAAGGCCTATGGAAAAAGGGGGAAATTAATTCGCAGCACTGTGTCCAAGGGGGACGCGGGCTGCCAGCCTTGCGGCAGTAATCGCTCCTGCAGCTGCTCTTAAGCTGGCAAATTAGGAAATATTAAACAAACGGCCAATTTCTGTTAAATATGCGGAATTTGGCCGTTATCCATAGTCGGTAAAGCCTGATCAGAGGTGAGAAAAATGAAACAAACCGATTATTCCCAAATAGCTCCCTCATACGAAAAAAATCTGTTTTGTAAAGAAACAGGAAGTATTAAACGAAATAACGCGCACGCTTAAACAGCACGGAGTTTGTAAGATACACAATATTTCTATACAGGATATGCCGAAATGGTGGGTATTTCAGTATTTTCCCTCTGCTTATGAGAAAGACCTACAAAGGTTCTGGCCTAAAGAACGGCTGTTTAATGAACTGGCGGGGCGAGATTTTACGGTTGAGGCGCGCATGGAATACAAAATGAAGGAAGAGAAGGTCGCGGATTTAATTCATTATGCGCAGAATAAAGATATTTCCTCCCTTAACTTAGTTGATGAGCATGAATATCGGCAAGGTCTGGAACGGATGGAACACGCGTTAAAGAAAGATCCTGCAATAAAGGTTGTAAACGAACTGGCGGAAATATTTTTTCTGGCGAAGAAAAAATGAAATGTCGCCCAGACGACTTACACGCATGCCGCTCCATGCTATAATATATTTTAAATATGAGAATGACAGATTTAACGTTCATAAGCTGAACAGAAAAACTGTAGGCCAGGTAATTCCGTAAGGATTTACTTGGCTTTTTTCATACTGCTGAAACAGATAAGGAAGCGGATAAAGAGAGGAAGGATGAAATGGGAGACAAAAAAGCAAAACACATCGCCATTTATGGTAAAGGCGGCATCGGAAAATCGACAACCACCTCTAATATAAGCGCGGCTTTGGGTGAAGCAGGCTACCGCGTTGTGCAGATTGGCTGCGACCCCAAAAGCGACTCGACAAATAACCTGCGGGGCGGCAGATACTTGCCGACGGTGCTGGACAGCCTCCGCGATCAGGGGAAGGTCAAGCTGGCAGATATTTCGGTGACCGGTTTTGGCGGTGTGTTGTGCATCGAGGCGGGGGGGCCTGTTCCAGGTGTAGGCTGTGCCGGCAGGGGAATCAACGCGGCGGTGGATTTGCTGCAGGAGCTCAACCTGTTTGCGGAATATAAACCGGATTATGTTTTATATGATGTTTTGGGCGACGTGGTGTGTGGCGGCTTTGCCGTGCCGATTCGCGAAGGTATCACGGATCGCGTGTTTGTTGTCAGTTCTTCCGATTTCATGGCCATCTACGCGGCCAACAATTTGTTTAAGGCGATTAGCAAATACGCGCCTTCCGGCGGCGCTCTGCTGGGCGGGATCATCGCCAACGGCCTGTCGGCGCCCTATGCGCAGGCGATCATTGATGATTTTGCCGGGCGCACCGGCACCAGGGCGGTAAGTTATGTTCCCCGCTCCCTGGTTGTGTCCCAGAGCGAACTATATGGTCAAACCGTCATTGAAGCGGCGCCGCAATCCGCCCATGCCCGCATCTATCGGAACCTGGCCCAATATATCGCCGAAACCGATGAATTAAGCATACCAAAACCGATTAGTACGGCCGATTTGCGCGCATGGGCCCGCGACTGGGGCGATCGGGTATTTGAAGTGAAATCGGCCACCGTCCGGCAGGGAGAAGCTATTTAAAGGAGGCCATTACATGAGTGTGCTAAAGGGAAAAAGCGCGCCTATAAGGGAAAAACGCCTGCAGACGGTCAGCGCTTACCTGGGAGAAGCCGGCACGCTGCTGCAGGAATTAAAACGCGGTGAGTTAAAACAGCGCATCAGGACCTTTTCTCAAGCCGCGGCTGATGATCTGCTTAGTGTGCTCCATTTGCTTAACGGCCTTGACGACGTGGCTGTCGTTATTCATGGCCCCCGCGGCTGCAGTGCAAGTCAGCTGTATTTTGACGGTTTTAATGAACGCAAAAATCCCTGGGCAGTCACTAACCTGGACGAACATGACACCATCATGGGGGGGGATGAGAGCTTGCGCCAGGCGATAATCAAGCTGCACAACCGGTATCATTGCGCAGGGATTTTCGTTGTTGCGACCCCCGTGGTGGCCATTAACAATGATGATGTTTTTTCCGTAGTTGAAGAATTGCGGCAAGAGTTAGGCGTTCTGATTATTCCTGTCTATACCAATGGCTTCAAATCCAAAACCGGTATGACAGGTTATGACACGGTACTGCATGCCGCACTGAAACATTTGCCCTTTGCCGAAGGGGAGCGGACGAAACAGGGTGCGGAGGTCAATGTGCTTGCCGTAACGGAAAACAGGCAGGATATGAAAGAAATCAAACGATTGCTTGCTGCTTTGAACCTGGAAGCCAATTTCCTGCCGCGGAGCGGAACACTGCAAAGTTTCATGAACGCGGTGCGGGCGCAAGTCTCCATTGGCGTTAATCCCGACCACTGCGATTATCTGGGCCGGGTATTGGCGGCATATTATCAGGTGCCGTTTTTGCGGCTGCGGCCACCGCTTGGCATACAGGGGACCCAAGCGTGGCTGGCTGAATTGGGCAAGGCTCTCGGTCTGGAGCGGCAGGTATGCGCATTACATAAGACAGAGAAGAGTTTGGTGGCAGTAGAAATCGCCAGGTATAATTTTACGCAGGTGAAAGTTTATATAAATTTGCCGGCGGCCCTTGCCTGGGGCGTAGCTGACTTGGTGGAGGAACTCGGGGCGCAAGTCGCGGGGCTGTCGGTTTCCCATATTGACCAATTGCATCAGCCTTGGCTGGAGGATTTTAGCAGAACCCATCCGGATATTTCCCTGCACGTAGCCCAGGGGCAGCCGTTTGAACAGGCCAATATTCTCCGGCGGCTCCAGCCCGACGTCTTTATTGGCCATGCCTTTGACGCCCTGTGGGCTGCTAAGTCGGGTATTGCGGCCATGGCGGTTGATCATTTGTCAATCTTGGGTTATCAGGGTGTTGTCACTGTGGCCCGACAACTGAAAAAGGCACTGGCAAACCGGAATTTTGGGCAAGAACTGCAAGAAAGCACGACCTTACCGTATCAAGCGCCATGGTATGGCAAGAATCCCAACTGGCACATTAAGCTGGAGGTGAAGTAGTTGGCCCAGGCAATTGAAAATTCCCGAAATCATTGTGCATTTATCGGCGCCCTGCAAACAGTCCAGGCCATTGACGGGGTAGCGCCGATTGTTCATTCCACAGCCGGCTGCGCTGTCCAGCAGTATTTTGGCGGCAACAAGGTCAGTGGCTGGCGGGGTTCCGGTTATGTCGGAGGCGGCGCCGCACCCTCGTCCAATGTTATCGAGAAACAGATTGTTTTCGGGGGTTCTTCCCGGCTGCGGGAACAAATCAAGAACACGGTTAAGGTTGTGAAGGCCGAGTTGTACACCGTGCTGCCCGGATGTGCAACCGAACTGGTCGGTGATGATATTCCGGCCATGGTGAAAGAGGCGCAAGAACAGGGTTTTCCGGTAATTTATATTGCTGCCCCCGGTTTTAAAGGGGATATTCATAACGGTTATGAGCTGGCCGTAAAGGGCATTATCGAGCAATTGACCCATTTTTCCTCCGGGACGCGCGACAAAATTTCCGGGCTGGTCAATGTGCTGGGGATTATTCCCGGGCAGGACGTCTTTTGGCAAGGGCATCTGCTGGAATTGCAAAGCATTTTGGCAAAGGTTGGCTTAGCGGCCAATACGCTTTTTGGCTTAGGACAGAGTATCAAGACCTGGCAGCAAGTGCCGCAGGCGGAACTTAATCTGGTTTTCTCGCCGTGGGGAGTGAAAATTGCGCAATATTTGGAAGATAAGTTTGGGACGCCCTATTTGGTAGTAGACGGCCTGCCGGCGGGTGTTGATGATACGCTGCAATTCCTCCGGAAACTACAGATAAGGTTACCCTTTGCCGATGAAGAACTGGCGGCGGTGCAAAGGCTGGAAGAACAACGCTGGGCTTATTATGTGGAGCAAATTGCCGACGTGTATTATGAGCATAATTTGCAAAAAGAGGTTGCTTTGGTGGGCGAAACAGGCTTGATTCTCGGATTAGCCGGTTTTTTAAGCGCATCTTTCGGCCTCATTCCCAAGGTCTTGGTTATGACAGATCCGCTGCCGGAGTCTGCCAAGGCTGCTGTGACCGCAAAAAGCAAGCAGTTGATTGCGGATTATGCAACGGAAGTGGCTTTTGAGGAAGACCAGGAGAGGATTAATGATATTATCCGCAGGAACGGGGTTGAACTGCTGCTGGCCAGTTCCCTGGAACAAGAAATAGCCGCCGAATTGAATATTCCGCTGTTGCCCATTGCTTTTCCGGTCACCAACGCGGTGATTTTGCAAAAAAGCTACATCGGCTTTAAGGGTGCGATTACTTTGCTGGAGGACTTAAGCAGCTGCATTGTGGCTTGGCGGGAAGAAGGAAAGGATGCGGATTATGCATAATGGTAAGTATGAAATTATCGAAGGCATGCCGCCGGCGGAAGAAGTAGTAAAACTGCGCAGCTTGGAAGGCTGGAGAGGCGTAAATGAGGAAAGTATGGAAAAAGGTCTGGCCAATTCTTTATACGCGGTTTTTGTGGTATGGCACAAGGAACTGATCGGCACGGCTAGGGTAGTGGGCGACGGGCGTACATGCTTTTATATCCAGGATGTGATTGTCAAGGCCGGACACCGCAAAGTGGGCCTTGGTACGGTAATGATGAAGAAAATTATGAATTATATTTGCCAAAATGCCTGTTCGGGTGCTGTGGTCGGATTAATGGCGACGAAAGGGAAAGAGGGTTTTTATGAAAAATTCGGCTTTTGGAAAAGACCCAACGAAAAATTTGGTTCTGGTATGGTTCAGTTTTGGGACTGATTTGTTGCCTGGCTAAGTCGTACGGTTCTCGCCCGAATTTTTCTTCTCATTGTCGCATAGGCGACTTACGGTGCGTGGATCCTATGCTATAATAAATCTAATCTTGAACAGGAGGAGTCAGAAGTCAGGAGGCAGAATAAAAAACAATTTGTCTGATAACCAAGCCGCCGAAACTCCGTTTGGATTAACCTCACTTTACTGTGTCGACATGTACGGAATACCGACTCCTGAATTCTCTGAATACCTGAGTAGTAATGATATATCAGTAAAGAACGCTTTTTATGGGCGCTGGGCCCATAAAAAGCGTGCTGGGCAGAAAAATACTGCAGGCCAGTATTTCCGAAAGGAATAACTTGGTCTGCGGTATTTTTACTTTAAACTGATAAGGAGGATGGGTAAATGTCAAGCAATTTGCATCCCGTGAACACAATTTTGATTGAGCATCTGGCTAAAAGGTTTGGGTCGGCAGGACAGGATACAGGTCACGTGCTCAGGGATATTAACCTGCGGATCAGCGGCGGAGAATTCTTTGTGCTGTTGGGACCCAGCGGCTGCGGCAAGTCTACACTGCTGAATGTTATTGCCGGTTTTCTGGATAAAACAGCCGGCAGTCTGCTGCTTAACAATGAACCTATTTGCAAGCCCGGACGGGACAGGGCCATGGTGTTTCAACATCCTGACGCGTCGTTGTTTCCCTGGCTTAATATCAGAGAAAATATTGAATTTGGTTTGCGCATGAAGAAAGTAACTCCCGGTGAGCGGCAAGAAATTTCGGATAAATTTATTAAGCTGGTTGGGCTGGCAGGGCATGCGAATAAGTTTCCCCGGGAACTGTCCGGCGGGATGAAACAAAGGGTGCAACTGGCCAGAGTGCTGGCCAACGACCCGGCAATCCTGTTGATGGATGAGCCCTTCGGCGCACTGGATGCCATGACCAGACGCAGTATGCAGCAGGAGTTGGTGCGTATCTGGACCCAGGCAAAAAAGACCGTGGTTTTTGTGACGCATGATATTCAGGAGGCCATTCTGCTGGGGCAACGCATAGGGGTAATGTCCAAAGCGCCGGATGCGACAATTTATAAGCTTTACGAAGTTAAACTGCCTTATCCCCGCGATATTACCACCAAAGAGTTTAACGACCTGTATAAAAAAATCGAGGCCAACTTCCTGCAGGAGGAGGCCGACATAGTCTACAAAGAAAAATTAATTGGCTAGTTAAAAGATGAGACAGAGGTTGACCAGTTAACTGGAGCCCGGTAAAGTGACCGGGTTTCTTTTGTTTAAGGGAGGGTTTCTATGAAACATTTGCAGCATTTACTGAAAGCCGGGATTGTGTCATGGCTGATCGCGCTCGGCGTCTGGCAGATCGCGGCGCTTATGTTTGGCAAACCGGACTTTCTGCCCGGACCGCTGGATGTTTTCCAGGGGTCCCGGGAATTAATTGCGGACGGTTCCTGGTTAAAATTCGTGCTTATTAGTCTGCGTCGGGTTTTAGCCGGGTGGCTGTTGGGCAGTTTGTGGGGGGTGCCCATTGGCTTACTCATCGGCCATGTAAAAATTTTTCGCCAGTTGGTGGAGCCATATCTCAATTTTTTTCGGTTTATTCCTTCAATTGCCTTCATTACTTTGTTTGTTTTGTGGTTTGGCATCGGCGAAGAATCAAAATTAATCCTGATTATGTATGGCACTTCATTTATTGTCATCCTGAATACGGCAGCGGGCGTTTTGGCTCTGGACGAGGAAAAAGTCAGGGCGGCCAGAAGCCTGGGGGCATCGGAAACCCAGATTTTTTTTCATGTGATTATTCCGGCGACAATTCCTTATATATATACGGGTGTAAGACTGGCGATGGGTAACTCCTTTATGGCCATTGTGGGGGCGGAGATGATAGCGGCCAACGAAGGGATCGGCTATCTTATTTGGACCTCGCGGCTTTATTTTAAAACTGATTGGGTGTTTATCGGGTTAATATCCCTGGGTTTGATGGGCTTCCTGACCGATAGGGTGATTCGCTTTATCAGCGCCCAGGCTTTCAGAAGATACGGCATCACCACGGAAACCCGTTTTGGCGGCAAATAGCTGTCCATGAGGATAAAGAAAAGGGAGTTGAGGAAATGAACAAAAAAAATAAGATCCTGGGTATGTTGTTAATAGCACTATTAGTAATTACGCTGGCCGGTTGCGGCAGCAAAACCACGCAGAAGAATGCGGCGGAAGGGGAATCCGGCGCGGCCGGCGCGCCTATACCCGTACGGTTCGGGGCGGATGCGAGCACCTTTAGCCTGCAGTTTCACGTAGCCAAGGAAAAAGGTTTTTTCGCCAAATACGGCATAGAGCCGCAAGTAGTCACTTATTCTTTCGGAATTGACACCTTGAACGCGGCGCTGGCCGATCAGGTTGATGTGGGCGAAGCCATGGACTTTGCCGCTCTGTCCAGGTTTAACAACGGTGATCTGAGGATTATCAGCTTTATTATGACAGGCAAAGCAGAGCGAACAAAACTTATCGCCCGGGACGGCATCAATGCACCTCAGGACATAAAAGGCAGAAATTTTGCCGTTTCCAAAGCCACCGTGCAGGAATACATCGTATCCAGATATCTGGAAAGATTCGGCATCAAAGAAAATGAAGTGAACCGGATTGGTTTGACTTCGGCGGCGGAAATATTCGCTGCCTTTGAACGGGGATCCGTCAACCTGGCCTTTTTTAGCGGTCCCTGGCTGGATAAAGCGGAAAAGGTCGCAGGGGCCAAAGCGATTGGTTCCCAGGCTGACATTCCCTTTGCGCCCCGGGGTTTCCTGGTGGTGAAGGAAAAACTGTTAACGGAAAAACCGGAAGCAGCCAAACGCATTCTCCTGGCCCTTGATGAAGCTTCCCAATGGATTAATGAACACCCGGAAGAAACCGGTGAAATTGCTTATAAAGCCTTAAAGCTGTCGAAAGAAGCCGTAGTGAGGGATATCCAGGACCTTACTTACGATATTCGCTTAACCGCGGAAGATGTTCAGCAATTGAAAGACGTTTATGAATATGCGGCCAAAGCCAGGCTGATTAAAGGCGACTTTGTATTGAAAGACAAAATTGTGGTTGAACCTCTGAAACAGGCTCTACCGCAGAAATTAACCTATGATCCGGCGAAAATATAGCATCCGTTACTATTCAGACATGCAGAATATCCCGAGACGTTAAACCTTCGTTCTGCATTTGCGCTCCTGACGCCTGAATACTTATAAAAAATTTATTTAACCAGGGAGGAATAAAAGATGAGTGACCTGAAAAAACAACTCTACAAAGAACTGGAAATCAAAAATGCCATCTTGGTGGAGGGCATCAATGTCAACCCGATTATTTTTCAGAATCTTGATCTGGGCGGCAAGTATCAGGAACAGGTCCATGTCTTGTTTGAGATGGACCATCACCCCCATGTGGGGATCGATTTTCCCGTAGGATTTACCTCGCCCGGCGGGCTGAAGCTGCCTTTCCGCTGGGATACCCGGTCCCAATATGCAATTCACTATGCCGAGGGGAAATATTATTTGACGGATAAGGGCCAGGAACTTTTCCCCATCGAGTTTTTAACCCGTCCCCGGTACTATGACCTGAAAACATCCGACGGTGCGGAAATGTCCCAGGTAGCCACGTATAACAGGGAAGGTACGATCTTTGTCGCTTACAGCAATGAGTGTTCCCTGAAGGAAAAAGATCTGGACTGCTTGTACTGCAATATTAATGCCACGAAAGACACCTATGCCGAAAAAGAGGGGATTTACTGGAAGAGTCCCGGGCAAATCGGTGAAACTGCGGCTGCCGCCTACAAAGAAGGCGCCAGGCACATTACCATTTCCGGCGGCTTTATACCCGAGCGCAGAGAGGTTGACTATTATATTGATGTCGCCGAGGCCATTAAGGAACATACCGGTTTGGCTGATTTTAACGGGACAGGTGTCATCGGCGCTCCCTTGGATCTTGACGTCATCGATAAGTACAAAGAAGCAGGCTACCGGACCATTGCCATGAATATCGAATTTTGGGATAAGAATATCTTTAAGGCCATTTGCCCGGGCAAAGAGGCCCAATGCGGCGGCTGGGACCACTGGGTTAAAGCCCTTGCATATGCGGTGGAGGTTTTTGGCCATGGTCGTGTCAGGTCTAACATCGTAGGCGGCATCGAACCAAGGAAATCAACCCTGGAAGGGGTAGAATACCTGGCTTCCAAAGGAGTAGTGTGCTTTGCCGGCGCCTGGTGCCCCAATCCCGGTTCCCAACTGGAAGGACACCGCAGTCCTGAACCTGCGTGGCATTTTGACCTGGCCAAAAAAATTGCCGCGATCTTCAAGAAAGCCGGTTTTACCTATGAACAGTTGTACGACTGCGCAGCGGCGCCTACCACTTTGTGCCATGATATCTACAAAATTGAAGGCGAATTATTACCGTTGTTTAAGGAGAAAACTGCTTAAAAAGCGGTTAAAATAACAGGCTGACCGGTAAACGAACGGAGGCTCTTGCCCAAAAGGCAAGAGCTTCTTTACGCTCTGTAAGTAAACAAGTCTCTCTGTCATGAAATTGCACTCTAGGAGGAGAAGAATATGACGCTTGGCGTATTAGGGGCTCTGGGGGCCGAGGTTGAGCCTTTATTGGATAAGATCAAACAGGTGCAGCGGATCGACTCTCCGGTGGGGGTGTTCTATCAGGGTGATTATGAAGGGCACAGGCTTATTTTAGGCGTAACCGGAACCCAAAAGACCAGCGCAGCTGCGGCGACCCAAGCTCTGATCAGTGTACACGGTCCTAAGGCCGTCTTTTTTACCGGGGTTGCCGGAGCGCTCAACCCTGAGTTGACTGTAGGAGACATCGTAATCGGCTCAACTTTGATTCACCATGACGCCGGATTTTTGTACGGTAAACCTCACGCGTTTATTCCGTGTGGTCCGCGGATTGCCGCGCCTTTTTCCGATGCAGAGAAAGTGCCGTGGGGAAGAATTAATCAATTTTGCAGCGACCACCAACTAATGCTGGCGGCGAGGAAGGCTTCAGATAAATTATCGGTGGAAGACAGACGGTTTAACATCCGGGAAGGAGTCATTGCAACGGGGGATCAGGTAATATTCTCGGGCGTAAAGCGGGCCGAAATCGAAAAAGATTTTGGGGCTTTGGCTGTAGAGACGGAAGGGGCAGCCTTTGCACAGGTAGCTTGGACCAACCGGGTGCCTTTTTTGGTGATTCGCGGCATCTCCGACGATGCTCATGAGCGGTCTGTCACCGAAGAAAGGATTAAGCTGCTCACCTCTGACCAGCCCATCGCCGAAACCAACGGAACCTCAGAGACAAGAATCCGGCTCAATGAGGCGGCGAAAAATGCCGCCCTCTTTACCTGGGCAACAATGGAGGCTTTGCTGATATGCAGGAGTAAAACTGCTTAAGAAATTAGCAGGGAGGGGGAATTGATCCTTTGAAAAAGCCGGAAGCGACGTTAAGGCACAGCCTGTTATCCGATGAGATTGCGGAATTCAAGGCTTTAGCCCACCCGATGCAGACAGAGGCAGGTTATCTGGTTTATGGGGAGGAGGAGTGCTCGGAGTATGTCTACTTTATTGAAACAGGGCATGTGAAAATCTATCGCAGCACAAGTTTGGGGAGAGTGACTACCATATCAGTACGCAAACCCGGCGATCTAATCGGTATAGCCGGTGTATTGAACGTGAGATATCGCTGCGTTTTTGCGGAAACGATTGAAAAGTGTAAACTGTGGCGCATGGAGGGGGAGACTTTTGTAAAAATGCTTTATGCGCGCCCCCGCTGGGCGGTCCAAGTGGCTACGCTGCTTGGCCAGCGTTTGTGCAATGCGGAAATTGCCATTGCGAATTTGACGTCGATGGAAGTTAATCGGCGTTTGGCGTGGTTGCTGATGGATTTGGCCCGTACTGCGGGGCGTCCGGGTGAGGAAAGGCTCAGAATTGATGTGGGATTAACACATCAAGACATGGCCAGTATGATTGGTACGTGTCGACAGACAGTGACAACGGCTTTAGGGCAGTTTAAAGAAAACGGGATTATCCAGGTAGGTAAGCGGTATATTGAAATCATAGATGTAAATAAGCTGGTCCATATGTTGGATTTGCTATCGTGAAAAAATACGCTGCCTGAGGCGGCTGACAAGGTATTGAGCCGGAAATTCATTGAAATTATATTTCCGATGTGCTAACATGATAATATAATTTTTCATATAGAGGTCATAAATTGCTGATCAGAAGACTGAAGGCCAAGGATATATCCTTAGCCTTCTTTTGCTTTATTTTGCTGAGGGCGTTATTTAAGACCTTGCCGAACGAAGCGAAGTCAAGAACATTATATTGAGGGGATGGTTATCATGAGCCGCTTGGCAAATTACGGATCAGAAAAGGCCAGTCATTTTACGGAGTCGGTTATTCGCGAAATGTCACGGGTCGCCGCCGCCCACGGCGCGATAAATCTGGCCCAGGGATTTCCCGATTTTCCCGCGCCTTCGGCCATCAAACAGGCCGCGGTTGAGGCCATTCTGGCCGATCACAATCAGTATGCCGTCACGTGGGGTACCAAAGCATTACGGGAGGCCATTGCCTGGAAAGTAAAACGGGATTATGGCGTGGAAATTGATCCCGAGCAACAGATTACCGTATGCTGCGGATCCACGGAGGGGATGATCGCATCCCTGTTGGCCACGGTAAACCCGGGGGAGGAAGTGATTGTCTTTGACCCTTTCTACGAAAATTACGGCGCCGATGTGATACTTTGCGGCGCCATACCGAAATATGTCCGTTTGCATGCGCCGGATTTTCATTTGGACTTGGACGAATTGGCTGCCGCTTTTTCCAACCGTACCCGGGCCATCATTATTAACACACCGCATAATCCCACCGGCAAGGTTTTCTCCCGGGAGGAACTGCTATTAATCGCGGAATTATGCACTAAATATGATGTTCTGGCGATTACGGATGAAATCTATGAGCATATCCTGTATGACGGCGCGGCACACGTGCCTGTTTGGACCTTGCCCGGAATGGCCGGGCGCACCATGGTGGTAAACAGCATTTCGAAAACCTACAGCGTCACAGGATGGCGGATTGGTTATGTCATTGCGTCGGCGGAGATTTCCCGGTCTGTCCGTAAGGTGCACGATTTTCTTACGGTGGGCGCGGCGGCTCCCCTGCAAGTGGCGGCGGCCTCAGCCTTAAAATTCGCAAAGGATTATTACCGGGAACTGGCGGCGTTTTATGCGGCACGCAGGGAATTATTATATAATGCGCTGGCAGAGGCGGGCTTTCAGTGCACGAAACCGGCGGGCGCCTATTATATCATGGCTGACATCCGGCCCTTTGGCTGGGATGACGATGTCCGTTTCGCCCATTACCTGACCAGGGAAATCGGTGTGGCACCCGTGCCCGGCTCCAGCTTTTTCTGCCCCGACAATCCGGATGCCCATCTGTTTGTGCGCTTTTGCTTCTGCAAGGGCATCGATACATTGCAAGGCGCTGCCGACCGGTTGAGAAAATTACAGCACTTTAAGGCAAGCGGCTGATGTCCTCTTTCACCTAAAAGAGATAGCTTGCTTTTACCCAGATATTGCGGCCCGGTTCGTTGACCCGGATAGTCGCCGGGGGAAAGCCGGGAACGGAGACGGCGGGCCTGCTGACGTATTCGGCATAGGTTTTATTGAAAATGTTGTCAACTCCCGCGGCGAGGAGCAGGTCTTTGGCGGGACGGTAGGACAGATGGGCGGAAAATACGCTGAAGCCGGCGGTCGGGCCGATATCGGTGCCAATCTCGTTGCCGTTGCCGATATCGACGCGGTTTTGCGCCTGCACACCCCGCCACAACAGTCCGGCGCCGAATTTTCCGTTATCATATTGCAGGCCCAGTGTTCCTTCCAGGGGCGGGATCTGTGGCAAGGGTCCATGATCCGATTTGTTGGTGCCATGGGTATAAGCGAGGGTTGCGGTGGCGGTCCAGTGACCGGCTAAAGCATACGTAAGCTCGGCTTCACCCCCATGGAAGGAGGCATTGATGTTCCGGGCGGAAGTGCCGTGGGACGTGATTAAAATGAAATCCGCGATGTTTCCCGCAAACAGGGAAAGACTGGCTTTCAATTTTTTGCTGCGGTAAAGGAAGCCGGCATCCAATTGGGTGCTTTTTTCCGGCTCCAGGCTGAATGCTTTATTACGCTCCCACCAGTCGGCGGGCCTTTCCGCGTGGCCGATGCCGATATAGCTTGTGACCGGGGCCTTGGCAGCGTCGTGTTCGTAACGGAGGAAAGCTCCGTAGGTCCGGTTGTGGTCGCTGGCGATTTGCCCCGTTTTTTCGTTTTCCACGTCCAAAGAATCGGTGCGCAGCCCGCCCAACAGCCGGCTCCGGGTATCAAGCGTACGCCGTACTTCCCCGAAGAGGCCGTAATTCGTGAAGGTCATGTCGGGCGTGCGGTGAAGGGACGGGTAATTGGCGCCGCCCATCCGTCCGGTATGTTTATTTTTCTGATAGTCCAGCCCGACTGTCGCCTCGGTTTTGGAGTCAAAGGCAAGTTGGACCGCCAGGCGTCCGCCGACGGTGGTCCGGTCGGGATTCATGGCCATCGGCATCGCCATCATCCCGGATAGGGCGCGCAGGGAATAGTTATCCATGACATGATCGATGTAGTTATGATAGGCATTAAATTCAAGTTTACGCACGAAGGGGGAAATATTTTTCTTCTCATATTTAAAACGGTAATCCCTGCGGTCAAACTTGGCTCCATCCACGCTGCGATCGGCGTAGGCGGCTTCGGCGGTACTGGTGTCGATGGCAAACTCATAAAGGGTGTCCACATCGGGCGTCCAGCCCAGAATGCCGGTCAGACTTTCGCGGGTGTAAAATGAATGCACTTCACGGCCGTCTCCGTCCCGGTAATTATCGGCGTGGGACCTTGTTTTTATGATACGCGCATAACCCTTTTTATCACCGGCGGTCACATCCAGCAGTTCATCATGGCGGCCGAAACTACCCCTAAAAAGGCTGCTGTTGCCCCGCAACTCCGGTTTGGTGAAGGGGAGGGTCGCTCGTTCGAACAAAACCGTGCCGGCTATATCGCCGCCGCCATAAAGCACGGATTCCGGACCCTTAAGGATTTTAATTTTATCGTAGGATTCGGGAAAGACGTAGGCCGTAGGCGGGTCCATTCTGCCTCCGCAGCCTCCCTGCAAATAGGTGCCGTCAAGCAGAACATTGAGGCGGGTGCCGCCCAGTCCCCGGAATAAAGGATCACCGGCGGTACCACCCTTGCGGGTAGCCGAAAAGCCGGGGATATTTTTCAGATATCCTCCTCCGTCCGCCGCCGGAACCGGCTGGCGCGGCGCTTTCGGATCGGTTTCCACGGTCAGGGGATCAGTGGCGGCAGGGGCGGTGACGACTACCTCCGGCAAAGTATAAAAGTCCTCCTGCTTATCTTCGGCGGCAACTGCCGTACCGCCCAGCAAAACCAGGGAAGAAAAGAAAAGGGCGGGTAACTTTTTTTTCGGGAGAACATTAGCGGTTTGCGAAAAACGGCTCATCCTTTCATACCTCCGTATAATTTTTCATGCGAAAATCCGACGTTCATCCGTCAGACTACTAAAGGCCGGGTGTTCCCAAGCAGGGCTGCACCTGGCCTTTAGTTCCCTAATCAACCGGGATGTATACAGAATTAACAAGTTACTTCCATTATGAAGCCTGGCTTCAGGCATTGTCTACTGTCCAAAAGTACTATTTCATGTACCCGAAAGCACTATGCGGGGGAGGGCAAGTCAGGGATCTTCCTCTTGACATGGCAGATGTTAAATAATACAATTTTAAAAAACAGAGGCACACAAAGTGTACGTGTTGACCGGATAAGCTGGAGACATGAATCTTTTATGGATTTATGTCTTCTTTTTTGTAGCTGCAGGTTTATTTAAGGGGCTGTGTGATGGATATAAAAAGGATGAAATGGATTTCCGCGTTGGTGCCCGCATTATTCATCGGCGTATTTGAATTTGTCCGGCATCATTTTATGGCCGACATGTATATGGGCTGGGGCAACCTGATGGTTGCCGGCGTAACCGGCGGATTGTTTTATTTATATTCCCATGGGGTATCCGCCGTATTGGAAAATCTCTATCATAAATTGCAGAAAGAAAAAGAAGAGACTGTCGTGTTACAGGAACGGGACAGGATTGCCCGTGAAATTCATGACGGTATTTCCCAAGCGCTGTTTTTCCTGAATATTAAAGCCCGGGAAATTGAAACTGCGCTCTTGCAGCGGCGGGAACCGCTGGACGAAATCCGGGAGTTGCAGGAGGCGATAAAAATCACGGACGCGGATGTCCGGCAGCATATTTTCGCTTTAAAAAGAGTGGCGCAGGATAACCGGGACCTGGTGGCTGCGCTAAAGGCCAGAATTGATAATTATCAGAAAGCATACGGCGCCAAAGTGGACTTTCGTGTTGACGGTGAAATAAATACGAAGCTCAACAGCCAGGTGAAGAACAAATTAGTGCACGTATTTCAGGAACTTTTGTTAAACATCCGTAAACATGCGGGGGCGGAGCGGGTGCTGGTCAAGCTTAGTGAGGACGGCCGTCGGTTTTCCATGGTTATTTCTGATGACGGGAAAGGCTTTAATACCGACAGCTTAAAAACAAAAAGGTCATCTTTCGGTTTCAAAATGCTGGCGGATGATGTTCGCGCCATGGGCGCAGACTTTGAGTTAGAAAGTGCTCCCGGTCAGGGAACCAGGGTAGTCGTCAGCTTAAACTTGCAGGAGGGGGGATACGCCGATGAGCGTTAAGGTGTTGGTGGTGGATGATCATTTGTTATCCCGGAAGGGTATTGGCAGTATTCTGTCCGCCCATCCCGGGTTTGTCATAGCCGGGGAAGCGACAAACGGTCAGGAAGCTCTGGAAAAAGCCAGAACATTGCGGCCGGAGCTTATCCTGATGGATATCCGGATGCCGGGCGTGAACGGCTTGGAAGCCACCCGCCTGATTAAAAAGGAAATGCCCCAGGTAAAAATCGTGATTTTAAGTGTCTCCGATGATGCGCAGGATTTTTTTGAAGCCATTAAAATGGGCGCACAGGGTTATTTATTAAAAAACATGCAGCCGGAACATTGGTTGGACTATCTTCTCAGCATTGTCCAGGGAGAGGCGCCTATTTCCCGGGATTTGGCGGTGAAGATTCTGCAGGAGTTTTCCGTCCGGAAGCTTAATACAGTCGAAAACAGGTTATCGGAGAGGGAAAAGGAGGTGCTGCAGCTGATCAGTCAAGGGTTGAGCAATCAGGAAATCCGGGAAAAGCTCTATATCAGTGAAAGCACGGTGAAGAATCATTTGCGCAATATCCTGGCTAAGCTTCATCTGCAAAACCGTATGCAGCTTATTGCTTTTGCCCACAGGAACGGTTTGACCGGGTAGTTTGCGCAAAGGAAGGCATACATACAGGGACGACGAT
>DHRA01000057.1:0-8666 GCA_002411145.1 Firmicutes bacterium UBA5324 | reverse complement strand
ATCGTCGTCCCTGTATGTATGCCGGGAATCCCCATCCTGTTTCCATGCCCGAAAGCCGTGCGGCGGTTTTCTTAACTGCCGTGGTTAAAAGCCGCGGGCCGCATAGGCTTGGGCGATGCGTGCCACGGCCTCTTTGAGCAGCGGGCGGGCACACCCGAAATTCAGCCGCATAAAGCCAACGCCCTCACTGCCAAAGGAGGCGCCGTTGTTAAGCCCCACTTTGGCCTCTTGCGCGAAAAAGGACGCCAGGTTTTCCGGGGTGAGACCGAGATCCCGGCAGTCCAGCCAGGCCAGATAAGTCCCTTCCGGGACCTGTACTTTGATGTTGGGGGTTTGGTGGTTGAGGGCTTCCGCCAGGTAATCAGCATTGCCCTTCAGATAGGGGAGCAGTTGAGCCAGCCAGGGTTCACCGTGCAGATAGGCGGCTTCCATGGCGGCAATACCGAAGATATTGCTTTTACCGATGCTGAGGGTTTGAATGCCGGTGGCAAAATCCTTGCGCAGCGCGGCGTCGGGGATGACGACGGTTGAGGTATACAGCCCGGCCGTGTTGAAGGTTTTGCTGGGGGCCACAAAGGTAACGGTGTGTTTGGCCACAGCGTCGTCCAGGGTCGCCAGTGGGATATGACGGTGGCCGGGGTAAATCAGGTCGCCGTGAATTTCGTCGGTGAGGATGATCAAATCGTTGGCCAGGCAGATGTCGGCCAGTGTTTTCAGTTCTGCGGCAGACCATACCCGGCCTACCGGGTTGTGGGGACTGCAGAGGACAAGCATGCGTGCGCCGGCGGCTTTACGGGCTAAGTCGTCGAAATCCATACGATAACGGCCGTTTTCCAGGATGAGCGGGTTTTCCACCAAGGTGCGGCCGTTACGCTGTACGGAAGAGAAGAACGGAGGGTAGACCGGCGGTTGAATGATGATTTTGTCGCCGGGTTGGCTCAAGGTCTGTACGGCGACGGAAATAGCCGTGACCACGCCGGGGGTACTAACCATCCAGGAGGTATCGGTTTGCCAGCCATGGCGTTTTTGCAGCCAGCCGGCCAAAGCGTCAAAAGCGAGAAAACGGGGGGAAGGGTAGCCTAAAATACCGTGCTCGACCCGTTGGCGGATGGCTTCCAGCACCGGCGGCGGTGCGGGGAAGTCCGTATCGGCCACCCATAGCGGCAGTACGTCTGCGCTGTCAAACAGGACAGCGGCGTCATCCCATTTCAAACTGCCGGTCTGCCTGCGGTCAATCCATTGGTCAAAATCATGTGAAGTCAATTACTTCAACCACCTTTGCGCAATAAAGTATTATTCTTCCATATCATAATATTCGGGCCCTGAGAATGTCAACCGTCGCTCAATCTCCGGTGGGCAGACCTTCTTTCCAGGCGCTGTACTTTTTCTCCAGGGAGACCAGGGTGTAGTTGGCGCAATAGCCAATGACCGACATCAGCAGGATGGCGGCGTACATGCGGGGGATTTGGAATTTTTGCTGGGCATCGAAGATCAGGAAGCCAAGACCGGCTTTGGCGCCCACCATTTCCGCGGCGATTAACAGCAGAACGGCCGCGGTGGCGCTCAAACGGGCGCCGGTGAAGATCGAGGGCAGAGCCGCCGGCAGGATGACTTTCAAAAAAATAACCAGTCGGGATGCGCCCATGGAACGGGCTGATTTAATCAGCAGCGGATCAACATTTTTCACGCCGGAAATCGTATTGAGCAGAATCGGCCACTGGACGCCCCAGAAGATGATGGCTGATTTCGAGGCTTCGCCAATGCCGAAAAAGAGGATAAACACCGGAAACAGCGCCAGGGCGGAAGTCTGGCGGAAAGCCTGCAGCAGCGGATCGGCGAAGCGTTCCACCCGGCTGAACCAGCCAATAAGCAGACCAAGGGGTACGGAAACGGAAAGTCCCAGGGAGAACCCGGTGAGGGTGCGTCGCAGGCTGGCGGCCAGGTGTTGGATCAGCTCACCGGTTTGGGCCATTTTGAAAATGGTCGCGATAACCTTTGATAAAGGCGGGAGAAAGAAGGGGTCCACAATGCCTGACCGGGGCAATATTTCCCAAAGGGACAGAAACAGAAATACAGCCAGTAAGCGATGCAGCGTGGAAAAAAACTGGCGTAAAGCGTTGGTGATCATGATGTTCTCCTTTCAGGTGTAATGCTAAAATGGGACGCTAAAGGTTAAAGTAAAAAAAGGCCGGCGTCCGAACGGACATAACCGGCCTTCATTAATTCTGATCAGCAGCTCAGTTAAGCTATGCAGTTGAGTGGAAGATGTCACCGGCAACAGCCGGTTCCGGCATTTACGGCCAAGGGATTTCCCTGTAATGGTTACCTTTAGCTTTCGCTAATCAGTTGTCTTATCATACCATATTATCGCCTGGATCTCATCAATTTTTTTACGGGTTTTTTACCCGGAAACATCAATTTATCAGAAACATCAATGATAAAAATTATCAACACGGTCCTTGACAATGGGGGAAAATCGTACTAACCTTAACTTAAAAAAACATGGCGGTAAATCGCGACAAACAAATAGGCTTTGTTGACTGGAAACCAGAGACAAGTTTTTCCTTTTATGAGAAGACTTGTCTTTTGTTTATGGAAGGAATGCCAAGCTTTCCTTGAAAAATCAATATTGAAAGGATGAGTGATGATGGGTATTTTGGCACTGGCAAAACAACGTTATTCTGTGCGGCAGTATGCGGACGGAAAAGTTGAAGAGGAAAAACTGGCCAAGATTCTGGAGGCGGGGCGAGTCGCCCCCAGCGCCAAGAATAATCAACCCGTAAAACTGCTTGTCATTCGGGAAGCCACGGGGCTGGAAAAATTGCAAAAGGGGGCAAGGATTTATGGGGCGCCGCTGGCGATCATTGTCTGCGGGGACAAAGAAGCGGCCTGGGTGAGGTCCTACGACGGCAAAAACAGCGTGGATATCGACGCCGCCATTGTGACTGATCATATGCTGCTGCAGGCCACTGAACTAGGCTTGGGCACTCTCTGGATCTGCCATTTCGATCCCGCAATTATCCGGCAGGAATTCAAGTTGCCGGATAATCTGGCGCCGGTAAATATTCTGTGTCTTGGCTACGCGGCGGGTGAAGCCAAATCTCCGGAGCGGCATGATACGGCGCGTAAACCTTTATCTGAGATTGTGATATACGAATCTTTTTAAAGGAACTCACACAATTATTGACATAGTTAAGGTATTACGATACAATAATTTAAAATACATATGCTTAAACGGATATTTGGCTAACTGGAAAACCAGAGGCAAACTTACCGCTAAAGGTAAGTTTGCCGTTTTTTTTTGTAATCGAGATGTATGACCCCTGAATAGTGCAAATTAAAATAAATAACGGAGGCGGAATATGGCTGTTGATATTACTGAAAAACTCGCCGCGCTACTGGGTAAAGCAGATACGGTAAAAATCCTGGTTACAACCGATGAAGAGGGCGCCCCCCATGCCGTGGTGAAAGATTCGCTGCGGCTGGATGAGCAGCACCGGTTAATCTATCTGGAATTGCTGGAGTCATCCCGGACAAATAAGAATATGGTGCGCAGCATCTGGTTTAACCGGGCGGTGGCCGTGGCGGTGGCCGGGGCAAATGGCGAAAGCTATCAGATCAAAGGCAAACCTGTGAAGGCCATCGTAAGCGGACCCCTTTTCCGGAAGTATTATCAGCAGATCCGGGAGCAATGCGACGATGCCGATTTGGCGGCGGTGTGGGTAATTGAGCCGGAGAACATCATTGATCAGAGCTTCCCGGTCCGGCGCCGGCAGGAAGAAGCAAGCCACCCATACTTTAAGCACCTTGATCGCCTGGCAAAATGAGCCGGCTTAAAAAACTAAAAAAGGATGGATACACCATGTCGTTCGCTTTGAAACAACAACCTTCCGAACTGAGTTTTGAGGAGGTTGCGGCCAAATACCCGCAATTTCCCCGGTTGGTCATGTTAAAGACCGATATTCAGCGCCGGGGTGTCTATTATACCGACCGCGCTTTGAGTGTGGCCGATCCCGCCATTCATCAACTTGCCGGGACGCATATCTTTGGAACCCGTGACGGTATTCTGACCCATCGACCGGAAGCCTTTATTCTACGCGACGGGACTTCAGTCCTTACCAGCCCGACACCGCTGGAGGAAAATCCTTATATTGTTGATCTGTGCGACGGGAGACTGGTTTTATTGGATAAGGGCCAGGAAATTGAAGAGATTGAATATTGGACGAAGCCCGATTATTATAATCTGACCACCAGTACCGGGGTTCCCATGAGTCATGTGGCCAGCGCCCGGCCGCAAAGGATTTATATCATGCCCAGCCGGTATTGCCATTTCTGGAGCGATAACCAGGGGTGCCTGTTCTGCGATATCGTGAACAATTTGAAGCAACAGAAGTCGGAACTCGATCTTCCGCCGAAATTAAAACCGCGTGATGTGGCGGAAACTATTAAGGAGGCGTTAAAAGAGCCGGGGCGTTTTACCGCTATTTGCCTGACTTCCGGCTCGGACTTCCATGGCGGGGTACCTTTTGATACCGAGGTTGATTATTACATCGAAATTCTCCAGGCAGTGGGCGAGAACTTTAAGACGGCCAAGTTTCCCAGTCAATTGATCTCCACCGCCTTTACGGAAAAACAGCTGGCCCGGATTTATGAGCAAACCGGGATTTTGAGTTACACGCCGGATATTGAAGTGTTGAATGAAAAACTGTTCGCATGGATTTGCCCCGGAAAGGCCCGGTGGGTTGGATACCGGGAATGGAAGCAGCGCTTGATTCGCGCAGTGGATATCTTCGACAGGGGTTATGTGAATACATGCATCGTCGCCGGTGTCGAGTTAGCCAAACCCCATGGCTTTACCGACGAAGACGAGGCACTGAAGGCTGTGCTGGAAGAGGCCGAAGATTTAGCGTCCCATGGCGTGAGTACCGTCTACACGGTGTGGGTACCAAGGCCCGGCTCCTATCTGCGGGGACAGAAAAATGCTTCCCTGGACTACTACGTACGACTGGCGGCAGGCTTGCATGAACTGCGGAAAAAGTATAATTTGCCTATTGACCATGACGATTACCGCCGCTGCGGCAATCATCCCGATTCGGATTTGGGAAGGCTGTTATAATCCGTACGAAATGCAGGGATAGATTTAACATGGACCGGTCAAATAAATACAGCGCTGATCAGAGGAACTGAAGGCAAACTTTATTCGTGACGAATGGGTTTGCCTTTTCTTGTACGCCCGGCGACGGCAATCACGTCAATTGATGCAACCCTGTCCGGCATGTTGGGGCCGGATGATGATATATCCGGACCAAAAAGAAAAATTTTATGAGGAGGCTAATTTATGAAAAAGAAAGTACTGGCGTTTATGCTGATCTTATTGCTCGGTATTACCGCCGCAGGCTGCGGTCAGAAAAATGCGGAAAAGAGTGCCGCCCAGGAAAAGCGGGTAATCCGTATCGGCTATCAAGCCAGCAGTTCACTGACTATCCTGGCGAAAGCCAAGGGCTTTTTTGAAGAGGAATTTTCCAAGGATGGGACGGCGGTGGATTATAATTTGTTTCTCGCCGGTCCGCCCATGAATGAGGCTTTGGCCGGGGACCGGCTTGATATTGCTAATTTAGGTCCCCTGCCCGCGCTGTCCGCCCGGGCCACCGGCATCGATGTGAAGGCGGTCGGTCGGGCATACTCCGATGATTTTTATTACGGCGTGCTTATTCGCCCGGATTCTGCGGTTAATTCCGTGAAAGATCTGAAAGGCAAAAAAGTGGCTATGCAGGTAGGATCCGGCGCGCACTTGTTTTTCATGTTGCTCCTGCAGCAAAACGGGCTTACAAACAGTGATGTGAATATAGTGAACATGCCTACATCAGACCACAAGACCGCCCTTGAGACCGGAAATGTCGATGCAGTCGCCACGTGGCAGCCTTTTGTGGCCAATATTGAACTGGCCAAGGCCGGCAAGGTGCTGGCAACTTCCCAGAATGTTATCCGGACAGTGGGGGTTTATTTGGCGAGAAATGAATTTGGTCAAAAAAATCCCGATCTAATCGAACGGTTTCTAAAAGTCCATCAGAAGGCTGCCGACTACCTGAAAAATCATCCCGACGAAGCCTTGGCCCTCATTGCCAAAGAAAGTAAAATACCGGTGGAAGCCCTTGCCAAATCAATTAAGACCATTGATTGGGATCTGCAGTTTACAGATGCTGATCTACAGACACTGACGCAAACCAAGAACTTCCTTAAGGATACCAATGTGATCAAAAAAGACTTTGCTGTCAATGAGCTGGTGGAAAAGAAATATCTTAACAATCTCGGGCTAAAGTAACCAAATCCCAGTCTCTTTTTTCAGCTCAAAGCGGTGAAAGGAAAAAATGCCGATGAGGGATAAAGCAACTTGGTACGGGAAAGCGGAGATTTCTCCGCTTCACCCCGTAAGGGCAGGCAGTTATCATACCTGGACTACTACTTATACTGTCGGGCGTTATGGCATGGATAACGGAGGGCGTATGCGCTTCCTGTTTCGCTGGTGTTCGGATATGGGTATTCCCCAGAATACCGACCCTGGTGCAGATAACTACGTTACTGCGTTTACTTCGAATCCAGCGGCAAGTGTGTCGATGAGTTTTCTGCCCAAAGGTGGATGGAGACCTTGGTTTAAATGCCTTGAATTTGAAATAAAAGACGATTCACTGGCTGAAGGGGAACAGATTTATATTACCTTAGGGGATACCTCTCAAGGCAGTAAAGGTTATCTGGTGCAAAGTTTCGTTGAATCGGACTTTCACTGGCTGATAGAAGTAGAATGTTTTGAAACAGGCACCTGGATTGGGCTGGAGCACAACATCGTGATCCCGATTATCGCCGGGGAACCATATCGTTTGGTGGCTTTGTCACCATCAACAGGCACCATAGAGCAACTTGGTTCGCTTGTTGTCAAGTGTGAGGATATCTACGGAAATCCGGCGGAAACTTTCCGGGGAAAGATATCAGTTTCCGTAGAGCGGCTGGATAATGAGCATATTGCTGAATACCCCCGGCAACAATGGGTAGGGCCCCCATCCCATTGTTTTTCGGAAGGAGATCGCGGAACTTGCCGTTTGGAAGGGTATAGGTTTACGCAACCGGGGCTTTACAGATTTAAAATAACCGGGGAAGATCTATCGCATCAGCCTACCGTATCCAACATTATC
This sequence comes from Firmicutes bacterium UBA5324, assembly GCA_002411145.1. Taxonomy (GTDB): domain Bacteria; phylum Bacillota; class Negativicutes; order UBA11029; family UBA11029; genus UBA11029. Next base: position 1,479 of record DHRA01000057.1, on the reverse strand, counting down.
ACCATTAATGCGGAACCGGCGCCATTACGGCATTTCTGGGGCGATTTGCATGCTCAATACAATAATGCTTTAGGTGTGGGCAGCGTGGAAGAAGCATTCCGCTATGCGCGTGACTGCAGCGGCCTTGATTTTGTCGGCCATCAACCGAACGATTTTCAGTTTCATAATGAGGGTTGGGCGGAAGTAAAACACGCTTTACGTAAATTTCATGTCCCGGGACGCTTTATTCCTTTTTTAGGCTATGAATGGTCGGGCAATACTCCCGCGGGCGGCGACCGTAATGTGCATTTCCTGGATGAAGACGGTACGCTTCACCGGTCAAGTCATTGGCACATTCCGGATAAAGGCGATGCATCCATGGATTGTTATCCTCTGGATGAATTATATAGAGTTTTTACAAAACGAAAAGACGTTTTAATTATCCCGCACGTCGGTGGGAGAAGGTGTGATATCAGCAGATATCATAATGCAGAGTTAGAGCCTGTGCTGGAAATATGTTCGGCTCACGGACGGTTTGAATGGTTATTGCATGAAGCGCTGGAAAATGGCTATACAGTCGGTGTTATCGGCGCAAGTGACGATCATACGGGGCGGCCAGGCGGATCGTATCCCACGATAAAATCCTTTGGAACGAGAGGGGGATTGGCAGGGATTTACGCTCCCGTACTCTCACGCCAGGAGATTTTCGCCGCATTGAAGGCCAGGCATACCTATGCAACAACCGGTGAACGGATCGGACTATATGTTGGCACGGCAGACGGAAAACTAATGGGAGACGCATGGGAATCCGATGTCACACCGGTTGTTCAAGTGCGGGCCACTGGCACAAGCCCTATTGAAAGGGTGGAGATTCTGCGGAACCGGGAGATTGTCTATGCCCATGCGATCTTTAGGAAAGAAGACTATGATCCTGGGCTGATCCGCATCGAATGGGGTGGAGCCCGCGTGAAAAGCAGGGGAAGGGAAACCTCATGGAACGGCCGTATCTCCATTGAGGGGGGGGATTATTAAGGAAGTAAGAACTTTTGCTTTCGATCATCCCCGCCAAGGGATTACAGAGCAGAGTGATCATCATGTGTCCTGGATTTCAACCACGTCAGGCGATCATGACGGTCTCATCCTCGACATTAAAGGGTCGCCGCAGACGATCATTAATTATACGAGTGAGCAGGGACAGAGCCGGGTTACTTTGGGGGAAATATGGAACGGACCGCTGTGCAAGGAATGCGGGGGAGCAGGCCAATACTATCTGCTTGGGTTACAGCCCAAAGTTTCAGGACCGTATACGGTGAATTTCTTCTGGCAAGACAGCGAACCGGTGAGCGGCCGGAATGCCTACTGGGTACGCGTAGTGCAGGAAGACGGGGAAATGGCTTGGAGCAGTCCCTTGTATTTTAACAATACACGCTTAAGAAAGACGGAGGTAAAGGGATGAAAAAGTTCCACGCCTGGCTGCAAGAAAATTATCTCGCCATTCTC
>DHRA01000060.1:17227-18597 GCA_002411145.1 Firmicutes bacterium UBA5324 | reverse complement strand
CTTGTAGCTGCCGATATGGACGGAGAGAAAGTCATGCTGAATATTGAAAAGGGTAAATATTACGGTTTAGATGCAATCGGCAGCCGCATTTGGGAATTGATTGAGCAGCCGCATACCGTTCAGGAAGTAGTGGAGGCATTGCTGAAGGAATACGATGTGGAAGAAGCAACCTGCCGCCAAGATGTATTAGAGTATCTCAATACACTGCATGAACAGGGGCTTGTTGAACTTGCTTAGCCATGTAGCGAAATTTTTTCAATGCTCTTGGCAAGAACAGTTGTTATTGCTGTACACGTTGGCGCTGCTGGGAATTGTGCGATTGATTATTCTATTTGTACCATTTCGCTATATCGCCCCTTATTTGGGTCAACATATGGTTGAATCTCCTTATGGCGATCCGGGAGATTATGTCTTTGTTCGGCGGGTGGGATGGGCAATAGAGATTATGAGCCGTCATACGCCGTGGGAGAGCAAATGCTTAGTTCAGGCCATAACCGGTAAGATTCTGCTCCGTCATAGGCGTCTTGACAATACGCTGTATCTGGGTGCGGCAAGAGATCAAAATAGCGCATTGGAAGCGCATGCTTGGTTGCGTTCAGGGCGTTATGCAGTGACAGGCGGTTGTGGAGACATGTTCACCATAGTTGCAAAATTTGCTGATATATTGTCGATGATGGGGGAGAAAAGATAGGGGTGAGACCGTGAAAAAGAACTGGGTGAAGCCTCAGGCTATTGAATTATGCGTTGATATGACAGCGCGTGATAAAAAATTTGGAATCAGCGATGGGGACTGGATGGATGATCAAGGGCTTGAGACTGTTAGTTAACCAAGTATTATCTAAGTAAGAAAATAGTTACTTAAAAAATATAGTGTTAGTGTAAATAAATCCCCCCGGAGGCAAATTTTCTTTTTTCGGCTTAAAGTTGTAATAAAACGGCGACGAATTTTTTAGGCATTGTGCCGGAGAAGTGATGGCAGGTGTTGGCTTTTTGTATTCCTATTAGGAAAGTTGGTGAAGCAATGAGTGCGGTGTGCGGCATTGTATGTGGTTCAAGCAAAGAGGATATAAGGGATATGGGTTCTGTGATGATGAGCCAATTGGGCGTCTATCACGCCGATGCAGTCGGAATCTGGCAGGAGGAAATGGTGTTCTTGGGGTGTCACACCCAGCATATTACCCCTGAGTCGGTCAAGGAAACTCTTCCGTTTTTTGAAGAGGCGGCAGATTTGTCGATAACGGCTGACGCTATTATCGACAATCGGCAAGAGTTGTTTAAACATCTTGGCATTGAACGTTCTCTATGGGACTGTTCTCCGGATAGTGTTCTGATACTTAAGGCTTACCAAAAATGGGGCCGGAATTGTCCGA
>DHRA01000060.1:14073-17052 GCA_002411145.1 Firmicutes bacterium UBA5324 | reverse complement strand
CTTTATTATTCTTTTTCATCGGACTTTTTTGCCTTTGCCAGCTTAATCAGACCGTTGACAGCCTTGCCGGGCATTGGCAAGACATATAATGAGACATGGATGGCAGACTTCTTAGCCGTGCCGGTAATTCTACATCAATTAGACGGCGAACTGACCCCTTACCATGGAGTCCATTTACTGCGGGCCGGACACAGTCTGACGGTCGGGTCTGGCAGTTTGGTTAAAAAGGTTTATTGGCAGGTGGAAAGACAGCCGCAATTGATATTGAATTCTGACAGAGAATATGAGGAAGCTTTTCTGCAGGTTTTCCAAAAGGCGGTTTCGTGCCGGTTGCGCTGCATTCGTCCGGTGGGAGTGATGATGAGCGGCGGACTGGACTCTACCTCTGTGGCGTGTATGGCAGCACGGGAGCTTGCCAAGAGAGGCCAGAGACTACAAGCATTCAGTGCGGTTCCTATGCACGGCTACCGGAACTGGCTGGCTGATCCATATTTAGCTGATGAAACGCCGTACATTGAAGCAGTGAGGCAATATGCAGGCAATATTGATGTTACTTATTGTCGTTCAGAAGGGAAGCATGGTTTAAGCGATACAGATAGGCTCTTCGCCATATTGGAGCAACCGTATAAATTTATTGAAAATTTATTCTGGATGGATAGTATCCTAGCTTCTGCGCGGGAACGGGGTATCGGTATTATGCTTACCGGACAAGCCGGCAATTTGTCTATCTCATGGGGAGAAGTTGTACCAATGCTACTGTCATTACTCCGGGATGGGCAGTATCTCCATTTGCTACGGGAAGCTTGGTCTGCTGCTAAGAGTAGTCGACGACCGTATTATTCATTGCTGAAGTTATTAAGCGAATTATTACCTGTTGCAGTGCAAAAATTCATTTATCAGCGGGCCGAACTTGACTGGTTCAGAGGTCTATGTTCTCTTTCTCCCGTTAACCCGGATTTTGTCCCCCGATCCGTTCTGATAGATCGTTCTGCCAAGTATGGTTTTGAGCTGTCCTCTATCGAACGACTGGATTCGTTTGAGGTGCGCAAACAATTCTTTCAGTCTAATTTTCGGAGCCACAGTGGCATATTTGCAACTAAAATGTCGCTTGCACATTGCATGGCGATACGTGATCCTTCCATGGATAAGCGCGTTATCGAATTTTGTCTTAGTGTTCCTGATAGTCAATGGGTCCGCAATGGAAAAACTCGGCTTTTACTACGGCGGGCAATGGCGGGAATTCTACCTGACAGGGTACGCCTTGAGGAGAATTCTCGTGGTATACAGAGTGCCGACTGGTCTCAACGGTTGCAGGGTGAGTGGCCTGAATTATTCGCCGAAATAGGGACCATAGGAGCACTAGAAAAGGAAAAGAAATATCTGGATATTGCCAGGATTAAAGCAGAATTACCGAAGTATAGCGTTGTAAGGGACGATGCGGTCAGGGATAATACTTTTCGGATGCTTATCCGTAGCCTTATTTTCAGTAGATTTTTACGGTCGGATTCCGTTATCACTCGCGGATAATACCAGTACCGGCGGGTAGTATCTAAAAGTAACGACGTATTGGGGGATGAAACGTGAAGTTGGTTCTTGGCTACATTCAAGAATTATACACTTTAGCCCGTTTGAAATTTGTGGTCAATGTGGCGATGATGGTTGGGCTTGGAATGATGGAAGGTATCGGTGTTCTGATGATCATTCCCCTATTGTACGCGGCTGGAATAATACCCGGCAGGCACGCTGGCAGCGGCTTACCTGATGTAATGATGCAATTATTTCAATATAACGGCATGGATATTAGTCTGCTATTTATTTTATGCTTATATATTGCGCTCAATGTTGTACAGGCTTGGCTGCAGCGCATGCAGTCGTTATTGAATTTCGATATCCAGCAGAATTATAGCGTCTTTTTAGTCTCTAAGCTTTTTAGAGCAGTGGTTAACGCGGAGTGGCAGATGCTTATATCCAAACCGAGCTCAAATATTGCCAATGTTATTATCACGGAAAGGGCAAACGTTTACTTAGGTATTAGTATAATTATGCAGACGCTGGTAACTGCCCTTGTGACGCTGGTACAAGTGGTTATCGCCTTCTGGATTGCCCCCGGCTTGACTTTGTGCGTGCTGGGCGGTGCAACCTTACTATTTCTTACTCTGCAATCATTTACAAAAAAGTCGCGCCGTTTTGGGTCAGATAATTTTGCTCTGAATAAACGCTTATTTCATAATTTTACCGAGTGTCTGAACGGTATTAAAGAAGTGAAGAGTTGCGGGATTGAAGATACTCAAGTGTCTAGATTTATAGAAATTAAGAATATGCTAAAGGATAACCTTCGCCGATTTATTGTTCTGCAAACTTTGACAGACTATTGGTACAAAGTAGGTGCGGCTGTTTTTATCAGTTTGTTCGTATTTGTCGCCATTAAAGTATTTAGGATCGCTTCATGGGATTTTATCATCATTGCCGTAATCTCTGCGCGTTTATGGCCGAAAATTTCTTCTATCCAACAGGGACTGCAAAAACTGTCTAACGTCATACCCTCTTTTCAGGCTGTCAGTGAACTGGAGCAATCCTGCCTCGCCGCCCAGGAAGATCTGCCCAATACCGCAGAATCTAAGCCTATTAAGCTGCAGAGCAGCATTGAGTTTCGTGACGTTTCTTTCCATTACCAGGAGAACCGCGATTCCTATGCGGTATCTAATATTAATCTTACTATCCCCGCTGGTACGGCTATTGCCTTTGTGGGGTTATCCGGCTCCGGGAAGAGCACCATGGTGGATTTGCTCATTGGTTTGCTTTCTCCCCAACAGGGTGAGATTTTAATCGATGGCAGCCCACTGGCAGGCCGACTGTATCCCTGGCGGCAGTCCATCGGCTATGTTCCTCAGGATGCGTTTCTTTCCAATGCTACTATCAGGGAAAATCTGCTGTGGCTCAGTCCGTCTTCAGTCGAAGGGGAGATGTGGGAGGCGTTAC
>DHRA01000060.1:8384-13711 GCA_002411145.1 Firmicutes bacterium UBA5324 | reverse complement strand
CCTATGACGAACTTATACAAAATAAAAAAGGTCGCTTTTATGCACTGGCACGTTTGTCGGAGCAGACGAGAAGCGAAAAAACCGGATAGCTATAGCTGATTGTCGATGATTTAGCCTGTTGGGAGGCTTGACATTTAAAGAATATTGGAATATATTTATAATTAAGTAATATTATGGAAATAGATAACGTGTAGTACTAAATATTCTGCGGCGAATACTTCCCTAGAACTTTTTTCAGAAAGGAGCGATTCTATTGTGAAAGAATGGAATAAACCCTGCATTGAAGAATTAGGCATACAAGCGACATGCGATTACCCGGCCGGCAAGGATTCTCTTCTTTGGGTTATTGTCGGGGGTGGTGGTCTTTTAGGCATCGGAGACTCTAGTGGCGGTGACAGTTAAATCTCATCTAGTTATCGTACGTAATAAGTAAGGCTTGATAATTGAAGGAGGGCAATATGAGAAAATTACTAACTTTGTCCTTTCTTATGATTTTCATTGCATCGAGCATCTGTGTTGCCGGAGCCGGAGTGGAACCGCCTGCTAATTCTAATTATGAGTATTGGGATGGAATTTATACTGTAAAAAAGTTTACAATTAATGCGTCTATACATATTATTAGTATTGATGCTAAGGGAAATGTGAAGGCAATATTTTATTTTGCACCTCATCCTTCAAGTCGTCAGATTGTAAAAGGTAGCGAATATAAAAAAGGTTTTTTTGATCGTCCTAAAGGCACATTAAGTTTAGTTCCTGATGAATGGATTGAACATCCACGTGGTTATAAGCAAGCTAAATTTATAGGGGTAGTTAATTATGATGCCGATCCTCCTACTTATACAGGAAATGTTGTCAGAGTTGATGATAAAAAAATATTAGGCACATTCACTTTTTATAAACAAAATGATGAAACTTTAACTGTAAAGTAACGGAACGATCAGGCCTTTCAAATGAAACAAACCAAAATGTTCTTTGTATAAGGGTCTGCTCGAACTTTGTGAATTGGATTGCTTATGATAAGATTAAGTGGCTTTATGCAAAAGCAAAGAGATCCATTACCCCTTAGCAACCGGGCTTCCCGGGTAGAGCGAAGGTATCACGCTCCGGCGTGAGTGCTCCGTTTACCCGGGAACTCTTATTTTACCGGGGTAAAGATTGCACTTTTGATCTTAATCCGGTTATACTATGAGGGATAAATAAATAAACATTGAGGTACCGGCATGAAAAACCGAATATATTGGATTTTTGCGGGCCTGCTCATGGCTGCCATCTTCGCGGCGTCGGGTATTCCTGATTTGAGTCTCTATGATAGCGCAAAGCTGCCGCCGGGCTGGCTGATCTGGATTAGCAATCATACGATACGCTTTGGAAAGAGCGGTTTTTTTTCTTATATGGTCAGCCCGCACCCGGATTATGTGCTGCATAAGCTGGGGCACATTTTTGCCTTTGGGTTTCTGGGCATCTCCCTGTATTTGGCTGCGGGGCGTTCTCTGAAACGGGGAGTGCTGATTACGGCGGTTTTTGCGGCCAGTGATGAATTACATCAGTTTTTTGTGGCCGGCAGGAGCAGCCGGCTGGCCGATATTATACTGGATGTATGTGCGGCGATTCTCTTTATTTGGCTGTTTAAAGGATGCCGCCGGCTTACCGGGAAAGAGCGGGCAGAAAGCACGGAAGGCTAGTACAAAATTTCGCAGACCTCCAGATGGGGCGGCATATATAGATTTTGCAAAGTTCGGGTGACCCGCGTGGGCAATGAATTGTCCACCCTACGCCGCCGCACTGCGGTCTGGAGCAAGTAGGCGGCACCGTCATGTTTTGTACGTGATTGCCGGGATGGCAGTAAGTTTCAAAGGGCTCCCGGATGTGTCGAAAGTCCTTGGCAAAGATATGGTTGAAAGGGATTCTGTGGGAGTTTATGCCCGTTGGCGGAATTTTTCAACTTTGGGACCCGACCTTCCTTGACGCAAGTTTCCTGCGTGGTATAATATTAGCTGATATGGGAACCAGCTAGACTAGCCGGTTCAAACATATGACGGGAGGATGGGCAATGGCTTCGAAAGTAAAGGTCGTGCGCAACGCCTTTAAGGCCTATGACATACGGGGAAGGGTGCCTGATGAGCTCAACGAGGAAACAGCCTACCGTATTGGCCGCGTTTTTGTGGATATGTATGGTGCGCAGGAGATTGTGGTGGGCCGCGATATACGGTTATCCAGCGAGGATTTGGCGGAGTCACTCATGCGGGGGATGAACGATGCCGGTGCGGATGTTATCGATATCGGTCTTTGCGGTACGGAACAGGTTTATTTTGCGACCGCGCATCTCGGTGTGGATGGGGGTGTGATGGTCACGGCGAGTCATAACCCTGCGGACTATAACGGCATGAAGCTGGTACGCAAAGGTTCACAGCCGGTAAGCGGCGACAGTGGTCTGCGGGAAATCGAGGACCGTGTGGTTGCAGGATCACTGGGCAGTGCGGCGCATACCCCGGGACAAGTGGTTCTGCAGGATATAATGGAAGAATACATCCAGCACTTGCTTACATATATTGATCCATCAATACTCAAACCGTTGAAAATAGTGGTCAATGCGGGGAACGGCTGTGCAGGCCCGGTTATTGACGCTTTGGAAAGCTTATTGCCCTTTGAATTTATTAAAGTCAATCATCAGCCCGACGGCACTTTTCCCAATGGTATTCCTAATCCCATCCTGCCGGAAAACCGGGAAGCCACCGCAAAAGTGGTGCGGGAGAATGGCGCGGACCTTGGTATTGCCTGGGATGGAGATTTTGACCGCTGTTTCCTGTTTGATGAACGGGGCGAATTCGTGGAAGGCTATTACATGGTGGGTTTTCTCGCGGAGGCGTTTCTGCGGAAGTATCCGGGGGCCAGAATTATTCATGATCCGCGTCTGATTTGGAATACACTCGATATCGTGAAAAGCCTGGGCGGTATTCCGGTACAAACAAAAACCGGGCACGCTTTTATAAAAGAGCGCATGCGTCTGGAAGACGCGGCGTATGGGGGAGAAATGTCGGCGCACCATTATTTTAAGGACTTCGCCTATTGCGACAGCGGGATGATTCCCTGGCTGCTGGTAACGGAGAGTATTTGCCGCCTGAACAAGCCTTTATCCGGCTTGGTGGCGGAGAGAATGCGGCTTTATCCGATTAGCGGCGAAATTAATCGTACAATTGCAGATCCGGCTAAGGTTATGGCGGAGATTGAAAAACGCCACCTGGCCGGTGAAGGTGTAATGGTGGACCGCACCGACGGCTTAAGCGTTGCATATAAGGATTGGCGTTTTAATGTACGCATGTCAAATACGGAGCCGTTACTGCGTTTAAATGTGGAAGCCCGCGGTGACAAGGCGCTTCTGCAGGAGAAAACAGAGGAACTCGTAGCTTTGATTGAGGAATACGGAAAGTAGGGAACAGGAGAGAGGCGTGGAATGCGCCTCTCCGTTTATGTACCGGGGGAGTTAGGGGGGATTTAGAATTCTGAATACCCCAAAGAAGGAGCTGTCTGCGACAGCTCCTTCTTTGAAGTACCGTTTAGAACCAGCGGCGGCCCCCCCAGCCCCACCAGGGACGGAAGCCCCACCAAGGACGGAAACCCCACCAGGGGCGGAAGCCCCACCAGGGACGGAAGCCGCCCCACCATATTAATTGAGATTGATATGAAGACGGATCTTCCATTTCCTGCTCGATGCCATAATCCATGTCATTGGCTGAATAGTAGTCATATGGATACATATACTGTTAAGCTCCTTTCATAATAGATTTCACTATAGTATATGTGTAGCCAATATTTATGGAAACCCGAAAAAAGCACCATGCCGCTTTTTTTAAACGCATGGTGCTTTCGTTATTTCACCGGGTAAGGATGGGCAATAAGGTTTTCGTAGGGGCTGACGTAACGCAGCCAGAAGCCTTCTGTGCCGTTGGGATCGGCAATCCAGTAATCATAACCCTGATCCTGCGGCTTTGCCTGCCGGCTGTTTGCACCGGGTACGCCATGGACGATGAACAGGGGTTTGCGGGGACTGACAGGATCGTAAACATAACCGACCAATTGTTGACCCTCGTAATTTACCAGCCAAAGCTTATGGTTAGGTAGTTCGGCAATTTCCAGGGGACACAGGGTTTGCTCTGTCAGCTGGGGATGGGATTCACGGTTTGAGCCGGCCGGCGCTGCCGCCTTTGTGTCGCGGGAAGCAGTGAAGCCGGGAATATCATCGTCCGGCAAGGGGGTCCCGGGCTGGAGAAGCAGGTCTTCCAACCTGTTGTCATGACCGGTTGATGGAGTTTGGGGAGACTCCGGCGCCGGGGTAAACGGTTCCTGTGCAGCGAGGACAGGGGCGATTTCCTCCCGGTGTTTTTGTGCCGGGAGGAAGGTCCCCGCCGGGGTTTGGCATACGGCCGCAGGACCGAAATCCGCGGGCAGAGCGGTATAACGTTCCTCGAGAGCGGGGTTGCTGAAACTATAAGACAGGGTAAAGAGCGGCAAGCCCAGGGTTGCCGCATCATTACTGAGGGAAATAACAAGCTGATCCCAATTGCCGAAGGGAATTTCCCCGGTGATTAGTTGAAAGGTACCCGGCCGCAGTTTCTCAACGGTTCCCAGGCAGGTCCTGGTATTCAGACAGTTGTTGATAAGGTAGGCAATATATGTACTACCGTTGGCACGGCCGCAGCTTTTGGCAAAATGTTCGGGTTGAGGGACATGGCGCAGGGTGAGGGAGATTTCGCCGGGGAAGGCGGCGGTATTTACCGTGGCGGCGGCACTGGGAGCCTGCTTCAGGAGAGGTGCTGTGGGCTGTAATGTATGCAGTCCGTCCTTAGACATATGTAAGCCTCCTTGTATTTTATATTATATAAATATATGCGTGACCGGCAAGATATGTGATATTTTTGCAGAGCGGCCACACCTTTGCGCGGGGAATAGCATATTCTATAGCAAAAAAGAGGGCTGTGGAGGAAGGAAGGTGTAGTATGGGCAAGGGTGGCAAGTGTGAAACGCATTTTCGCGTGGCATTACAGGCGGTTAGGGAAGATGTGCGCGGTAACCTGCGCCGGGCGGCCAAAGGAGTCGCCTGCGTGGAAATCGGCGAACAATATGGCGAAGTGCTCCTTTCTGTGGAAAATCTGCGCTATTTGGGAACAGCGCCCAACGGGTGGCCCTATTTTTATGAAGGCTGGATGATCCTGGATACAGGCTGTAAAATCGATATGGGTCCAATCAGTACCGACTGCAAGGGGAACGGGAAGGGGTACTGGCGGTTTGCGGCGGCCGGGCCCGGAAACGGCGGGATAGCAGCCGGGGAT
>DHRA01000060.1:2481-8156 GCA_002411145.1 Firmicutes bacterium UBA5324 | reverse complement strand
GGGACCAGCTTGCCTGTCAGAGGAATATTCCGGACAACTGGTGGCCCGTCCGGCAGCCCGGCGTACAAGCAAAAGCGCCTTTGCTGTTCGGCTACCGGCTCTGCGGCCAGAATATTGAACGGGTGGCTTTCGGCTTTCCCGGTGTGCCCGACCGGCCTGTACTAAAGGGTGAGGTGGGCGAGTGGCGTCCCACGGGATCAGATAACCCCTACGGATATTGGGTATATTACCGGGAAGTGCCGTCACTGCACAGAGCTAAGGACTGAATGTTTCTATATAATGGATATCCCTGCCGCTTTTTTTCGCATACCATATAGTAAAAGCGAAAAAGGTGAGTGGTAATGGGTACCTTTTGGCAAACAGTAAAAAAATACACACCGTGGCAATTATTGCGGAAGGTACAGGCGAGATTTTCCCCGCGATGTTCACCTGTATGTGAAAACACAGATTGCGCCTGTCCGCCGGGTGACATAGTCACCTTACAGCTGGGCGAATTGCATGTATCTGTGCGGAGACAAAAACCGGTGGAAATTCCGCACGAAATAACGATCGTAGTGCCAAGGGTGGAGATTAAGCGCCAGTATGCGCGGCCGGACGGTTGCGCCGGAGAGGAAGAACTCATTTATAACAGTGTTACGGTAGTACATGCGCCCAGGTACCCGGGGGAAGGGGGTCAGCCTCTTCTGCCGGAGATGGACGGGGAGGGGGAAGGCGGCAGCTGTCCAATTGTTACCAGAGCGGCAGTTAAGCGGAAGTGATCCCGGGGCACAATTTTTTTGGGCGGCGCATAGACTACAGCAGGAAGCAGTATGTAATTTTGGGGAGGAGATAGGCAATGCGTTGCAAAAAAAATGAGCCTTTTGATCCCGTATGCGGGGGGTATCAGGTAGATCCGGCTTATGAAATGTATATGAAGAAATGTATGAAAAAGTATCCTTTTTTGTACAAAATGATCGATTACATTGTCGACTGTAAAATTGCCACGCTGCGGGCGGAGATGTATCATACGGGCATGTACCAACCCATGCCTCCCGGTATGATGCCTCCAGGCATGCCGTGTCCGGGCATGGCTGGTCCGGTCATGGGCGGACCGATGGGCGGACCGCCGCCGTTCCGTCCCTATCCGGGTATGCCGATGTAGATGTAAGCAGTCTTGCGGTAAAACCGGCTGCCAACGCGGAAAGCGGGGTGCAAGTCTGCCGGGGGCGGGAAAGCCGTCGTCCGCTTGTGGCTGACAGCTTGAATTTGTCTTATTTATCGGAAAAACACACACCCGCGGGTGTGTGTTTTTTTCTGCCGCGTTAGTCTTGGGTTTCTTCCGGGGGGCTTTCCTGTTTGGGCGGCGTGGGATGGTCGGAGGATTTGGTACTGAGCATGTTAATCAGCAGCGGGAGCACACTGGGGTTGATTTTGCCATTTTTGTTACCGACTAAAGACATCAGGGTATTTAATAGAGCGGCATTATTTGAAGCCGCGGGATCCTGCGCAGAGCCGGCCTGGGGATCTGTCCGGAATTTATCCGGATCGGGTCCGGCATTCAGGGCGAGGGGCAAACCGTGGCTGTTACCCTGTAAATAGTCCAATATGCCTGCCAGGTCCAGTAAGCCCACAAGGCCTAGCAGCATTTGCGGGGTCATGGTTTCGCCGGACGGCGTATTTAGAACCTGCAGCACGGTCGCGTGAATACTTTGGTTTTGGGTCGTTTTGGAGTTTTCATCAGCCATTTTTTTGTCCTCCTGCTATCTTTCAAATAGTCCGGGAATATTCGGCAAATTCATATCCTGGGTAAGCTTTTCCATTTCGCATTTCGCCAGTTCCTGTGCTTTACGCAGGGCTTCGTTTATTGCTTCAATGAGCCAGGACTGAACCTGCCCGGCATTTTCGGCGCTCATCACCTCCGGGGTAATGACAACCGCCGTGATTTGCTGCTGGCCGTTGGCCGTAACTAATACCGCTCCTTCGCCGGCAGCGGCCTCTACGCTTTTTCCCTTGAGGTCTATCTGCATTTTGGCCATATCTTCCTGGAATTTTTGCAATTTCCCCATCATCTGGAGCATATTTTCATTCATGGACATGCCCTCCTCACAATGCAATTTACATTATAGAAAAGTATATTCAGCGGTTGGCGGTTTAAGTGCTGAAACTCGTCTTTTTTTCAATATTTCCCAGAGGGCGGGTTGAAGAATTTTCGCGAACACTCTGCGCTGAAGCTCAATATAATGAACTAGGTGAATTGCATGCGCAAAGGGGGATATTTATGAAGTTCGCAAAAATACAACAGATCGTGGCCGATAACCCCTTTACTCTCTTTTTGATTCTTGTTTTGCTGCTGTTAGCAGATTCGACGGGACCGGTTCGGCCCAAAAATGAAAAACTTAAGGAAAGGTGCTAGGCACTGTGTGGACTGGGTTTCCAATCACCTTTAGCAGCTAAAAGTCATATACTGCTTTAGAACAATAAATTTAGTAGTCGCAAGGAGGGTAAACAATGCCGGAAAAAAACGTAGCCGCACAAGGCTTTTTTGAAGATGGGACCGGTATGATACTGTTTTTGATTCTCATTCTGCTAATTCTTTCCGATCAAAACGTATTCAGCAGACATATTGACAGTATGTCCGGAGGCATTAATACGGTCCGCAATTTAACGGATGCTTTAACGACTACAATGCAGGCGTTAAAGCAGGCTGTTGAGGCGCCGCTGGCTTTCAAAAACCGTTAATAGCTAAAGTACCAATTGCATAGGTTGCTTTAAATACTTGTGATTTGCACAGGCGAAATTTGTTTAAGCCCCCCCGGATTCCGGGAGCAGCAGCTGCCGGATTGCAGACGGGGGTTTTAAACGGTAGCGGATAAGCATTTTGGCCAAATTGGCCGAAGCAAAGGGGGACACGGAATGGAGCACGAATTGCGCGCCCTTCAGTTGCATGCTTTGCAGCTGCTTGAGCTGCCGAATGTCGTAGGGGTAGGTATCGGACCGAAAATACGCGGGGGGATGCGTTCAGGCGAGACAGCGGTGGTGGTTTTAGTAACGCAGAAGTTGGCGCAAGATGAATTGCACGCCGAAAGTATGGTACCGCCGTATATAGAAGGAATCGCCACTGATATTATGGAAGTGGGCGAAATTCGTTTTTTGGGACGCACTTCCTTGCTACGGCCCGCTTGTCCCGGAGTCAGTATCGGACATTACAATGTTTCCGCCGGTACTTTCGGCGCGGTGGTATATGACCGGAAAACGGCCATGCCGCTCATTTTGTCCAATAACCATATTTTAGCCAATGTTTCCAACGGGCGGGACGGCAGATGCTCGCTGGGTGATCCGATTTATCAGCCGGGTAAGTATGACGGCGGGACTTCGGATGATATGATAGGAAACTTATACCGGTTTGTACCACTGAACTATGAAGAAAAAGGGAAAAAAGACTCTAAGCGCGCCGTGGTAAACCGGGTTGACGCCGCGGTGGCTAAGCCGGTCTGTCTGGAGGTAATTGAGCCGGCGGTCATGGATATCGGGCAGATAAGCGGTATCGCTCAGGCGGAGATGAACATGAAAGTGCGCAAAAGCGGCAGAACTAGCGGGGTCACCAGTGGACGCGTCAGGGTTATGCGCACAACCCTGAAGGTCGACATGGATGATGACAGATTCGCGGTGTTTGAAGATCAGGTTGTTACGGATATGACTTCAAAACCGGGGGATAGCGGATCTTTGGTGGTGACGGAAAATGGCGAGGCGGTGGGTTTGCTGTTTGCCGGCTCCAACCGTTCCGCTGTATTTAATCCGATTCAAAACGTTATGAGTGAACTGGATGTTGTCATGGTTTCCGATAAGATGCAGCAATCGCCGAACCAGGGCAATCCCCAACCGGCGGCGCCGGACAAAGTTGTCCAGCAGCCCCTGACAGATATAGTAGCTTCCCCAAGCACCTTTACGGTGGTGGTCATCCTGTTGCTGCTGATCTTTTTTATGCATAAATAATAAAAGAAAGGTCCCGCTACGGGCCTTTTTTTGGTCTTGAATATATGTTGAACCGCAGGGACGCATATTTCCCGCGTCTCTGCGGTTTTAATTATTTTTCAGGGATAGGCCCGCGGTTTAGGGCCGTTCTTCGGAGGGAAGGGAGCAATGGTTCTGTTTCGTTTCCAGGGTGAGGTTTGTGGTTTCCCGGGCGTGCAGCAGAGTGTCCAGGATGGAACCGGCAGGATCCATACCCTGAGCGCCCAGGAGCAGCAGAAGGTCGCCGGCTTTCAGCATGGTTAAGGCGTAGGAAATGGCATCGGGCAGTTCCCGGAAATGGGCAAAAGAGAAATTGGCTTGCGATAGAGTTTTCAAAAAAGCGGTTTCTTCCTCGGCGGTTACGTAATTAAGGCTGTCGATGTGAGAATGACTTGAAGAAACAATAATGCGTTCAATATTGAAAAAATTGCCCCATTTCACAAATTGGGCCGCATTCTCGCGGTTTATTACCGTACCTCGATTACCACGAATCGCGGTGACAAGCACGATCCGACCGGCGGCGGGCAGTTGTTTGACGGCTTCAAACACGGCGTCAATACTCCCTGGATTTAAAGCGGTATCATCAACTACGGTAAAATCCCCTAGCTGACGTATCTGCATGCGGCGTTCCACTCCTTTGAACCGGGCCAGACCGTCTATGATGGCTTCCGGTCGAATTTGATGTATGATGCAGGCTGACGTAGCAGCCAAGGCATTATAGACGTTGTGTATTCCGATAAGGGAAAGCGTGCATGTTTTCTCAAAGGTTGCGGCGGGCGTTGCTGCGCGCATGCGGAAGGAACACCCGCCGTTGAGGGGGGAGATATGGTCAGCTGTTATATTTGCACGGTTATGTATGCCAAAGCTGATGAGCGGTCCTTTATATTGTCCGGCAATTTCCGCGACCCGGGTGTCGTCGATACCGGCGCAGAGGGGTGAAGATTCAGAGAGTAATTCCAAGAAGCGTTTTTTAGCTTCCACATAAGCCTCAAAGCTGCCGTGAAAATCAAAATGATCCGGGCTTATATTGGTCAGAATCCCGCAATGGAAGGGGATTGCCGCCACCCGTTCCAGTTCAATGCCCTGGGCGGAGGTTTCCATGGAAACATGCGATACTTTTTGTTGCACCATATCAGCTAAGCACTTTTGCAAAGTAGGCGCGTCGGGTGTGGTGAGTGAAGAGCCAAAGCTGTCACTGGCGATCTGGATGCGGTCGGTGCCGATAAAGCCGGTCGTATAGCCCGCGTTGCGCAATATTGTATCAATCATGAGGGCGGTAGTTGTTTTACCGTTAGTGCCGGCAATGGCTGTGATTTTCAGTTTCAGGCCGGGAAATCCGTAATACCAGGCACATAAATGCGCCAGGGTCCGCCGGGCGTTGGCCACCACAAAAACAGGTATATCAGGATAAATATCCAGGGACTGGTCGGTCACGATGGCACCGGCACCCTTGCGCAGGGCTTCGCCGATGAAGGAATTGCCATTCTGTCGACGACCCTGTAAGGCCACAAATATGTTTCCCTGCTCAACCAACCGGGAATCAGCGGTTATGCCGGTTGCGGCGGAAATGATCCGGTCAAAATACGGATCGGCAGGGAGGTTTGCTTCCTTTGCGAACAATATTTCATCACCCCGCGGCCATAAATGGAGACTTGACTCAGGTGGGGTTTTAACCCCATCTGAAT
>DHRA01000060.1:1924-2307 GCA_002411145.1 Firmicutes bacterium UBA5324 | reverse complement strand
TGCAGAAGCGGGAGTTTTAGAGCGGGTTAGTCATCGGATAAAAAAATAGCGTTGCTATAATATATTGGCCACGGTCGGGAAAAGTGTTTGGAAATCATTGGGTAAGGGCGTTCGCATAAATTAAGCGGCGGCAACAAAAAATATCAATAAGTTTTTAACCGGGCGGAGTGCCCGTTTTCCTTTACTAGTAGTCCGTCAACTCTAAAAGTATAAATTAAAATCGCGGGATTTTTTTGCAAGGCAAGGCGGAGGAGGCGCGCATATCGACCATATGTAAGCCGACGACAACGCAGCATTGCGGAAAAAGCCCGCGAAGGTAATATGGTTTTAGAGTTGACGGACTACTAAGATTATTGACGATAACGGAACTACGTGGAAAGAGG
>DHRA01000060.1:0-1583 GCA_002411145.1 Firmicutes bacterium UBA5324 | reverse complement strand
GGCGGTTTTACAGGCGCCGCCCAAGGCGGCGGTATCTGCCATAATGGACATTAATAAACCGCCGGTTACAGTGGAAAAGCTGCGGCGGGCCCCGCTGATCGGACAGGCGGCAACGCCGTTGCTGGATAAGGGAGAAAACCGCGTCCATAATATTCGGCTGGCTGCGCAGCAAATAACCAACACCGTCGTTGCGCCGGGGGAAATTTTTTCGTTTAACGGGATCATCGGCGCTACAACGGCAGAACGGGGATACAGGGAAGCGCCTGTCCTGGAAAACGGGCGAAAAAGTCTGGGGATGGGCGGGGGTGTATGCCAGATTTCTTCCACGCTGTATAATGCCGTCATGGCGGGCAACTTAACGGTAACGGAGCGCCATCCGCATAGTAAACCGGTTGACTATATTGCCGCAGGAAAGGATGCCACTACCAGCGATGATAAGGATTTTAAATTTCGCAATAACCGGCAGGGGCCGCTAATTATCCACGTATTAGTTACCGGCGCGGCCGTAAAAGCGGAAATCTGGGAAATTGCCGGATAGGAGGCCGAAGGAAGGGAGATTTACCGTGCGACAAACCAAATTATTGTTAAAGAGACTTTTGATATATTGTCTGCTGCTCCTCACGGGCTGTACCTGGTTCCAGAAACCCCAGCCCAAACCGGAGCCGGTCCCACAGCCTGTGCCGCAGCAAACAGAACCTGCACCGCCGCAGGTAGATTTCGGCAAATATAAAACTGAACCGACGATTACGGTGTACATGGCTGATACGGGCGAAACACGGTCGATGCCCCTCGAACAGTACTTAGAGGGCGTCGTGGCCGCGGAGATGTTACCGGATTGGCCCTTGGAGGCGTTGAAGGCCCAGGCTGTGGTCTCGCGTACCCTCACGCTGAATGCCATTGAACAAAAAACGGTGCAACGTATTCGTCAAACGGATGTAAGCACCAGCAAGGAGGAATTGCAGGCTTACGATGCCCAAAAAGTGAATGATCATGTGCGGGAGGCGGTTAAGAGTACCCGCGGTTTAGCCATGACCTACCGGGATGCTTTTGTTAACGCAATTTACAGTTCCTGCTGCGGGCAGAAAACGGCGACCAGGGAAGAGAGTTTTGCCAAGGAGATTCTTTATGATGCCGGCTATTTCCAAAGCGTGGATTGCCCGTGTTATGAATTCGCCCCGGAGCGGGAGAAATATTGGTCCTTAGAAGTTTCCGGCGATGAATGGAAAGGGGCTGCCGGTTATACCGGACCGGCGGAAAACGTAAAAATATTAGAGGAAGGCCCCTCCGGGCGGGCTCTGTACATTGGTACCGACGATAAAAAGGTATTGGGTTCTGAAGTGCGCCAAAAACTGGGCTATGATAAAATGCGCTCAACACTTGTTACCAATGTCATATATCAACAGGATGGCACGGTATATCTTGAAGGCAAGGGCTGGGGCAACGGCATCGGATTATGCCAATGGGGCGCCTATACCTGGGGGCAAAAGCAGCAGACTTATGATTATATTTTGCATTACTACTACAAAGGGATAAATTTGCAAAAATTATGGGAGTGAACTCGTCTGGCTACGCCAGACTTCGGG
>DHRA01000094.1:12429-15139 GCA_002411145.1 Firmicutes bacterium UBA5324 | reverse complement strand
GGCTCCCCATCCGTCGCAAGCTATGCTTGCGGTAACGGCGTTGGAGTCCGTCGAGAGCGGAGGAATTCCCTTCCCCAGGAAAATGCTTTCTTAAAAGATCAAAAAGCCCCGGGATTTTCTCCCGGGGCTTTAATGCCTCTATACAATTAGTGTAAAAGCAACGGTGCAATCAAGAGAGAAATGGTGCCGGCAACTTTAATCAGCGGGTTCATAGCCGGACCGGAAGTATCCTTGAAGGGGTCGCCTACGGTGTCGCCGATAACAGAGGCCGCGTGGGCGTCAGTGCCCTTGCCGCCCAGTTTACCGCCTTCAATGTATTTCTTGGCATTGTCCCAGGCGCCGCCGGCGTTGGACATGAAGATCGCCATTAATACACCGGTGGCGGTGGCGCCGGCCAGAAAACCGGCCAGAGACTTGGCCCCGAGCACGAAACCAACGATAATCGGCACGCCCACGGCCAGCAGGCCGGGAATCAGCATCTCCCGGATTGCGGCCCGGGTGCTGATGTCAACGCATTTGGCGTATTCGGGACGGCCTGTGCCCTCCATGATGCCGGGAATCTCCCGGAATTGACGGCGTACTTCCTCGATCATTTCAAAGGCAGCTTTACCTACGGCCTCCATGGTCAGGGCACAGACCAGGAAGGGGAGGGCGGCGCCCAGGAAGATACCGATGATGACACCGGGTTCGTTCAAGTTGATCACTAAATGTCCGTTTTGCAACAAAGCCCCTAAATTTACGTTTTTCGCTATTTCTTCGCCGAAAGCGGTGAAGAGGGCCAGGGCGGTCAAGGCTGCGGAACCGATGGCAAAGCCTTTGGCTACCGCCGCGGTCGTGTTGCCCACAGCGTCCAGTTTGTCGGTAATTTTCCGGATTTCCGGGCCGAGTTCCGCCATTTCGGCAATACCGCCGGCATTGTCGGCTACCGGTCCGAAGGAGTCGATGGCCACAACCATCCCGGCTGTGCAAAGCATGCCCATGGCCGCCATGGCAATACCGTAAACGCCGGCTGCTGTGTAGGAAACATAGGTAGCCGCGGCAAATACAATGATCGGCAGGGAAGTACTGCGCAAGCCGATGGCAAGACCGGCAATGATGTTGGTCGCAGGACCGGTCTTGGAAGCCTCAGCAATATGCTGGGCCGGAGGTTTTTGATTGGAAGTATAATATTCGGTCAGCATGCCGATTAATACATTTACGGCCAAACCGGCTACGATGGCGATAAATATTCCCATGCCGTCCTTGCTGCCAAACATCTGGGTGGCAAGCAGATAGGCAAAACCGGCGGTGATGAGGTTGGTCGCCCACAATCCGCGGTTTAAGGCGGCCTGCGGGTCTCCGTCCTCGGAGGTCCGTACGAAGAAGGTACTGATGATAGAAGCCACGATCCCGGCAGCACCGATTACCAAGGGGAAAATAACCCCTTTAATGCTGCCCGGGAACAGGGACGCGCCCAACAGCATGGCGGCAATGGCCGTAGCGGCATAGGATTCAAAAAGGTCGGCCCCCATACCGGCGGTGTCGCCGACATTGTCCCCTACGTTATCGGCGATAACGGCTGGGTTCCGGGGGTCATCCTCGGGAATGCCTGCCTCGACTTTACCAACTAGGTCCGCGCCTACGTCGGCAGCCTTGGTATAGATACCGCCGCCCACCCGGGCAAAGAAAGCGATCGCACTGGCACCGAAGGCAAAACTAGTAATCATTTCGGCTTTGCCAAAGATTATGTACAGTACAGATACCCCTAACAAACCCAACCCGGCCACGGACATACCCATAACGCCGCCGGCCCGGAAAGCGACACTCAAAGCTTTGTTCAAGCTGCTGGTAGCCGCTTGGGTTGTGCGGGCGTTCGCCTTCGTGGTGCTGGTCATGCCCACATACCCGGCGATGGCGGAACAAATCGCCCCCACCAAAAAGGAAATAGCCAGTTTAGAGCCGTTTACCCCGCCAACAAACCATAATACAAAAAATATTACTACGGTAAAAGGAATCAATGTTTTATACTGACGGTTTAAGAAAGCCATGGCTCCTTCAAAGATAGCCTGAGATAATTCCTGCATCCTCGCGTTTCCGGGGTTTTCCCGCAAAACACTGGACATGAGATAACCGGCGAATAACAAAGCGATGACGCCGGCTACCGGAGCAAAATACAAATAATCCATTTTTTTCTCCCTCCTTGAGATTTTCAAACCCTGTCCCATAAACAATTTGGCTTGCAGCCGGTTTTTACCCTTTTGGGAAAATGCTTTCCTTAGGGGGAAAAAAGCCTAAAAAATACCTCGTGGACCTTCATCCAAGAGGTACTTTAATCTTAGTAGTGCGCAATACGGGCCAGGATTAGGGTCACTATTGCGAACAATCCACCGAGTACCATCGTTGCTTTACTTAGTAGTGCATCCAAACCTCTTGCTTTGCCGCCAAAGATAGTCTCCGCACCTCCGGCAATCGATCCCGACATGCCGGCACTCTTTCCGGACTGCATCACAACACAGGCAATCAACGCAATACATATTAAGGCCTCTACAACCATTAGTGCCGTTTCCATACCTACACCCCCTCCTGCACAAACTTATTTTAGCATAGCCCCACTGGCTTGACAATGTTTTCACCCATTTTTCTCAGGGAAAAGCAATACTTTTTCCCTGTAGTATGTCCATTTATTTATCTTTTAAAACAGCAGGACCTTTTTTATCCGATGGCTAACTCG
>DHRA01000094.1:8484-12269 GCA_002411145.1 Firmicutes bacterium UBA5324 | reverse complement strand
ATTCAGATGGGGTTAAAACCCCACCTGAATCAAGTCTCCATTTATCTGCTAACGGACTACTGGGGGTTGCCCAGTAATATCCGCACCGGCAGCGAAGAACCTCCGGCCGGCATGACGGATACAGTCAGATTTTCCCGTGCCCCGGCCTGGGTTTCCGCATGATTGACCAGCATGGCTTCTGTTAGCGGCGACACCGGTCCGGGCGGACAAAGAACCGTATTCCCGGTCTCGACCGGCCCGTAATAGGTCCCGCCCCGGGGATTGAACAGCATCCAGGTTGACTGGGGCTGCCGCACCCGGTGTTCAATCCGGAAATTAAGGTGATAAACCACGCCGTAGTTCCCCCAGTTGTAGACCGTTTCGCGGTCCAGGGCATTCCAGCCCGCCGGGTATTCCCCTTTATAGACCTGACTCCAGGTCCAATCCCACCAGGGATCGCGCAAATAACCGCCGTAGGGATTGTTGCCGAGCTGGGCGCCCCGCCAGCCGCTGCCGGCATAATACACAAAATGCCCGTACAGCTCCCGGTAGGGAAAGGTCCCCCGCACGGTCCTGGTGCCGTCCGGATTATCATGCCGGCGAAATTGTTTTAACGGGGCGGTCAGCAAATCACAGCGCACGCCGGCAAACAGCGCCACCACCGAAACCTCCAGTTCCCCGTCCGCCGAAAAATCATACACGCCGGCAAAGGTGTCGCCATAATTCAGCTGGTTCACTCCCCAGGACAAAGACTGGGCAGGCGCAATATCCTGACGGCAAGGCAGCTTATTGTGTAAAAACTGCTGCACAGCTTCATAACCCGCCCGCTGCGGATCAGCATGCACTGCGGCCCCGCTTCGCTCAACCGTAATTGTTTTTTTCCACTCCTCCGGATTTGTCAGCGTGATAAGCAGCTGGATGGGCTGGCGTATCCCGCCCGTTTCACTGCCGGTTTTATTTTGGTGGTGGACACAGACACGCCAGGACCCCTCTACGCGATCTTGATATAATATTCCCTGCCCGTTCACTTCCTCCGGGTTGTTGCTCACAATCAGTTTTCCCCCGCCGGACATCAGCCGGGTCGTATATAAAGGGCGCGGATATGCCGCCGCGCTGTCGTCAATGGTGATAATCTCCGCAATCTGCATTTATCTCTCCCCCCTACATCATTTGATGCGGCAGAAGAAAAAAACTTGCTTGTCCCGGCGTCCGGCCGCGAAAATATCCTCTATGGCGGCTAAATACCACCTTGTCCGGGAGAGAGCCATCCCGTATACTAATGTCTAAGACGGCGGGCATGAACCGCCCGCCCCTATATCAAACCAGGAGGAAGCTATGTCCAACCTTAAAACCACGGAAAAAACCGCTCTTTCCGCGCGGATTACGGCAAAACTGCCCGTGCTGATTGCGGTGACAACCTTGATTTTTGCCGTATGCGCCACCCTGGCATCCTTTAAAGCCGCGGGCTACGGCAACAGGATGGTGCTGGCGCAAACGCAGGCCTCGGATCAGTGGGCCTACTACCAGGCAAAGAGCATCAAGGAAACCCTGTATCAAGTCCAGCATGACATACTGGAGGCGGAAATGAAACAGTCTGTCCGGCCGGAAGAATTCCAGGAGAAACTCCGCCAATTCGAGAAAGAGGTGCGGCGTTATAAAGAAGAGAAAAACGAAATAAATAATCAGGCCCTGGCCAAAGAACAGGAGCGCGACCTGGCCAAGGAACATAACTCCCGTTTCGGTCAGGCCCTGATCTTTCTGCAAATCGGCATTCTTCTTTCGTCCCTGGCCGCCATTAATAAAATTCATTATTACTGGTACGCCGGTCTGGCGGGCGGCGGCACCGGAGTTGTCATGTTCCTGTCCGCTTACGGAAAAACTTTATAACCAAATGTCCGCCCCATTATACCAAAAGGGACCTGTCCCGGAAAACAGTCCCTTTTGGCGCGGCGTTCATTATTACCTTGCCGTTTTAGCGGATTATGGGTGATGCCTAAAAGAAAAATTTACGGGCAGCACCCGGGACCTGCCCGTAAATTTTACTAACACGACTCGCCGGAAGAGGAAATCAGCTCCTTTAACTGCACCATTTCATTTAAACTGAACAGCTTGTCCACATCCAGCAAGATCAGCAACCGGTCATTATCCTTGCCAATACCGCAAATATAGTCGCCCTTGGCCGTTATGGACGGTGCGGCTTCAATCGCCGCCTGCGCCAGCTTCTTTATCTCCGTCACTTCATCAACAATAACACCAAGTTCCCGGCTTTTCACTTCAATAATAATCACTCGCTTGTCTGAACCTTCACCGTCCGGCAGTCCGAACCTTTTTGCCAGTCCAATCACGGGAATAATATTGCCGCGCAAATCGGTGATACCCTCTACAAATTCAGGCGTGTCAGGCATCGCTGTAATGCCTGCATATTGGATGATCTCTTTGACTTGCGCCGCCGGAACGGCATACTCTTCGTCACCCAGTCGAAACACAACCAACTGCTCTTCATCCATTGTCGTCACCCCTCTTTACTTATTTAGACGGCTCTTTCCTGCATCCTTACCCTCCATTTACGGATCTACAATATCCACAATCTCAATTTTTTTGTTCTCATTTAAATCCAGGAAAGTTCCGTCCAATAACCGCACTGTCGGTCTTTCAAAAGAAATATCCCCGAAATAAACCACTTTGCCTTTTTTCCCGTTGCTCAGCTGTACAACACTATTTATCAGATTATTCTTGATGAAATTTAAAAATGCCAGACCGATCTCCAAATCAAGCTGCCGGTACATTTGCTGCGCAATTGTTTCCGCGGAACGGAAAGGAGTTAGTTTGCGTCGGTAAACCCTTTGCGAAGTCATGGCATCGTAGGTATCCGCGATGGCGATCACTTTGGCATAGCAATGGATTTTATGCTGATTCAACCCCGTCGGATATCCGCTGCCGTCATTGCGTTCATGATGCTGCATGACTGCGACCTTTACATCCTCACTGAGGAAATCCGCCTGCCGCAGCAGTTCGTATCCCAACAGCGGATGCTTTTTTATCACCGTCATCTCCGGATCGGTCAGTTTGCCGGGTTTATCCAGGATATCCTTGGTGATCAATAATTTACCCACATCATGCAGTAAACCCGCCAAAACCAAATTCTTCAGTTTGTCTTTGTTCAGCCCGATGGACTTGCCGATAATGCCGGAAACAATGGCAACATTGATGGAATGTCTATAGGTGTAATTACAGTGCGCTTGAATTTTATATAAATATTCAATCGCCCCATGTACGTCAATCAGCGGTATAATGTGCCAATCCGACAATTTTTTAATTACCGTCAAGGAAATGTCCGGCGATAAACAAATTGTTTTAAAAGCCTGTTTAAATGTTTGCAAAGTATCCTGGTAAAACTGATTAAATTCCTTTTCCCCTTGTAATATCGTGTGATCATCTGAAGCTGGACCAATGCCGGAGACTATATCCACAAAGTGAATATCCCACCCCTTTAGGTAGGAAATATGCTCAGCCGTAAGCAGTTGCCCCTGGGACAAAAGCACTTTTCCGTCTTCAGATAGTATGTCGTTAGCAAGTATCACGCCTGGTTCCAAACTGAAAATAGGTTTTTTTGTTTCTTTTAACACCGGAAACCCACTCCCTGGCGATTAGTTTTACCCTTGATAACACTTGGTAACTCCTTTGTGATAAACCTTGTGAGCATTTGGATTAAACCTCCATTCATAACAAACCTCATCATCCTCCTAAGATATTTGTGACAAAATCCCCTAATCTATAAATGGAGACTTGATTCAGGTGGGGTTTTA
>DHRA01000094.1:1321-8377 GCA_002411145.1 Firmicutes bacterium UBA5324 | reverse complement strand
GGAATTATCCAGGGACTTAGCCGCTCGCCTGTGCCCTTTGGGTATAATTCCCGCTTGCAGAAGCGGGAATTATAGAGCGGGTTAGTCATCGGATAAAAAAAAACCAAGCCGTGGCCTGGTTTTCATCCTCTCCGATGGCAACCTGGCAATCATAGACGTTAGTCCTTAGACCCATAGCTTTGCGCCCTTACCTTTCGATAAGTTTGCCACAATATGACAATTATAGTGAATTTTTCATATCTATTGTCGCATTTTGTCTCACTGATGTCAACTAAATTATGGGACAAAAGCCCTCCTCCCTCGGGACCTTTGTCCATCTCCGGCTGTATAGTACTAAGCGTATTTAAAAGGAAAAACCACCAAATGCTTAAACTGAGAGTCCCATTTTTATATGTAAGGGTCAAAAGGTAATTTATCCAACTAATAGAATATATCATAAAATTAGTTTTAACGTTGCATTGGAAAAATCACGTCAGAGAGAAAAAGGACCTGCAAAACGCAAAAAAGACCAAATTCGGTTAACGGTGGGACGTTATGCTTAAAATACACAAAACAATCTCGCTTCTTATGGAAAATTGCTCACACCCGTTTGCCGCCGGAGATGGTGACGGGAAAATAGTTATGGTAAATGAGGCCTTTTGTAACTTCCTTGGTTATACACGCGCCGAATTAGAAAATATGATTTGGCCACGAGACATTACTTCGTGCAAAAAAAGGCAATATCAGATTGAAATGTTTGAAAAACAACTCACTACGGGAAAACCAATGCGTTTTACGAGTGAGTATAATCATAAACATGGCCGCCAAATCCCTGTGGAAGTATTAGTCCACTCGCTTGAAGATACAGCGGAAAAAGAGCTTTATCAGTTTACATTGGTCACCGATTTATCAGCTGATATGAAAGATATTCACAATGAGAAAATTTTGGAGGAAATAACCAAAGAACAGTTAAATTTGTTGGAGGATTTTACACGCGCACTTACGGATACGTCGGCAATTATCGATGAAGACGGCAAAATCATCCGTCTCCTTGGGGAGTCCGGTACCGAACAACTGTACAAAAAGACCATTGACCTGGTCTTCCCCGATTTGCCGGCGACACATTTATCGGATAAGCTGGCTTTGGTACTGCAAGAAAATACACACCATTCCTTTGAGGTTGAAATAAGTATCGATGGCCGGTCAGCGGTAAAAAAAGTAACGGTGTCACCAATGCGCTACTGTAGCAAGAATAAACGAACCGTTGCCTTGCATGTCCAAGACATTACCCCCATAAGAGCCGCTGAGGACAGGCGAAGATTAGCCGTTCAAATTTATCATCGAAGTATATTTTTTAACGACTTGTTATCAACGGACCACTCACAGGAATATATCGAGACCAAATTAGATGGCTATGGCATAACCGCTAAAGCCGACTATTGCTGCTACATAATACAAATTGCCCGTAACCGGCATATAAAAAAAGAATGCCTGGCTGAAGATGAGCCCCGGATCGAAGCCGTAACCCAGGGTTCCGTTATTATTTGGTTGCATGCCAAAGAGGTCGGGTGGGTTTGGAAAAGGAAGAAATATATCGTGCTTTTAGTACCTATCCACCAAAGAAATGTATCGAAGGAGCAGCAAATTGAATTTGCAAATCGGCTGAAACGGGACATTGAAGCCAGATTTGCTTTTATAATGGCGAAAATCGGTATTTCGGTCAGCGTTGGTTCTTCCAATCTGGCGCATGATCTTAAGAATTTGTATCAGAGAGCTGAACGGGCTCTGTGTTTATGTATTTTCTCAAGTATCCGCCACATAATTCACCATGCGGATATGGGTCTGGATGAAGTTGCCTGCCATCTGCGTCATGATAATACTACGTTAACCCTCGTACAAAAAACGATCGGCCGGCTATTTGATTATGACAAAGTTCATGAAAGTAATTTATTGGACACTTTGGAACGAATAATTGAAGATGGCAGCTTAAGAACCGCCGCTCAGAAACTTTATGTGCATCCGAATACCGTAAACTGGAGAAAGAAACGTATTGAAGAATTACTTGGCCTGTCCCTCGATGTTTTTGAGACAAGGGCATTATTGTCCCTCTACATAAAAATCTGGAAATTTCAGTTTCCCGGACAATCGAAGTAGCAAGGCTGCTTTTTGTTGCAAGACAACAAAAAGCAGCCTTGTTTATTGTGCAGCTGTCTAATTTACGCAAAAACAAAATTTATGTAGAATTAAGTAGAATTTTGATAAATGTGTCAATAATCATTGAGAGATTATTAAAGATAGGAATATGCAACATGACCGGCTTAAGACGCACAATTTCTTGGACTTCGACGGAAGCTTTTCTCCGTGTACTAAACGTGAGGCATAAGGATACCGCCAAGCATTCTTTGCGAGTCAGCTCGGTTGCTGTTGAAATCGGGTCAGCTATGAATATTGGGTATAAGCAGCTAACACAGCTCTACGTAGGTACGCTGCTCCATGATATCGGCAAACTGGCAATACCTGATGCAACATTAAACAAACCTGCCCCCCTTACAGATGAGGAACGTGAAATGCTAAAAAGCCACCCTGTTGTTGGGTGCAGTTTGGTGGGCTGGGTCGAGCATCTCTCCGCAGCCCGGTACGTAGTGTTGTACCATCACGAACGTTATGACGGCTTAGGTTATCCGTTGGGACTAAAGGGCGAAGATATACCACTTTTGGCCAGAATATGCTCCGTGGCCGATGCCTTGGATGCGATGTTAACCGAACGGCCATATCGAAAAAAACTTACTATTCTTCAGGCACTAATGGAGGTGCGCAGGTGTAAAGGAACGCAATTCTCACCGAATGTGGTCGAGGCTCTGCAATTGCTTGATCCGGAAAAACTTACGCGACCTGAACACCCAATCATATCCGACTTAGGTTGGGATTTCTTTTAAGAGCGGGGGGGATATCAGAAACAATAAACCGGTGATGTATCGCAAGCGTATCATAGGTATATCGAAGGAGGACGAATTTAAGTGAAGATGAATTTAACCGCAAAGATGGTCTTGTATTTTTTTATTGTGGTACTGGTAAGCGCTCTCGGGGCAGGGATTATATTCTATAATACAGTCGAGGTTACTGTGCTCAATAAAGAGATTCAAAACAGAGACCTGCCGCTGCTGCTAAAAACAAATCAAGTGGCCTTCAATGCCGCCAGTCAGATTGCGGCCATTAGAGGCTTCATGATCACCGGCAATGAACAGTTTATCAGCAGCTATCAACAACTCGCCAAAGAAAATGCAATGATCGAAAAAGAATTGCTGGATCAGGCGGTTGATCAAGAGAGCCGGAAGATGGCCACGGAAATGAAGGAAATTGACGACAAATACAGTGAAGTTGTGGAAAAAAGATTAATCCCCTTAAAAAGAGCGGGAAAGGAGCAAGAAGTCATCGCAGCGATGATCGAACTGGCGCCTATCGCCGACGCCCTAATAAAATCCGCCAATGACTTTGGTAATTTCAGGGAAAAACAAATTTCGAGCGTATTTTCCCGGGCCATTAAAACAGCGGAACAGGCTCAAAATACCGCCGTTATTGCCAGTGTAATCAGTGCGATTTTAGGTATCACTATCGGTTTCTTTGGTGCGCGGGCCATAGCCAAACCTGTACAAACGCTGGCGGAGGTCGCCCGTAAGGTGGCGGACGGCAACTTACGACAAAGCATTGAAGTAAAACGCACTGACGAAATCGGGCAATTGGAGCAAGCCTTCAGCGACATGACACGCGATTTGCGAACGATGGTGCATAACATACAGGACAACGCCCAGCGGGTTGCGGCTTCCTCCGAGGAACTTACCGCCAGCGCGGAGCAATCTGCCCAGGCAACGAATCAAGTAGCTGCTTCGGTTACCGACGTAGCCCGGGGCACCGAACAACAGGTAAGTGCCGTTAATGAAGCTTCGGCGGTAATCGAGCAAATGTCGGCAGGTATTCAGCAGGTGGCAGCCAGTGCCAGCCTGGTGGCCGAAGTGGCAGATAAGACGGCAACGGCGGCGCACACGGGCGGTAAATCGGTTGAGACCGCCATAAATCAGATGTCACACATCGATGAAACTGTAAGTAATTCCGCCCTGGTGGTTGCTAAATTGGGCGAGCGGTCCAAGGAAATTGGCCAAATCGTGGGTACAATTTCCGGCATCGCCGGACAAACCAATTTACTGGCCCTGAATGCTGCGATAGAAGCTGCGCGCGCAGGCGAACAGGGACGCGGGTTTGCGGTCGTGGCGGAAGAAGTCCGCAAATTGGCGGAACAATCACAAGAAGCCGCAAAGCAAATTGCCGACCTGATCGGCGAAATTCAAGGCGACACCGACAAAGCTGTCGACGCTATGGGTGACGGCACCCGCGAGGTTAAGATCGGTACTGAGGTAGTTAACACGGCGGGCGAAGCCTTTAAAGAAATCATGACACTCGTCACTCAGGTTTCAAGTCAGGTCAAGGAAATTACCGCCGCAATTCAGCAAATGGCCGGCGGAAGTGAGCAGATTGTGGCTTCATCAAGAGCAATTGAGAAAATCAGTAAAGAAAACGCCGGACAAACACAAACAGTCTCCGCCGCGACAGAGGAACAATCGGCCTCTATGGAAGAAATCGCCGCCGCAAGTCAGGGACTAGCAAAAATGGCGCAAGATTTACAAGACATTATCAGCAGATTCAAAGTTTAGCTGCTTTAACGCAACCCTAAAATAATAAAAAGGGATGGTACAAAATGGCCGAAGAACAGTTGGTAGTGTTTCTATTGGGCAAAGAGGAATATGGCATATCCATCTCCCAGGTCAGGGAAATCATTCAACACGAAGGGGCGACAAAAATACCCAATCGCAGCGATTATATGGAGGGTATAATCAACCTGCGCGGAAAAATCATACCCCTTGTTGATTTATCCGTAAAATTCGGAACAAAGAAGGAAAACGCTGTAGAGCGACGCGCAATTATCATTGAAACGGCGGGACAGGAACTTGGCATAATTGTTGACGCAGTTACGGAGGTCCTTAAGCTTAATGATATGGAAATCGACTCTGTACCAGTAACGGCCGCAAGCTATGACTACGTTCGCGGTCTCGGCAAAAAGAACGGCAGGCTGCTGGTCCTCCTGGATGTAGAACGGCTCTTTGACTCCCGGGAACTGGTTAAATTACAAGAGGCTATTCTATGATCGAATCAAAAGAATAACAGTTGAATACAGGCAGTTCCCTGAAAAGAAAAAAATTTCGCGGGCATACTCGGAAAAGTATGCCCGCGAAATTTTTGTAGGCCTTTTATTCCCTTATTTTTTCAGATTATAGAACACTTCCAGACCGTTATACTGGGCAATATGGTCCAGTTCCTCCTCGATGCGCAGCAACTGGTTGTATTTGGCCACGCGGTCGGTACGGGAAGGCGCGCCGGTTTTGATTTGCCCGGCATTGGTGGCCACCGCGATATCGGCGATGGTCGCGTCTTCCGTTTCGCCGGAGCGATGGGAAATTACGCAGGTATAGCCCGCCCGTTTGGCCATCTCAATGGCATCAAAGGTCTCGGTCAGGGAACCGATCTGGTTTACTTTTACGAGGATGGCATTGGCCACGCCTTCTTTGATCCCGCGGGCCAGCCGCTCCGTATTCGTTACGAACAGGTCGTCGCCCACCAATTGCACTTTATGGCCCAGGCGGTCGGTCATTTTCTTCCAACCGTCCCAGTCGTCTTCCGCCAGTCCGTCCTCAATGGAGATGACGGGGAACTTTTCCGTCAGATTGGCGTAGAAGTCGATCATTTCCTCGGCGGTCTTCGTCACCCCTTCGCCGGCCAAGACGTATTTGCCGTCTTTGTACAGCTCCGTTGCCGCTACATCCAGGGCCAGGAATACGTCTTTACCGGGCTTGTAGCCGGCTTTTTCAATGGCCTCCATGATGACCGCCAGCGCTTCCTCGTTGGATTTAAGATTGGGGGCAAAACCGCCTTCGTCACCGACCGCCGTATTCAACCCTTTGCCTTTCAGCACCTTTTTCAAATTATGGAATACTTCCGCACCCATGCGCAGGGCTTCGGCAAAGCATGGCGCGCCCACGGGCATGATCATGAATTCCTGAATGTCCACGTTGTTATCGGCGTGGGCGCCGCCGTTGAGAATGTTCATCATCGGCACCGGCAATTGTTTGGCGTTGACCCCGCCCAGATATTGATACAGCGGCAAGCCCTGGGTTTCCGCGGCTGCTTTGGCCACGGCCATGGATACGCCCAAAATAGCGTTGGCTCCCAGTTCACCCTTGTTCGGCGTCTCATCTAATTCGAGCATCAGTTTATCGACCCCCACCTGGTCGAAAACACTCATCCCCGCGACTTCCGGGCCGATTTTGGCATTTACATTGTCGACGGCTTTGCGTACTCCCTTGCCGAGATAACGCCCGTCGCCGTCGCGCAATTCAACGGCTTCATAGGCGCCGGTGGATGCGCCGGAGGGTACGGCCGCCCGGCCCAGGGTGCCGTCCTCAAGTATGACGTCTACTTCCACCGTGGGATTTCCCCGGGAATCAAGGATTTCCCGGGCACGAACTTCTTCAATCAACATATTTTTTTCCTCCTTGTATGTAGGGAGCAGGGAGGGAAGGGGGAGCAGGGGTGTGTTTCATCCCCTGTTCCCTGCTTCCTATTCCCCCTTCCCGGTACTTAACAGTGATTGTCCGGTCATTTCCGCCGGTTTTTCCATTGCAAACAGTTCCAGAATCGTGGGCGCGATATCGGCCAGGGCGCCGCCGGCCCGCAGGCTGCTCCCCTTATGTTTGGGCGACACGAGGATAAAGGGCACCTTGT
Organism: Firmicutes bacterium UBA5324; assembly: GCA_002411145.1. Classification (GTDB taxonomy): domain Bacteria; phylum Bacillota; class Negativicutes; order UBA11029; family UBA11029; genus UBA11029. The sequence continues at coordinate 1,567 of DHRA01000094.1, read as the reverse complement.
TCGTCGTATGCGCGGTATACGGCGCGCCGGTCTCCGGGTCCACCATTTGTTCGGCATTACCATGATCAGCGGTGATACAGACCACCCCGCCCGCGGACCGCACCGCGTCGACCACCTGGCCGACGCACCGGTCCACGGTCTCCACCGCTTTCACCGCCGCGTCGTAAACTCCCGTATGCCCCACCATATCTCCATTGGCGTAATTCAGCACGATGAAAGCAAATTCCTGCGCCCGGATGCGTTCCA
>DHRA01000094.1:0-1059 GCA_002411145.1 Firmicutes bacterium UBA5324 | reverse complement strand
GGCTGATAACTTCCCCCAGCGTATTTGTCAGGTAGCTGGGTTTAAAAGCCACCGGTGCGGCAATGGTCTCATCGTATTGGGTCAAACAGACAAAACCGGTATTTAAACGGCCGCCTCTGCGGCTAAAGCCGGAAAAATCCTCATCCACGAAAGCCCGGGTAATTTGCCGGGCCCGGTCTGGACGAAAATTGAAGAAAATGATGCCGTCCCCGTCTTGCACGGGCGCGCCTTCGTTTATGACCGTCGGCCGGACAAATTCATCGGTCTCCTGGCGGGCATAGGATTTTGCCACCGCTTCAGCGGCGCTGGAGGCCCGTTCCCCTGCCCCGTAAACCAGGGCCGCATAGGCCTTTTCCGTGCGTTCCCACCGTTTGTCCCTGTCCATGGCATAATAACGGCCGGACACAGTGGCAATCACCCCGGCGCCCAACGCCGCCATTTTATCTTCCAGCGCGGCTAAATAAGCGCCGGCGCTGGCAGGCGGAACATCCCGCCCGTCCAAAAAGGCATGCACGTAAACCCGGGTAACGCCGGCCTGTTTGGCCAGCTGCAGTAAAGCATATAAATGTTCAATATGGCTATGCACACCGCCGTCGGATACCAGGCCCATGAGATGAAGGGCATGTTCTCCCCGGCGGATATTTTCCAAAAGCGCCGTGAATGCCCCATTGCGAAAAAACTCCCCTGTCCGTACCGCCTTGGAAATACGGGTTAACTCCTGATAGACAACACGCCCGGCGCCGATATTCAAATGACCCACTTCGGAATTGCCCATCTGCCCCGCAGGCAGGCCTACGGCTTCCCCGGAGCAGGCAAGGGCGGTCACGGGATATTCCTCCGTCAATGCGCAAATCCGGGGCGTAGAGGCATTGGCGATGGCATTGGCGGCCCCGGGAGAACCCAGACCCCAGCCATCGAGAATAACGAGTACAACAGGTTCTTGACGATCGCTCACTTGAAACCTCCACTATAGGGGGAGTAGGGAGGGGGGAATGGGGAGTAGGGGTTTAAATAAATTACCCCTCTTCCCCACTCCCTATTCCCTATTCCCTATTCCCT
>DHRA01000011.1:18588-24725 GCA_002411145.1 Firmicutes bacterium UBA5324 | reverse complement strand
GTAATTTCCGCAAAGTCGGTCATTTGCGCCACCGGCGGCGCGGCGGGCCTGTACCGGCCCAATAACCCGGGCTTTTCCCGCCACAAAATGTGGTATTGTCCTTTTAACACCGGAGCCGGCTATGCCATGGGCATTCGGGCCGGCGCGGAGATGACCACTTTTGAAATGCGCTTTATTGCACTGCGCTGTAAAGACACCATCGCGCCCACCGGGACCATTGCCCAGGGGGTCGGCGCACCTCAGATAAACGGCAATGGTGAAGAATATGAGAAAAAGTATGGCCAGCCGAAAACGTCCGTCCGGATGTATTCCACGGTCAGGGAAAACCAAGAGGGCCGGGGACCCTGCTATTTAAAAACAGGGGGGATTAACCGGGAGGAAGAAAATGCCCTGTACAAGGCTTATCTGAATATGGCGCCGGCCCAGACCCTGCGCTGGCTGGAGAGAGGCAAGGGACCGGCGGAGGAAAACGTGGAGATCGAAGGCACGGAACCCTATATCGTGGGCGGGCATACGGGCAGTGGCTACTGGATAGACACAAAGCGGACCACCACGCTTCCCGGCCTCTATGCCGCCGGTGACGTGGCCGGCGGCAGCCCGCAGAAATACGTCACCGGCTGTTTTGCCGAAGGCGAGATCGCGGCCCTTGCCGCCCTGGAATATATACGGGATAAAGAGCATCTCCTGCCGGCGGCCCGGGAAATCGAGCAGCGGCTGAAGACCGTGAATGCTTTTCTCCAGGGAGAGACGGGACCATATACGGCGGAAGACATTGAAGACGCCATGCAAAAGACCATGGATGACTACGCGGGCGGAATATCCTCCGGTTATAGCTTCAATTTGCAAAAGCTGCGGGTTGCCAAGTCGCGCATCGAGGAGCTGCTGGTCCTCAGCCAGAAGCTGAAGGCCGGGGACGGGCATGGATTGCTGCTGATCCATGAGGTGATTGACCGTTTGTATGTTTGCAAAGTACTCATTCATCACCTGGAAGCCCGGAAGGAAACAAGATGGCACGTTTTCCAGGAAAACGCCGATTATCCCGCGCGGGATGACGAGCATTGGCTGCGTTTTGTAAACTCCCGTTGGGAAAATGGCGAGGTAAAAATAATCCTGCGGGATTTAGTAGAGAAGGATGAAGTATATGAGCATAACGATTGACAGAGAAAAATGCACCAGCTGCGGGAAATGCCGGGAAGTATGCCCGGGCAGCCTGCTGTACGCGGCCCAGGACGGGAAAACGGAGATCAGATATCCCAAAGACTGCTGGGGCTGTACCTCCTGCGTCAAAGAATGCCGTTTCACGGCCATAAAATACTATTTGGGCCCGGATATCGGCGGGAAAGGCGGGTTTCTGCGTACGAAACAGGAGGAAAATCTGCTGCATTGGATTATCACCGGACCGGAGGGTGAGGAAAAAGTCATTACCGTTGATAAGAGCAAAGCAAACGCTTACTAGGGAGGACAAAACATGGATCATTTGGACAGATTGGAAGCACAAAGCATTTTTATCTTAAGAGAAGCTTATAAAAAGTTCGGCAAACTTGGTATGCTGTGGTCCATTGGCAAAGATTCGACGGTTTTGCTGTGGCTGGCCAAGAAAGCCTTTTTTGGTCACTGCCCCTTTCCTTTGATTCATGTGGATACCACTTATAAAATTCCGGAAATGATTACTTTCCGTGACCGGGTGGCCAAGGAATATAATCTCGACCTGATTGTCCATATCAATGAAGAGGCCCTGCAGGAAGGTATGGGGCCGGAAAAAGGCAGGCTGGTGTGCTGCAAAGCCCTGAAAACCGACGGTTTGCAGCAAGTCGTCACCAAATATGAATTTGAAGGTCTCATTTTGGGCATTCGCCGGGACGAGGAAGGGTCCCGCTCCAAGGAACGGGTGTTCAGCGAGCGGAACAAAGATTCGGAATGGGATTACACCAATCAGCCGCCGGAATTATGGGACCAGTTCAAAACGGACTTTCCCAAGGGCAATCATATCCGGGTCCATCCTATTCTGCACTGGAATGAAATTGATATCTGGTCCTATATTGCCCGGGAAAAAATTCCTTTGGTGGATTTGTATTTCGCCAAAAACGGCAAAAGATACCGCAGTCTTGGCTGCGCGCCCTGCACGGGACAGATTGAATCAACGGCCACCAGTGTGGAGGAGATCATTGAGGAACTGAAAAACACCACGGTCAGCGAACGGGCGGGCAGGGCCCAGGATCAGGAGGATTCTTACGCCATGCAGAAACTGCGCAAAGACGGATATATGTAGGAGGACGATTATGGATATTGCAAGAGAAACGCTAAATATTGTCGTAGTCGGACATGTGGATCATGGCAAATCCACCGTCATCGGCAGACTGCTCTATGATACGAAGTCTTTGCCGGAGGGCGCCATCGAGAAAGTAAAGCGGATTTCCCGGGAAAAGGGGAAGCCCTTCGAATACGCCTACCTGCTGGATGCTTTTGAGGAAGAGCAAAAGCAGGGCATTACGATTGACACTACCAGGCTGCAGTTTCAGACCGCCAAAAGGGATTATGTGATCATTGACGCGCCCGGGCACAAAGAGTTTTTGAAAAACATGATTTCCGGCGCCGCCAGCGCCGAAGCCGCTCTGCTGATTATTGACGCCCAGGAAGGTATCCAGGAACAGTCCAGGAGACATGGCTATATTCTTTCCCTGCTGGGCATCCAAAAGGTGTATGTGCTTGTTAATAAGATGGACTTGATTGATTATTCCCGGGACAAATTCAACCAAATTAAGCAGGAGATGAATGATTTTCTGCACAATCTGGGCGTTTATCCCCTCAAATATATCCCCGTGGCGGCCTTTTTTGGGGAAAATATCGCCCACCCTTCCGATAAAATGCCCTGGTATCAGGGAGAATCGCTGCTCACGGCCATTGATTTGTTTGAGAAGGAACAGGGGTTGGAAAACAAGCCCTTGCGTTTTCCCATTCAGGATGTATACAAGTTTGACAGCCGGCGGATTATCGCCGGACGCATTGAAACCGGCACACTGCAAGTGGGCGATGAGATTCTGATCTCGCCCAGCAATAAGGTGACAAAGGTAAAAAGTATCGAGTACTGGGCGGATCGGGATAAGCGGCAGAGTGTCTCCGCCGGCATGTCCGTGGGCATTACGGTGGAAGATGAATTCTTCAACCAGCGGGGGGAATTTATCAGTCATGTTCATAATGCGCCCTTCAGCGCCGATACCTTCAAGATCAATCTCTTTTGGATGGGTAGACAGGCTCTGGTGAAAAACCGGGAATATAAACTCAAACTGGCCACCCAGGAAGTGGAGTGTGAAATCCTTTCCATTGTAAAAGTTGTTGATGCGACTACCCTGGCGGCGGCGGAAAATGCCGAGCGGGTGAAAACCAATGATGTGGCGGAAGTGGTACTGCGCAGCAAAAAGAAAATCTGCTTCGACGAGTTCAAAAATAACCAGCATACGGGCAGGTTTGTTATTGTTGACGGTTACGATGTAAGCGGCGGCGGCATCATTTCCGGACTGGTGGAACAAATCCAGACCACCGGCAAGTTTGTGAAGCATGAACTGGAGATGGCGGTAAATTGTTTTGACGAATACTTTTTTGTCCGGGCGGAAGGCGCGGTGAAAAGGGCGGCAGGACGGGCGCGGGTGTTTCATATCGGTGATATCCTGCCGGCGGTGGGCAAAACCTATGAATATCCGGCGGACTTCGACGTGTGGGACAGCCAGGCGAACCTGGTGGCCAAAATCAGAAAAACAAAGCTGCAGGATCTCGTCCCTTGGCGGGAGTATCAGTATGAGGCGGTACCCCTGCTCGATACCTACGGCGCCGCCATCCTCATTGAAAGTGCGGCGGATCTGGCAAAATTAAAAGGCGAACTGGACCTGGGGGCGGAACCAGACAAGGAACATCCGCCGGTTCCGGCTGATAAATGGTTTAAGTTTACACAATACAGAAACATCGGCTATACGGACACGGACCTTACCGCTGCCTGCGAATATCATATCTAACGGCACATACCCCCGCCTCTATCACGGCGGGGGTATTTTTCTGCGGACGCAGGATTTTTTCTTTTTTGCGGGAAATATATATGCAGTTAGCATGTTAAAAGAAGAAGGGATGCAGGTTATGAATTTCAGTTATGTGGCCGTAGCCATTGGCGGGTTTCTGGGGGCCCTGGCCCGGTTCGGGATGGGGCAGGGGTTTGCCGGCCTCGTGCAAAGTACGGGGTTTCCCTGGGGAACGCTGGTGATTAATTTGCTGGGCTGCTTTGTCCTGTCGCTGTTTCTCACCGTTACCCTTGAATTATTTGATATAAACCCCCTGATCCGCGTAGGTTTTTCCACGGGATTTCTCGGCGCCTTTACGACCTTTTCCACCTTCTCCACGGAGACGATCCAGCTCATCCGGGACGGGCAGTATTGGTACACCGGGTTGTATCTGTTCTGCAGCATATTTTTGTGTATCGCCATGGCGGCCCTTGGCTTCATGGTCACCCGGGGCATCGTCCAATTCCGGGCCAACCAGCAGGGAATGGATGGTGAGCCGGAGAAATGAACGGTATGGTATTACTTATCATTGGTGTTGGCGGTGTCTTTGGGGCGCTGGCCCGTTTCTATTTAGGACGGGTAATCGGCAGATATTTTCCCCGGACATTTCCCCTGGGCACCTTTCTCATTAACGTCACCGGTTCCTTTCTCCTCGGTTTGTCAACGGCCCATATTGCGGGGCTGCCTGTGGCGGGCCAGGTTATGATCGAACGTTATGGTTTTCAGATCGGTTTTTTAGGTGCTTACACCACCCACTCCACCTTTGCCTATGAGAGCATCCGCCTGTTGGAAGACGGGGAGTGGCAAAACTTTTTTCTCTACATAGCCGGGAGTACGGTCGTCGGGTTGTTATTCTGCGGCCTTGGGTTTGCCTTGGGAGCTAAATAATTAACGGAGGGAGAGAAAATATGATGACGCAGCCGGTAAAATACAAACTCTTGAAGATATACATTGGGGAAATGCAGCGGTATGGGGGAAAAAGCCTTTATCACGCCATCGTCCTTAAACTCGGGGAACTTGGAGTCGCCGGGGCAACGGTCAGCCGGGGCGTGGAGGGATACGGCGCGGATAAACTGATCAAAAAAGCGGGTATTCTTGATTTGTCTGCGGACCTGCCGATGATTATTGAAGCGGTGGACACGGAGGAAAAAATCAAGGCGGCGGCGCCGGTTATTGCGCAGATGCTGGGGCGTGGTTTAGTCTACGTCGTTGACGCTGATGTAATCAAAAAATAATCCAACCCCGGATAGTTTAATAATCATTTTTTTAAAAATTTTCAAATAAATGGATTGACCAATCAATATATTATTGCTATACTCAAATCAGAAGATCAATTTCATAGGCGATGGAGTTCGCCCTTAAATCTGCCGCACGCAGTGATGACTCCTACCGGTAAACTTGCTTTATATTTACTGGTAGGAGTTTGTTTTTTTTCACCTGAATGCCAGCATATAGCCAGAAGCTGAAAATAGAAATACGCCAATTGCTTGTGGTACGGGAAAAGCAGGATAATTCAAGCTATTCCCGTTTCCCATGGTCAGTCCGCTGGGCAGGTGAGGCTGACCTTTTTTCTTATACGGCAATACACATTAGAATATACATGAGGGAAATGCGGCGAGGTAAGTTTTCCGCAGACGGCAAGAGAAAGCCCGCGGCGGACAATAGGGCTTTAGCGGTGTCTGGCAGGAGCAAGTAGGCTTTGGGCGCATATGGCATTGTGAATTTTCGCATGATCCGGTAATTGAACCTGAGGAGGGATGAAACATGACCATGAGCGGCATCAAAGTGATTTCCCACAACAATTTGGAATTGCTGGAAAAGGCGGTTGCTGAATTTATTGCCGCGGGGAACATCGTAGATGACATGAAATTCAGCACGGCGGAAACGCAAAGCGGGATTTTGTACAGCGTTGCGCTGATGCTTGCGCCGCAGGATAGTTTGCTGCAAATTTAACGGGACGCAAGCCCCGCATTAGGCGCCATGACTTTAAAAGCGGTTCATCCATGAACTCTGAGGTTAGTTGAGGACAGCGCAATGCCATATGCGCCCAGGGCCTATCAAGGTAAAAACCCGCTACGCGGCTTTCGGGAA
>DHRA01000011.1:14798-18388 GCA_002411145.1 Firmicutes bacterium UBA5324 | reverse complement strand
GTGATGGCCGTCATTGTGAGGCCAGCCAAAACGGTGCACACGTTCAAATACTACCTGCACTCTGTGCGAATCACGTACATTGTAGAATTTATAAAGCTTTACCCGGCCGACATCCCGGCCGTCAACAAGCACCTTTTTCACCACATAGCCGTCATGGGGTTTGATACGGATTGCGACGGATTTTCCGTCGCGGACAGTTATCATCCCATCCGGATTAACTTCGCCGCCATTGTTGGCAGTGATGAATATGCGGTTATCCCGGTGGTGACCAAATGAAGCCGGGTAGAGCGGTCCCGCCAAAGCACTTAAAGGTACGCTTACTAAACAGAAAAACAAAATCGCAGCCATCAATTTTTTCATTTTTACGCCTCCTTGATTTTTTTATCAATATCCGGCCTTGTTTCTCTGTTTCCGAGCAAGTCGGCCGGGTTTCTATGAATATTTTAACTGGAAAATGTGATGGTAATTTGAGGGTTTTATGATAGTTTTATTACATTATGGCCTGCCCGCTTCAGGCCTGGAAAGATGATCACATATTCACGGCGGGTGTATAGTATAATCTCAGAAAGGCTTTGTTTGCATATGGCGTTGTGAAGCTGGAAGTGAGCATGATTGAAGCCTATGGAGGGGATGAAATATGACTGTGTGGGGCATTAAGGTGATTTCCGACACCGACGCGCAAGCGCTGGAAAGAAAAGTTGCTGAATTTATCACCCGGAATCCGGTGGATGATTTGCAATTCAGCACTGCGGACACGCAAAACGGGGTTTTGTACAGTGTCATGCTGTTGCTTATGCCGCGAGACTATTTCATGCAGGTTTGATAATGGCAAATCCTGAACAAAACTTCATGATGTTAAGCTGCATTCATCCGTCAACTCTAAGGTTATCCAAGGTATAAGCGACGCCATATGCGACAGAGCCCAAATTTTAGTAGCCGGCTGAAATATTGCAACGGCTTGATCCCGGGCAAAACCCAGGATCAAGCCGTTCAATATTGCCGACTGCCCGGTTTCCATAGACAGTCAGGCAGGTGTCAGGCGGCTTTATCAGGCTGCTGCTCTTTGGGCGGAGCGGCCAATACCGGCAGAATCAAGGCTACTGCCAAAGCGACCGCGGTGATGAACAGCGCTTGCTGGTAATTTCCCGAGCTTTGCCTAATTTGGGCAAACAGCATGGGCCCGACCACGCCTGCCGCCGACCAGGCCGTCAGTTTCCAGCCGTAGATCCGGCCAACAAATTTAGTGCCGTAGATATCGGCGGCATAAGCCGGCATGGTGGCAAAGCCGCCGCCCAGGCAAAGATAAATATAGCAGCAATAAATAATAAACATGGTAAGGTTTGTGGTGGTTGCCAGCAGATAGAAAACTACGGCCTGGCTGGCGAAGAGGATGGTAAATACCGTGCGCCGGCCGATTTTATCGGAAAGGGAGGCCCAAAACAGCCGGCCAATACCATTGAATATGGAGAAGATACCGAGAATTAATCCGGCCTTGGCGGCTTTTTCCGCGGCACTCATGCCCGCGGACATCAGTTCCTGGGCCATGGGCGAGGCCTGGGAAATAATGGCCATGCCGGCCGTTACGTTGATAAACAGCATAGCCCAAAGCAGGTAAAAATATTTCGATTTAACCGCTTCGCCCAGGGTCATGCCTGCCGTCGCGGCGCCCTTCGCGCCGGGCGTCCAACCGGGCGGGCTGTAGCCGGCGGGTGGTTCGATCATCATTTGCGCACTGGCGCAGACCGCGAGCAGGAAAATGATGCCGAAAATGTAGAAAGTAACCGTGGTACCAAAACTGGCGATCAGACCGGGGGAGAATACGGTCATTAATAAAGCGCCGATGCCAAAACCCATGACGGATAACCCGGTAATCAAGCCCCGTTTATCGGGAAACCATTTCACCAGGGTAGCGATGGGGGTTATGTAGCCGAAACCAAGACCTAAGCCGGCTACTAAACCGTAAGCGAGGTAAATCATGGGCAGGGAAGCCATTTTGTCCCCCAGACCGGTAAGCAGTATGCCGATACCAAACAGAATGCCGCCGGCGGTGGCCACGCGGCGTGCTCCCTTGGTATCCAGGATATAGCCGCCCAAAGCACTGGCTAAACCTAAAAAGCCGATGCAGATGGTGAAAGCCAGTGTGACCTGCGGGTTTGACCAGCCGTGTGCGGCCATCAGGGGCTTTGTAAATACGCTCCAGCCGTAAACCGTACCGAGACAGAGCTGCATTACAATGCCGGCTAAGGCAATAAGCCAGCGATTCGGGTAACTGTTTTCTGTCATACAATAACCTCCTCCAGTGAGTGACGTGCGGGCATGGGGTGTCTGTTTTCCGGGCAGAACCTCCTTTCCGGCAATGCAACCGAAGAGGCTTTTTGCCCCGCTGGTCAAGTATTGCCTGGCTGATTTAAGATACGGGTTCTTTTTAATTAATATGATGGATTATCAGTTTTTTTACCAACTTTCTGTGGTTTTCCGTTTTTTTCGTAAAAAGGATTATCTCCGCGGCTATGGATCGCAAGGGCGGCCTCCTGACCGGGGGGTTATTGCAGGACAAAGAAAGAGCCCCATCTTCCGGGAGAGAAGATGGGGCTCAAGGGTAGTTAATCAGCGAATTCGGAGAAATAAATTACCGTGACCGTATCATCCATCGTGATATTTTGTTCATAAATTCTTTCAAAAAAATCAATCAACTCGTTGATGGATTTTATTTCCGGATTTTGATGGTCTAAATCGTCATCGTTCAATTCACCGAAGGATTTAATCAGGACTTTATCAATTACGGCCTTGTAGAGCTTCTTTTTGGGACCTAGTTTTTTGCCCGTGGTAACCCAGACAATGGAGTGTTTGGGATAAGTGTCGCGAATGTCCCCCAGACGGATGGTGCAGTTCTTTTTACGCGCGGTCAATAATTTTTCATGGATGGGTGATTGGAAGTTTAAGACAAACATAATTATCCTCCTAGAACGAAATTTTTGACTGCTTCCACTCATATTATAAGTTACTTACATTATTTTGTCATGCTTATATTATTTTGTCATGATGATCAAGGGGGTTAAGCAACATATTTGCCGGGTTAGCCTTTTATTTGCCGGAAAATTTGTAAAATCTTTATGGAAATTTCCTAAATTATTGCAGGAAAATATTACCAAGCAGAGAAGTAAGTGAAAAAGAGGGTAAGAATGTAAAAATTAATGGTTATGGGAGAGGCATAATCAGGCAAGATCGGCGTAAAAGGGGAACCCTGTTGGCAAAAACTTTATATTTGGTGAATCACGCTATTAGCTAATGCTGTGCGGCAAAGGAGTGGTAGTTATGTCCGAGGGTGCGGAAGTTTTGGCTTATTACGAAAATCGGCAGGTAAAGCCAACGGCCTTTAAGTACAAGGACATGAAGTACCTGGTGACGGATATCCTGCAGACAAAAGATGTAGATAATCCTTGCCTTACGGTCTCGGGTATTAAAGACCGGCTCTATTGGGTTGTGACCCAGGACGGCACAAGAATCACGCTGCACTGGCACCGCAACACGGGGGAATGGACCGTCGTTAAATAAAGGATCGAAGGACGCTTTATGAGATATAAGCGTCT
>DHRA01000011.1:12307-14500 GCA_002411145.1 Firmicutes bacterium UBA5324 | reverse complement strand
TCTCCGCGGTGCATAATCTTTTCTCCCAACTTTTTTGCATTCCGGCCCGCGCAATTATATAATAAGAAAATAAGATGATGAAAAATAGCAAAGCGGGCGATGATCGTTATGGGCATAGGTGGTTTTTGGCGGATTAAACAATGGCTGACTGTGTTAAAAAACGACGCTGTTCTCTTATATTTTGCCTGGAAGCATCCCCGGACGCCCGGGCGTGTAAAAGCCTTGCTGATAGCCTTGGTGGTCTACGTATTTAGTCCTCTGGACATATTGCCGGATTATCTGCCTTTTATCGGCGTTACAGATGACATCACGGTCATACTTTCCGGGTTGCTCATTTTAACGCGGATGCTGCCCCCTGCCGTACGGGAGGATTGTGGCAAAGCAAGCGAACAATGGCGCGGCGGTATTAAACGGCTGCTGGGGTGGCTGCTGCTGCTGGCCATCGGCTGGATATTGCTGCTGGGCCTGGGATTTTATTATCTTTTCTCACGGGGGTAGTCGTCTGCAACATTTTACAGACGACCAGGCGTCAAAAAGAGAACAGACTGATGCGAAAGGGATTATAGAGATGAATAAAACCTTGGTTTTGGCGGAAAAGCCCTCCGTCGGCCGGGATTTGGCCAGAGTATTGGATTGTAAGAAACAGGGAAACGGTTATTTCGAGGGAGAGCGCTATATTGTTACCTGGGCCCTGGGACACTTGGTTACTTTGGCCGAGCCGGAGGATTACGATGATAAGTATAAGGCCTGGCGGCTGGAGGAGCTCCCCTTGCTGCCAGGCGATTTGAAACTGGTGGTCATCAGGCAAAGCGCCAAACAGTACAACGTGGTCAGAGAGCAAATGCACCGCAAGGATGTGGGGGAAGTGGTGATTGCCACCGACGCCGGCCGGGAAGGAGAACTGGTGGCCAGGTGGATCCTGGAGAAGGCGCACGTTGGCAAACCGTTGAAACGGCTCTGGATTTCCTCCGTCACGGACAAGGCGATAAAAGAAGGCTTCAGCAGGCTGAAGCCCGGCAAGGAATACGAAAATTTGTATGCGTCGGCGGTGGCCCGGGCGGAGGCCGATTGGCTGGTAGGCATCAACGCGACCAGGGCGCTGACCTGTAAATTCAATGCCCAACTGTCCTGCGGCCGGGTGCAAACGCCCACGCTGGCGATTATTGGGCAGCGGGAAGAGGAAATACGCCGGTTCACGCCGCGGACTTTTTACGGGATCAGGGCGCAGGCCGGGGGCTTGAAATTAACTTGGCAGGACAGCAAATCAAAGGACGTAAAAACCTTCGAGGAAACAAAATGTAAGCAGCTCATCCAGGCGTTGAAACAGAAGCCTGCCGAAGTGAGGGAAGTTGATAAAGTATACAAAAAAAGTTTCGCTCCCCAATTATATGATTTGACGGAACTGCAGCGGGAGGCCAACAAACGCTTTGGCTTTTCGGCCAAAGAAACGCTGTCCGTGATGCAGCGGCTCTACGAGCAGCATAAGCTGCTGACCTATCCCCGGACCGATTCCCGGTATCTTTCCACGGACATCGTGGACACTTTAAAGGACCGGATTGAGGCCTGTGGCGTCGGGGAACACACAAAACCGGCCTTTAAGATTTTGAAAAAACCCATCAAAACCAACGGCTCCTTTATTGATGATCAAAAGGTATCCGATCATCATGCCATAATTCCCACGGAGCAAGCTCCCTTGTTAAGCTCCCTGAATGACAAAGAACGAAAAATCTATGACCTGGTGGTGAAGCGTTTCCTGGCCGTTTTATATCCTCCGTTTGAATATGAACAGACCACGATTAAGGCCCGGATTGGCAGCGAATCGTTCCTCGCCCGGGGAAAAACCGTGTTGGCCCGGGGGTGGAAAGAAATCTACGACCAGGACAGCGCGGAGGAGGAAATGGCCGGGGAAATTGCCGATCAGCTTTTACCGCCCGTAAATCAGGGTGATATTTTAACGGTATCGGCCCTGGAAATGACGACGGGGGCAACTAAGCCGCCGGCTCCTTTCAACGAGGCCAGCCTGCTTTCCGCCATGGAAAATCCCGTAAAATACATGGAAAATGAAAACGAAAAGTTGAAGAAAACTATCGGGGAAACGGGCGGGCTGGGCACAGTGGCTACGCGGGCGGACATTATTGAAAAGTTGTTTAACAGCTTCCTGATTGAAAAAAGGGGTAAAGATATCTTTATCAC
>DHRA01000011.1:11491-12152 GCA_002411145.1 Firmicutes bacterium UBA5324 | reverse complement strand
CTGCAGCTAAGCTCCATCGCTAAGGGAGCGCTCCGGAAGCACACTTTTGTGGAAGAGATGAAGCACTATGCCAAAGAAGTGGTTAAGGCCATAAAAAACAGCCAGGAAAAGTTCAAACATGACAATTTGACCAGGAGCAGGTGCCCGGAATGCGGGCAATATCTCCTGGAAGTGAAGGGTAAAAAGGGGAAAATGCTGGTTTGCCAGGATAGAGCCTGCGGCTACCGGAAGGGAGTGGCGCAAGTAACAAACGCCCGCTGTCCGGAATGCCATAAAAAGCTGGAACTGCGCGGTGAAGGCGAAGGACGGATCTTTGCCTGCATCTGCGGCTACCGGGAAAAGCTCAGTGCCTTCAACGAACGGAAAAAAGAAAATAAGGGATCTTTGTCGAAGAAAGAAGTGGCGCATTATCTGAAAGAACAGCAAAAAACGAAGGATACGCCGCTAAATACGGCCCTGGCGGAGGTTTTGGGCAAACTGAAATTATAATCATTAGGGAATCAGGGGGGATCATGATGCGTAAAAATCCGTTAAAAGTAAAAGTGGCCGGGCCCGGAAAAACTGATGCGGAGGTGCCGGCGGAGCATATCGCCGCCATTGCCGCCGCGGTGGCAGCCGTCTGCGCGGGCATACCGGAGGAACATCTGGTGGCGATTGCCGC
>DHRA01000011.1:2865-11286 GCA_002411145.1 Firmicutes bacterium UBA5324 | reverse complement strand
AATGTCAGCATATACATATATCGTGGAATGCGCCGACGGCAGTTTGTATACGGGCTGGACGACGGAACTGGAAAAGCGGCTGCAGGCCCACAATCGCGGAGCGGGGGCTAAATATACCAGCGGCCGCACGCCGGTACGGCTGGTATATTTCGAAAAGCATCCGGATGAAAGCGCCGCCCGGCGCAGGGAGTGTGCCATTAAAAAACTTTCCCGGCGGCAAAAACTGGCGCTATGCCAGAGGTTACGCTGAGACTGCACCTGTTCTTCTTTAATCCGAAGCGTCCGTTTGAATAAAGCAGAGTTGTCCGCCGGGGTAAAGACATTGATCAGGAGATATTGGTCTTACTTGTTTCATTAGTGATTTAATATAAGGTAGGAGCCTTTGAAGATATACGGGCTCTCCGACTAAAACTGATATCAAATATGAGACCATCTAAAAGCTGCATCAGCATTTTAGATGGTCTCATATTTATATTTTCCTTATGTTTTCAGCGATTTTCTTTACCTCTTTTAAATGCGAAACGGTGGTATTGTATACACGTAAAGTTGTTGCGCAATGATGTACGCATTACATTTATATATTTTTTTGTGCGGGGGCGCATACCGGGGTGGTTGATGTCAACAATAAAAAAGCCGTCAAAGAGTAAGTGTAACGGGAGGTGTATGCAATGGCCGAATTCTGGCTGGCCGGCGGTGTTGCCACATTACTGCTTTTCTATCTTCTATATGCATTGATGAAACCGGAGGAGTTTTAAAATGACAAACGATATTTTTGTCTATATTACTTATTTTGTACTTCTTCTGCTCTTGGCCTGGCCATTCGGAAAATATATGGCCAAGGTATTTTCCGGAGAGCGTACGTTTTTGGATCCCCTAATGGGACCGCTGGAAAAAATGATCTACCGGTTAACCGGGGTGGATGCCGGCCAGGAAATGAATTGGCGGCGGTACGCCTGGGCTTTAGTGATTTTTAACATTTTCGGGATGGTATGCTTATTCGGTTTGCAAACATTGCAGCATCTCTTGCCCTGGAACCCGGAGAATATCGGCCCCGTCGCGCCGGACCTCGCCTTTAACACGGCCGTAAGCTTCATGACCAACACGAACTGGCAAGCCTACAGCGGCGAGACTACCATGAGCTATTTTACTCAGATGGCGGGACTAACCGTGCAGAACTTTCTTTCCGCCGCTTCCGGACTGGCCGCAGCCTTGGCTCTGATCCGGGGGCTTACCCGAAAAACTACGCAGCATATCGGAAATTTTTGGGTGGATTTGGTGCGTTCCGTATTATGGGTTTTCCTTCCGCTATGTTTCGTTTATGCCCTTGTTCTGGTTCAGCAGGGCGTCCTGCAGAACTTATTACCCTACCAGACAATAACCACGCTTGAAGGCGTACAGCAGAAAATCGCCATGGGACCTGTTGCTTCCCAGGAAGCAATTAAAATGCTGGGGGTAAACGGGGGCGGCTTCTTTAATACCAACTCCGCCCACCCCTTTGAAAATCCCACACCCTTTACGAATTTCCTGCAGATTCTCTCGATATTTCTGGTCCCGGTGGGTCTGGTTTTTACTTACGGACACATGGCTCGCGACCGCCGGCAGGGTTATGTCGTACTTGCGGCCATGCTGCTGATGTTTGTTCTGCATTTAGGGGTTGTGTATACCAGCGAGATGTATGGCAATCCGCTCGTAAAAGCACTGGGTATTACCGGCTCTTCGGTGATGGAAGGTAAAGAAGTGCGTTTTGGGGTGGGGGGATCGGCCTTGTTTGCGACCGTCACCACGGCGGCTTCCTGCGGCGCGGTAAATACCATGCACGATAGTCTTACCCCGCTGGGCGGTCTCATCGCCCTGCTGCAAATGATGCTTGGCGAAGTGGTGCTCGGCGGAGTAGGCGCCGGCTTTTATAGCATGATGATGTATATCGTACTGACCGTATTCATCGTGGGACTGATGGTCGGACGAACACCGGAATATTTGGGAAAAAAGATTGAGGCCTGGGAAATGAAGATGGCCACTGTTGCGGTCGTAGTAATCCCTGCTGCCGCGATACTCTTATTCAGTGCGGTAGCCACAGTTACGGCAGCAAGCACGGCAGCGACGTCAAATCCCGCCGCCCACGGGCTGAGTGAAATTATTTATGCTTACTCATCCGCAGTGGGCAATAATGGTAGTGCCTTTGCGGGCTTAAGCGCCAATAATCCCTTTTATAATCTTACTTTAGCTATTGCCATGTTAATCGGACGTTTTGGCGTAATTATCCCGGTTCTGGCCGTCGCAGGCAGTTTGGCGGAAAAGAAGATTATTCCCGCGGGACCCGGTACATTCCGGACCACGAGTATTCTGTTTATCGTACTTCTCACCGGTGTAGTCTGGATGATCGGCGCACTGACCTTTTTCCCGGCGTTGGCCCTTGGTCCGGTTGTCGAGCAATTGCAAATGCTGCAGGGAAAAGTGTTCTAATTTGAGGGGGGATTACCGTGAGCAGCGGACGAGATATTAATCAGCGTGTTTTAATTATGCAGGCCATTAAAGAAGCCTTCACGAAACTGCATCCTCGCGTGCAGCTACGAAATCCCGTAATGTTTGTGGTAACCATTGGGGCTATCATCACCACAGTTTTGTTGGGACGCCAGCTTATGCAGGGACAAATGACGGGGGTGGGTTTTTTAGCCCAATTGGCGCTCTGGCTGTGGTTCACCGTGTTGTTTGCCAATTTCGCGGAAGCGCTGGCGGAGGGCAGGGGAAAGGCACAGGCCAGTGCTTTGCGCCGGGCCCGCACGGAAACAAAGGCGAAGAAACTTGAGGGGGATAAAGTTCGCACCGTAGATGCAACCCAGTTGCGAAAGGGTGATATTGTACTGGTTGAAGCGGGGGATACCATTCCCAGTGACGGCGAGGTGATTGAGGGAATTGCCTCTGTGGATGAAAGCGCCGTTACCGGTGAGTCCGCACCGGTTATTCGTGAATCGGGCGGCGACCGGAATTCCGTAACCGGCGGTACGAAGGTATTATCCGACTGGCTGAAAGTGCAGGTTACGGCAAATCCGGGGGAGACATTTCTTGACCGGATGATCGGCTTGGTGGAGGGAGCAAAACGGCAGAAAACGCCTAATGAAATCGCCTTAACGATCCTGTTGGTTGGTTTGACCATCATTTTCTTATTAGTAGTTGTTACCCTGGAACCTTTCGCCCTGTATGCAGGTACAACCCTGACCGTAGCCACGCTCATCGCCCTGTTGGTCTGCCTAATTCCGACGACCATCGGGGGCTTGTTGAGCGCCATCGGAATTGCGGGCATGGACCGGCTGTTGAAGCGCAATGTGATTGCCATGTCGGGGCGGGCGGTTGAGGCGGCAGGTGATATCGACGTACTCCTGCTGGATAAAACCGGGACCATCACGCTGGGTAACCGCATGGCCGCAGAGTTCATCACCGCGCCGGGCGTAAAACCGGAAGAGATGGCTGACGCCGCCCAACTCTCCTCCTTGGCCGATGAGACGCCGGAAGGCAGAAGTATTGTCGTGCTGGCGAAACAGCAATTCAATCTGCGTGAGCGGGACATGAACGCTTTGGAAGCGACCTTCATTCCCTTTACCGCCCAGACCCGGATGAGCGGCGTCGACCTTAAAGGGCGGGAAATACGGAAAGGCGCCATGGACGCAGTGGAACGCTTAGTGCAAAGTAAGGGTGGTTTTTTCCCCGATGAGATTCGCAGGGCGGCGCAGGATATTGCCAAAGCCGGAGGTACGCCCCTGATCGTAGCCGAGGGCGCAAAAGTCATGGGCGCCATTCATTTAAAAGACGTTGTGAAAAAGGGAATTAAGGAACGCTTTGCCGAGTTGCGCCGGATGGGCATTAAAACAGTGATGATCACCGGCGACAATCCGCTTACCGCCGCGGCCATCGCCGCGGAAGCCGGTGTGGATGATTTTCTGGCTGAGGCTACACCGGAAGCAAAGCTGAAACTCATCCGGGAATATCAAAACGGCGGACGCTTGGTGGCCATGACCGGGGACGGTACGAATGATGCCCCGGCCCTTGCCCAGGCCGATGTGGGTGTGGCGATGAACAGCGGTACCCAGGCCGCGAAAGAAGCAGGGAATATGGTTGATCTGGACAGCAATCCGACAAAATTAATTGAAGTAGTGGAAATCGGCAAGCAACTGCTTATGACCCGGGGCACGCTAACTACTTTCAGTATCGCCAATGATGTGGCAAAATACTTTGCGATTATTCCGGCCTTGTTCGTAAGTGCGTATCCGGAATTGAACGTCCTCAATCTCATGCGACTGGCGACACCGGAAAGTGCCATCCTGTCCGCGATCATTTTCAACGCTTTAATTATCGTGGCGCTCATTCCCCTGGCGCTACGGGGTGTGCAGTACAGGCCGGAAGGGGCGGACGTGATATTGCGGAGAAATTTGCTGATTTACGGGGTAGGCGGTTTAATTGTGCCTTTTATCGGTATAAAACTGATCGATATTATCCTGGTATTGCTCGGTCTCGTATAAGACGAAGGAAGAAGGGACATCTATGTTGAAACAGTTTGGTACGGCATTGGCGATGGTAGTTGTTTTGACATTGCTCACGGGCGTTATTTATCCTCTGGCGATTACCGGAATTGCCCAAGGGATTTTTTCGCGGCAGGCTAATGGCTCGCTGGTAAAGCAGGGCGACACGGTAATTGGTTCGGAATTGATCGGTCAATCCTTTACGCAAGCGAAATATTTTCACGGCAGGCCGTCGGCGGCGGGCGAGGACGGATATGACGCAACAGCTTCCTCCGGTTCGAACTTGGGTCCAACCAATGAAAAACTGCTAAAGTCGGCGGCCGGGCGGCTGGACCAGGTGCGTAAAGAAAACGGACTGGCGGCGGGAAAGCCCGTTCCCTCCGATTTGGTACTGGCTTCGGCCAGCGGGCTTGATCCGCACATTTCTCCGGAGGCGGCATATTTGCAGGTCAGTCGGGTTGCCAAGGAACGGGGATTGGCGGAAAATGAAGTGAGCGTTTTAGTGGATAAGCATGTGCAAGAACGGCAGTTGGGGATATTGGGAGAGCCGCGCGTTAATGTGCTTTCTTTGAACTTAGCCCTTGATCAAATGGGAAAGTGAATGAATTTAAACCTTAACGGGTTTTCGCTTTCGCCTTCGAATCTGCCGGGGGAGGGATTTTGCGAAATGCCGGAACAGAAACTGCCTGATAAAAGGGACCCCGATGCCCTGCTGCAACAGATCCAAAAGGAGGCCCGGGGCAGGTTTACGGTCTTTCTGGGACCGGCCGCCGGGGTGGGAAAAACCTACGCGATGCTGGAAGCGGCCCATGAACGTTTGGGTATGGGCATTGATGTGGTAATCGGCTGGGTGGAAACCCATGGCCGTAAGGAGACGGAAGAACTTACGGAGGGCTTGCTAGTAATACCTCCAAAGGAGATCCGGTATAAAGACAAAACCTTAAAAGAGATGGATATTGATGCAATTTTGGCCCGCAAGCCACAGCTTGTCCTGGTGGACGAACTGGCCCATACCAATGTGCCGGGTTCACGACATGTGCGTCGCTACCAGGATGTTGAGGAGTTGCTGGAAGTAGGGATCAATGTCTACACGACCATTAATATTCAGCATATTGAAAGCCTTAATGATATCGTGGAACAAATTACCGGCGTCAAGGTGCGCGAGACGGTGCCTGATTATATCCTGGAGGTTGCGGATCAAATTCGTCTGGTGGATATTGCTCCGGAGGAACTGATTCAGCGTCTGAAGGAAGGAAAGGTCTATATGCCCCAGCAGGCGGAGCGGGCCTTGCACAATTTCTTCCGGGCGGGCAATATTAACGCGCTGCGGGAATTAGCCCTGCGGCGGACGGCGGACCGGGTCGATAAAGAATTGCATGACTATATGAAAAACCATGATATCCAAGGTCCCTGGCCGGCGGCGGAACGCGTGATGGTCTGTGTTAGCCCCAGTCCGTTCTCGGCGCAGTTGATACGGGCGGCCCGGCGTCTGGCGGCAGGGATGCAAGCGGAATGGTTTGCCGTATATATCGAGAATCCCCGCCAGGTTTTGGGGAGCGAAGAGGAAAGGAACCGGATTGCCAAACACCTGCAGCTGGCGGAGGAACTGGGGGCTAAAACGATTTTGACCAGCGGCCGCGATGTGGCGGAAGAACTTATCGATTTAGCCCGGCATCATCATATCACGCAAATCGTGATTGGCAAGCCTCTCCGCAGTACTTTCCGCGAGTGGGTGCAGGGATCGGTGGTCGACCGGCTGATTCGTAAGGCCGAGGGCATCAGTGTCCATGTGATACCGGGCAAAACCCCCGCTGCGGAGAAACCAAGGAATAATTTTACCAAAGTTTTGCGGCCCTGGGAAAAAATCCAGTGGGGCCATTACGCGGGGAGTTTACTGATGCTTGCCGTGATAACCGGTATTAATGTGCGGTTCAGACATGAGCTTGAATACATAAATATCGCTTTGTTGTACTTGCTCCCCGTGCTGTTCAGTTCTTTATGGTGGGGGGTAGGGCCTGCGGTCACGACTTCGTTGATCGGCGTAGTGCTGTTTGATTTTTTATTCGTCCCCCCTGTATTTAGTTTCACCGTGGCGGATATACGCTATGCCTTTAGTTTTATGATCTTTATGATTGTCGGGCTGGTGGTCAGCAGGCAGGCGGAACGATTGCGGCAGCAGGTTTTACATGCCCGTAAGCGGGAGGCCCGCACCCGGACACTGTATGAACTAAGTAAAGAAATTGCGGCGGTCAGTAATCTGGATACTATTATCCGGGTCGTGATACGCAGGGCGGAGGAGTCCTTTAACCGGGAGGTAATGATTTTATTGCCCGATGCTTCCGGGCGGCTGTTGCAATGGTCCAGACAAGAAGAAGTTCCTAACCGGCAGATGGAAGCTGATCAGGGTTCCGCAAGCGAAAGCTTTGGTAAACAGACCTTGGAGGACGCCAATGAACAAGCGGTGGCCACCTGGGTGATGGAGCATGGTGAGCCTGCCGGGCGTGGCACGGAGACGCTGCCGGGAGCAAAGTACATATATTTGCCCCTCAAATCGGAAGGGAAGGTCATGGGGGTTATCGGCGTGTGCACGCCCGAAAAATACCCTTCTCCCGAATTCCGCCGGCTCTTGGAGGCATTCGCCGGCTTGGCAGCCATTGCCATTGAACGGGCGAAACTGGCTGAGCAAGCCAAACAGGCCGTGCTGCTCGCGGAATCCGATAAATTAAGAACGGCCCTGTTTAATTCCATCTCCCACGAGCTGCGGACGCCTCTTTCGTCCATCATGGTCGCGGTATCCGGCTTACTCGACAGCAAGATTGCTTCCTCTCCCGGTGCCTATGCGGAATTGTTGGAAACCATTAAAGATGGGGCGACACGGATGGAACGCCTAATCTCCAACCTCCTTGATACAGCCAGGTTGGAGAGCGGTATGACCCGGCTCCAAAATGACTGGTGTGATGTAGCCGATATCATCGGCTCCGCCCTGCGCCGTTTGGGCGAGACTATCCAGCGGACGCCGCTGCAGATTGAGATTCCCGAGCAGACACCCTTGGTCTGGGCGGATTGCGTACTATTGGAACAAGTATTTGTCAATCTCATCGATAATGCCATAAAATACTCCCCGGTGGGAAGTCCGCTTGTCATTAAAGCGGTATTTTCCGATACCACGGCCACCGTTTCGGTAGCAGACGAGGGACCGGGCATTCCGGCGGAAGATCTGCAGCGGGTATTTGACAAGTTCTACCGGCTAAGATCGCCCCATAACGTAAGTGGCACAGGCCTTGGCTTATCTATTTGCAAAGGGATCGTCGAAGCGCACGGAGGCCGAATCTGGGCGGAAAACAAAGATGACGGCGGGACAATTATGTTCGTACAGATTCCCATTGGCAAAACTCAGCCCGTTTTAGTTGCTGAGACCAGTCATAAGGTTGGTGGTTTTCATGGAAAGTAAGGGGCCGCGGGTATTGATTGTGGATGATGAAGCGCCAATCCGGCGGATGTTGAAGATTTCTTTGGACGGGCATGGTTTTGAAATAGATGAGGCGGTGACCGGTGAGGGTGCCGTCCTGCGGGCCGCGGTGTTTAAACCGGATCTTGTATTATTGGATCTGGGATTGCCCGATATAGACGGCAAGGACGTGATCAAGCAAATCCGCGACTGGTCAACGGTGCCGATTATCATTCTTACGGCCCGGGATCAAGAGACGGAAAAGATCGAGGCCCTGGATGCCGGAGCAGATGATTACGTTACAAAACCCTTTAGCATGGGTGAATTATTGGCCCGCATGCGGGTAGCAATCCGGCGGTCGGTTCACGTGGATACTAATCCCATCATTAAATGCGGTGATGTTACAATTGATCTAAGCCACCGGCGCGTAACCAGAGCGGCAGAGGAGGTCAGGTTAAC
>DHRA01000011.1:0-2500 GCA_002411145.1 Firmicutes bacterium UBA5324 | reverse complement strand
TTTGTGTTAACATTATAAGGATGATTTACCATAAAAGCATTATAAAACCACCGTTTAGAGAGAGTGAATACTGTCCATATTAACTCTATATGTTTGGTAATGATCAAGAGGTAATTAGTTGCTGGTAGCGCTTGCGGCCTGAGTAAGCGCTATAATTACCAAATATTTTAGGGATGGAGGAGGATAATATGGAAGAGCGTTTTCGTGAACTCGTAAGCCGGCTGGTTTTGCTGGGTTACACCCCCTGCGAACGGAAAACCATTTTGCAGGAAGCCGCCGGAAAATATACTTTCGACGAAATGAACTTCGTACAGCGGACCAGAGCCATCAGGAATCTGGAGAAATACGAAGTATTAGGCGCGAATTTTCTTGCCCAATACAGCAAATAGCAGCTGAACATTGAGAATTTGAGCTGGGGGAGCCGGAAAGGCCGGCTGAGAAACAGATCCTGCAATATCTGTGACCCTTTGACCTGAACTGGCTAATACCAGCGTAGGAAATGCAAACACGGTTTGCTGCTTATTGACGCATCTCCGTCGGGGGGTGCGTCTTAGTTTGTCTTCGAGGAGGAATAAAGAATGAATATCTTGCAGGCAGTCGCCCAAACCCTGGCCCGGGTAAGAGAAAAAAAGCCCCTTGTGCATCATGTGACCAACTATGTAACGGCCACCGATTGTGCGAATATCGCGCTGGCGGCGGGGGCGTCACCGGTTATGGCCGGCGAGATGGCGGAAGTGGAGGACATGGCGTCCCTGGCCTCCGCCTTGGTGATAAACATCGGCACCCTGACGGTTCAAAGTGTGGAGGCGATGATTGCCGCGGGGAAAAAGGCGGTTGAACTGGGCATTCCCGTAGTGTTTGATCCGGTGGGCGCGGGGGCGACACGTTTACGCACGCGCGCCGCCGAACGGATTATCCGGGAAGTACGCCCTTCCGTCATCAGAGGGAATATGTCGGAAATCAAAATGCTCGCGGGACTTGATGTAAGGATCAAGGGAGTGGATTCAGCGGCCGATGAAAGCGACAGCGCGGCCGTCGCCCGCGATTTGGCGCAACGCCTGGATTGTGTTGTCGCCATTACCGGTAAAAGGGATATTGTGGCCCAGGGCAATAACATCTGCCGGATTGACAACGGCCACGTACTCCTTTCCGCTGTCACGGGCACCGGTTGTATGACCAGCACCCTGGCGGGCTGTTGTTGCGGCGCGCTGAAAGACCCTTTCGTGGGTACGGCCGCGGGCATTGCTTTCATGGGCATCGCCGGTGAAATCGCCCAGCAGTCCCTCAAGCCCGGGGAAGGTATTGGCACCTTCCGCGTGCGTCTGTTTGACGCCCTCTGGAATATGACACCGGAAATTGTGTTGCGTTACGGGAAAATAAGTTAATTGATAAAGCGGCGAGGGAGGGGTGTAAATGAGTAAAATAGAGCTGGCCAAAGACATCCGGAAGGTGCTGGTGGAAGACATTAAAAATTATTTTCTGACGGAAAGGGAAGAGGAGATGGGGGATTTGTCCGCAGAATTTCTCCTTGATTTTATCCTGGAAACTATCGGTCCCCATATCTACAATCGCGCGATTAACGACGCCCATACTTTTATGAGCGAAAAAACCGAGGACCTGTTTGCCCTGGAAAAGCCGGTTAGATAATGACAGATATTGATTCTAGGGGGATAATGCTTTAGAATTACTAAGGAGACGTACTATCGACAGGAGGAATCGACATGGAACAGTTTCAGGATGTGACTGTGGTGAAAAAAGCGAACGTATATTTCGAGGGAAAAGTAACCAGCCGGGCCGTATTATTTGCCGACGGGAGCAGGAAAACCCTGGGGATCATGCTGCCCGGCGAATACGAATTCGGGACCGAAGCCGCCGAGATTATGGAGATGCTGGGCGGGGAAATGGATGTATTGCTGCCCGGCGAGGAACAATGGCGCCTCGTAAAAGAAGGGGAGAGCTTTGAAGTGCCGGCCAATTCCCGCTTTAAACTCAAGGTGCCGGTAGTGGTGGATTATTGCTGTTCCTATGTAAAATAGCCATTGCAGCACCCCTGCCTTGCGCTCTTTATGATGGATATAATAAATTCAGGGGCGGCCGCTTTGATGGCTGCCCCTTTTTAACCTCGTGCGGCCGTCCGTCGCAAAAAAAGGAGACAGCGTATTGAAAAAACGGAGGATAACGAGATGAATGAATTTGAAAGGAAAGATAAGCAGTATATCTGGCACCCCTTCACCCAAATGAAGGGCTGGCTGGAGAATCCCCAGACTGTAATTGCCGAAGCCAGGGGTATCAAAATTATTGATCTGGACGGGAAAGAGTACTATGACGGCGTATCTTCCCTGTGGGTAAACATTCACGGCCACCGTAAAGCGGAGATCGACCGGGCCATCATGGAGCAATTAGCCAAGGTTGCCCACAGTACCGCCCTGGGGTTGGCCAACATCCCGGCGGCGCAGCTGGCGGAGGAACTGGTCGGTATTACGCCGCCCGGCTTAAATAA
>DHRA01000031.1:27348-29670 GCA_002411145.1 Firmicutes bacterium UBA5324 | reverse complement strand
CAGAGGGGGTTAACTGTTACTTATTAATATAGTATTTTGAACAGGAGAACCGGAACTGGACATCATTCAGCATTTCGCCGAAGCGCTGGAAGTGAACGATTTCCCGCGCCCGGAGGAATTGCAGCACCTCTTTGGCCAGAGGATCGTCGGTCAGATGAATGAGGTTTTCGTAGGTAGCCCGGGCCTTTTGTTCTGCTGCCAGATCCTCCGTTAAATCCGCCACCGGATCGCCGAGGGTGGCGATATATTTTGCCGACCAGGGTATGCCGTTGGCATCCTGCCAGAATAAAGCATGGTCATGCTGCGCATAGTGGCCACCTAAGCCGGCCCTTTCCATTTCTTCCGGCGGCGCGCCGTCCACGAGTTTGTAGACCAGCGATGCGACTATTTCCATATGCGCCAGTTCTTCCGTGCCGATGTCGGTAAGCAACGCTTTGGCTTTACCGGTCGGCATGGAGTAACGCTGATTCAAATACCGCAAAGACGCGGAGAGCTCTCCGTCGGGACCGCCGTATTGTGTAATGACACATTTGGCGAAGCGCGGATCCGGGCAGGAAACCCTTACCGGGTGCTCAAGTCTTTTCTCATATACCCACATAATCTATGCCCCTCTCTTTTCCTCAGATTTCCCATGGCCAAGGCGATTGCACCCAGCGCCACGGACAGGGTGACGGCGCTTCCCCAAAAGACATCAGCGGGCCGTATATTTGCTGATACGCCGCTTTTAAACATGCCAGTTGCTCACATAAAGCATTGTAATGTCCCAATGCCTCCTGGTCAGTCGGATGTGTATCCAGATATAAATTCAAGTCTATGGCCGAAAAACCCACGGCCTGAATATTTACCAACATTTCGAACTGATGTTCAGGATACATCCAGTTTCACCTCCAGCGATTATCCATAATAGGGAGAAAATAATTCAGGGAAAATAGTCCCTGCGCGCAATGCTTCCTCCGGGGGCAGGGTTTGGGTGTATGTTTGCGGTGGTATAAAAGCTTCTCCGTATTTCAAACCCGGCAATGGACTCCAAGCGGGCAGTGCCTGGGGCAACATGGCGGGAGCCGGCATGATTGCTTGCTTCCCCTTGGTGCGTTTTCTCATATGCATTTACCTCCAATATTTTTTCGCATAATAACGTCACTATATTTTATGCAGGAGCAGTTCCATTGGTTAGGTTAGCACCCATAATAAAAAGAAGGAACACTGTCAGATCAGCGTTCCTTCCATACTCATTTATGCCATTTGTACCTTAGCGGCTGTCTTTTACGCCGCCAGTCACCCCCGCCTCCGCCATTGCGGAAAAACATCCAGGCCAGTACGGCCAGAATCAGCAAAGTGCCGACAAACCCGTTGATGAAACCTAAGTCCGTCAGGATATTCACGACCGTCAGCCCGCCGAGGAACAGCATGCTGCTTTTAAAATCCACAAAGGGATAGCGGCGCAGCAGCAGGTAAGCAATGCCGAGCACGGCCAAATCAATGACCACCCAGGCCACAGGCAGCGGAATCACATATTTCAGCAGGCTGCCGCCAACCATCACCAGTAATACTTGCAACCATACCCCGTTCATAATCCACCTCCCTCCCATTATTACTATTTTTATGCCCTCAGGGGATGTTGTACACCATAATTTTTCCCCTTAATCGTGCTTGTCTAAAACAGGATTTCAGCGCCTTGGACCGAATTAGATGAAAGATCATAAGAAACAGGAGGCCCTCTATGCAGCCCATCGTCAACTGCTTGCCCCGCAGGGCTATTATACATGTTTTAGACAACTCTGCCAATGCCCTGATTACCAGTGATTACGAACTTGATATCACCTTTGATGTGGAGGAATACCTGAAAAAACACATCATGAGAACCCTCCATGATGACAGAAGCCGGGTTGCCCGCTTTCAAGCCGCGGAGACAAATATTGTCCGCAACGCCTGCCATGCTATTTTCCGCGATCCGGCACAGTTTGTGCCCCAGTCCAAGGTTATCGCCCAACATCTTTTTACGGTCATGTCCGCCAACAAATCGATTTCTTCGGCGGATTTGCTCGTCTGCCTGTACGAAGGGGATGAGCAGCCCTATCTGGCAATTTTGAAACTTGACTACAACGATACCTATATCCATGATTTTGCGGCCGCCACCGAACACGACGCCATCAAACTGGTCCTGAAAAAAGGTACCAACAGTTTGCCCCATCCCAATCAGAAACTGCAGAAGGCGGTGTTCGTGCAGCCCGAGCAGCGGGCCGCCGCCTTTGACTTTGTGGTGTTGGACAAGCAAAGCAACGCCAAGGATACGGAAGAGGATATTGCCCATTACTTCTTTAA
>DHRA01000031.1:12142-27180 GCA_002411145.1 Firmicutes bacterium UBA5324 | reverse complement strand
TTTATTGATCTCACCCGCAAATGGATCGATCAGGCCATCGAGCCCAACGAAGCGATCCAACTGGTCAGTATTATCGGCAACAACCTGATCCGGGAAGAGCCCGTCGAGGCCCGGGAGCTAAGCAATAATATGTTCGGTCCGGCTTCCCCCCTCCGCGCCCGGAAAACGGAGTATGAAAGTTATCTGACTGAACAGGGCTTTGCCGACCAAGATTTTTCCGTCGACCCGGAAGTCGCGCAAAAACAGTTGAAACGTTTGAAATGGATTACGGAGGAAGGGATTGAAATTATTATTAAAAATCCGGCCCATGCCGATAAAGTATCGATCGCCACCGACCAGGCCGGCAACTCCTCCGTCATCATAAAGAACGTAAATATCAAACCCTAAAAATGCCGTCTAACTCCTGCCCTCTTCTTTGAGAATATCCGTATTTCTGTCCACCAGCAACACGATCAAATAAAGAGCTACGCCGGCGTACAAGAGGATTTTCCAAGCAAAATCCAAGGCAAACACCCCTTTGACCGAGTAATTTCCCATCGCTTCCAGCAGGGAAAAGGTTGCGATAATCCCCATGAAACCATGGCATTCCCGCCTGATAACCGTCTTCAGGGAAAATTCATGCTTGGGCGGGACCCATAATTTTAAATTCGGGATGAATGCCGGCGTCGCCCGCGCCCATTGCACATATTGTTCGCCAAATTTCCGGCGTAAATATTCTTCTTCCGCAAACACAATCCGTTCATGATACAGATAAAAAACAGTGACAATCGCCACACTCGCCCACCAGTCCCGGGGAAGCAGTCCCGCCGCAAACCAGATCAGGAAATTCCCCACATAGAGCGGATTCCTGACCACGGAGTAAATGCCCGTTGTATTCAGTACATCGGCAACCTGGCTGCGCGTATTTCTGCCGGAGGTACCTTTGGGAACGTGGCCGATGGTATAAATGCGCAACGCCAAGCCGCTAAAGGCAATAAATAAGCAAAAAAATTCCCACCACAGGTTAATCAGGTAGTCCTCACGCAGATAGGTGTAGTCGCGCATGCCGTACAGAATCATGATAATAAGTCCTAAAGGCAAATAGCTTCTGTAGCGAAAAATCCAATTGCCCTGTTTTTCTATTTTTTCCCGCATCGTCACCGGTGGACCATCCCCTTCATCATGCATTCACAGGTTGAAGCAGCGATCAACTTTCCTGCCGTTATGGTTAGTATAAACAAAAAAGTCTGTCTCAACCCCTTTGCCTGCGGCCTGGTCACAGACAAAAAATCAACTTTAAGTTGCTGAAACATTGAATAAGTCCATTTACAAAAAGGGACGCTTCCCCAGGCCATGCTAAAGCCTGTCGAAGCGTCCCTTTTTTGGTTGAGCGAAATCCGCACGGGTTTTTCCCGTGAGTCTTTAGACGTGTTCCTTTTGTTTGGCGGACGGCAATGCGTCCTTAACATCCTCCCAGATGACGGTTTTTGCCAGGGCAAAACCGTTAAAGGTGGTGGCCGAGGCGGAAGTGTATGCCCCGCAAATCGGTACCAGCACTAAATCGTCCACTTCTAAAACAGGCGTCTCCCGGTCCTTGACAATGACGTCCAGGGAATCGCAGCTCGGACCGGCAAAAGTCGCCGGGACTTTCCGGGCATCGAACTTGAAAGTTTCCAGTTCGTAATCCTGGTGATCGAAAATCAAGCCGGAAAAGGTGCCGTATAATCCTTCGTCGAGAAAATACCAGCGCTGGCCGTCCCGTTCCGTTTCCCCGATCACTCTGGTCACGAGGTTAGCCACCGTACCGCAAATAACCCGGCCCGGCTCCGCCCAAATCTCCGTCCGGGGGAAATATTCATCCAGCGCCGCCCGGATCTCTCTGCCCATGGCGGGCACATCCACCTCAAGGGTTCTGGTCGGCGCGGGGTAACCGCCGCCGATATCAAGAATACGCAGGTTGAAGCCCGCCTGGCGCGCTTGGTCAAACAAACCGGCGCAAACTTTTATCGCCTCAATAAAGGGGGCCACTTCCGTCGTCTGACTACCAACATGGAAACACAGGCCCGCCGGGTCCAGCCCTTTATTTTTCGCCGCAAATAAAAGTCTGATGGCCTCCTGGGGATCCGCCCCGAACTTTTTATTGAGGTCGATCAGCGCATTTGTTGCATCTATGCGAATACGGAGCAGCACCTTACCTCCCGGTACATATTCCGCGATTTTTTCAATTTCTTTTTCACTGTCAAAAGTGAATTTGGATACCCCGGTTTTTTGGGCCGTCAGCAAACCATTCCGGGTTTTCACGGGGTTTGCATAGACGATCTTTTCCGGGCTGATACCCAGCCTCGCCAATTGCAGCATTTCACCGTCCGAGGCCACGTCGAAACAAGACCCCAGTTGGGCAAGTGTCTGTACAATCCGATCATGGGGATTTGATTTTACCGCATAATATATGTTCACGTCGCGCAGCGCATTCTTCATCATCGCATAATTCTCTTTAACCTGTTCCAGCGATATCACCAAAAAAGGCGTGCCGTAGGTCGCGGCCAGCGCTTCCACCTGCTCCCGCCCCAGTCTAAATATTTCCGCCATTATCTACTCTCCCTTCCCATCTCAAATAAGTTAAATGTATCAGATATGATTTACATCGTCAACAGAAAAAATGCGGGGTGTAATGTATAATATTGTTTACATAAAGCAAATGATACCCTTGGCGACATTATATTTTTCATCATCAAAGAGCAGCAAAATGAAGCAGGGATTATATTTGTTCAGTTGGCCCAAATTCCCTGCTCCTTCATGGGTATGCTTTTTAGTTCGCCGCTCCCGCTCGTATCCGTGCCACTTCCGTCCGGGTTTCCGCGGCAAAATGCTCCCGCCCGGCGCGGGCAAGGGTTTGCGCAATGCGCTCACCGGTACGGCCCAAACGCCGGTAGGCCCGGAGCAGGGCATCGATATAAACTACCGTTTCGTCCTCCGGCACCGTGGAAAAGATTTTTTCACCCAATCCCGGCACAAAAATAATATTACGCCCCCCAGTAATACAAGTCAACAGGTATTTATTTGTTCCGGACGATTTACCGGCCATACCGACCGCACCCTAAGACAAACATAAAATCCCGGCAGAACCGGGATTTTATGTTTGTCGATTAGAAGAAGTATCTTAACTGTGCCGTATAGCTCTTCTTATCCACCGGGGTAGCGTCTTTCGTTTCCAGATCCAGATAGTTCACGGTTACAACCGCATTTTTAAACACGGTGTATTCAAAGCCATAGTCGACGCCCTTGATATTGTTCATGGTCTGGATGCCGTAGGGAGTTTCCCATAGCGGGTCGCCGGTAATACCGTTGAAGCGGTCGTCGGCATCTCTGTAGCCTACCCAGAAACCATAGGTATGGGGTTTGCTCCAATCGGCGCCCTTGATTTTCGCTTGGGCGACCCATGCTTCAGCGGCGTCGCCGTCGAGGTCTTTAGCATAGTCGGAAGTGTTTTGTCCGTATTCACCGATAAGGGTAAGATTGTTTATCCCCTTATATTCGAAACCTGCGGCCCAGGTATTCAGCGCGTCCTGATCGGTGGAAGCATTTTTGGCGTATACACCTGTCAGGTCCAGATCATCACTGACTTTATACGCCACGTTGGCGGCCAGGATATTTTTCACCGCGCCGCCGGTGGCATTGCTTGCGGCCAGGCTCTTGAAAGCAGCACCGGTTAACTTGATTTTGTCACCCACGGTAAGGGTAACACCATCATTGTCATAACCAATATTGTAAACGAGACCCTTGCCGAGGGTGATGGGCTGACGGCCCAAAGTGAAATTCTTGCCGGACAGATAGGCATTGTCCATGCTGACTTGTGCACCCACGCCGGCGCCGGTGGCTGTGCCCCAGTCGCTTAAAGCCGAGAAACGGCCGGTAAAGTTCAGATCCTTGGTCAATTGTGCGTTGGTCCACAGCAGGATCCGGGTTTCCCCCTGGCGGGATTTCGGCTCGTCAATGTTTTGGTACCATTCCCGCACTTGTCCGGTCCACTTAATGTTGCCGACTTTATTTTCCAGAGCGGTCACACGTACACCGAGACTGTCCAATTCCTGTGCGTATTCTTCGGCCAGTTTGTTGATCAACGCTTTGTTTTCCGCATCGGCTTTATCGGCGTGCTCCATCGCTTTGGCGACAATCTGCGCCATTTCATAACGGGTGATCGTTTTGTCACCTTTGAAGGTGCCGTCTCCATAACCATCCACGATGCCGGCGGCAGCCAGTTTGTTTACCGCCCCGTAGGCCCAGTTATCCGCGGGCACATCGGCAAAGGGACCCGCCCATGCCGTACTGGTGATGCCCAGCATGATTGCGGCCGCCAGTGCTGTACGCATACTCTTTTTCATACATACTCCTCCTAGGTTTTAATTTTTTGATGGTGAGCCCCGGAAGAACATGTTTTAAGTGTCTGCATTTCCTTAAAATGCGTTCTGCCGGTAACTCATATCTGTCACTGATCACAGACTGTAGTGGGAACCCCGGGAAGCACCTCCTTTCCACCCACCAGTCCCAGCAGCGGGGGAAACACTAAGTAAACGGTCCATGCGATATGTTCTCTATCTGTCAATATAGTTAAAAGCGATCAGTCAGGCAGGAGCGATGTCGGCCATTATCCAATTTGTTAATTTATTATGTTTAGTCGTAATATTCTATTTTATTTGGACTTGTCCTGCATATTCCCCTTGTTTTATGTATAGTAAATAATACCAGGGACCCTCTGATTTGCGGGCGGCGGCAAGGTAAATGCGGAGGCGGCTTGCCCCGCACGGCCCGGGCCGGAAGGAAGGGCCTGCGTGAAAACAAAAAAGCTCCCCAAGCCAAAGCTTGGGAAGCTTGCGGGATGCAATTATTATTTCAGGCGCCTGCTCAAAAGAGCGCCCACATAGGGCGTCCGGGCAAGTTCCTGGCGGCTGATGCCGCCGGTGGCGAGCATTACCCCGCCGTAGGCTATGCCGCCCAATAGTGAAGTCAGCGCAATGGCCGGCAGCCCGCTCCGGAAAAGGGCGGCAAACCAGTCATAGCCAAAGCTCATCACGCCCCCCATCACCAGCGCTGCGACGGTGTTCTTCAGCAGATCACGCCCATGGAGGAAAAAGCCGGTATACCGGTGCACGAAATATAAATTCAGGACCGCGGCCACGCCCAGATCAGCCAGGGTCGCCCAGGCCGCGCCCTTGATGCCCAGGGCCGGCAGCGCGGTGAGCACCCAGTTTAAAGCTACTTTTATCGCGGCCGCGATGCCCATATTCACCACCGGGATCGTGGTGCGTCCCAAACCCTGCAGCACGCCTGTGCTAACCTGGTGCAGCCCGAGCAAAAATACGCCCGCCGCCATCACCCGCGTGGCGTCAGCCGCTCCCGGCGCATGGTAAACCACACTTACCACCGGTTCCGCCAATACCCACAGCATGATGCTGAACGGTATGGTGGCCACATTGGCCAAGCGCATCGCGGCAGCCGTACGATAATAAACACTTCCTTGTTCGCCCAGCGAATAGGCCTGGGCAATGGAGGGTACCAGACTGGTAGCCAGGGCGGCCGTGAGGATCGTGGCGAGATTCACCAGCGGCACGGCCATGCCGGTCAGGTAGCCGAACAGCTCCGTGGCCTGCTCCACCGAATAGCCCGCTTCTTCCAGTCTTAAGGGCACAACCAGTAAGTCCAGATTCGCTACGAGGGGCAGCATAATGCTGGACAGTGAGACCGGCAGCGCCAGCCTGGCCAGGCGGCGGATAATCAGGGCGCCGCTTTCCCGGCCGGCCGCCGTGTCTCCGGCCCGGAACAGGTCCCGCTTTTCTTTTTTCAAACGCCAATAATAGTAGATCAGGACAACTAAAGCCGCCGCCGCGCCCGCGCCCGCGCCTAAGCTGGCGCCCCCGGCGGCCAGTTCCAGTCCCCTGGGCAGCAAAATACTTGCCAGGACAAGCATGGTGGCGACCCGGAACAACTGCTCCACAATCTGGGAGACAGCCGTCGGCGTCATGATCTGCCATCCCTGCAAATAACCGCGAAAACTGGAGATGATGGTGACCAAAAAGATGGCCGGCGAAAGGGCAATGAGCGAGTAATAAACCCGCGCGTCCCGGATAATCCGTTCCTCAATCAGCCAGCCGGCTTTAAAATACAGCAGTAAGCTTAAGGCCAGGCCCGTAACGGTCAGCAGCAGCAGGGACAGTTTAAATACACGGTTCGCCCCGCGATAATCATGCAGCGCGATTTTTTCCGCCGTGATAATGGAAATCGCCACCGGGATCCCCGCGGAGGACACGCTCAAAGCCAATAAGTACAGGGGAAAGGCCATTTGATAAATGCCGATCCCTTCACCGCCCAATACCCGCGACAGGAAAATCCAGTTCAGACTGCCGATTACTTTCACCACGATACCGGCAGCCGTAAGGATAAAGGTCCCCTTTAACAGGCTGTTGCCGGCACTTGCTTTTTTTACTTGTTCATTTTTCACCGTTATATTCCCAACCTTGTCTTAATCTTCCTTTATATACGGAGGAATTTGCACCCTGGTCATTAGTATGCCCAAGCGTAATGATTTCGCCTGCCCCATTTTGTGCCGGGCTCTCCCGCCTTGGACTTGCGCCGGCGCCCCTTGACTTTCAACTTCCTCAGGGAGCGCTTCTGCCAAAGCAAGCCCGGGTAAACCGGCCCGGGCTTTAACAATTATATCACTTCTTTGGCGATCAATGTCAAACTTCCGGCCACTTACGGCGCAACTAACGACCTTGAGATAGTCCTTGACGCGGCGCGTTCGCCGTCGGAGGCGATACCTGCGCCTATATTTTACGCATCGCTTAACATTCAGGTGCGCGGTTTTGTCAGAAATGTTGCGGAGGCTGCGCAGGAGCGCATGACAAAGTCCTTAAATTTTCTGGCCGCCGGGGACATGTATGTGTTTTCCCGCCAGGCGAGGCCGATGGTGCGCCGGCATACGGGGGTGGAAACAGGCAAAAAGGAGATATTCGCCTTGTCAAGTTCCGCAATATAGGGGATAAGGGCGACGCCGAGATTGGCTTCCACCAGTCCGGCCACGGTGGGGATTTCCTCCCCTTCGAAGGTAATGGCCGGTTTTATGCCGGCAGCCGCAAAATACTGGTCGGTTAAAATGCGCATGCCGTGCGTGTGCTTAAAAGTAATAAAGGGTTCCCCGGCAATTTCCTCAAGGCGAATATGCGCCCGCCGGGAAAGCCGGTGTCCTTGGGGTACGATAACATATAAGGCTTCCGTAAAAAGCTCCGCCCACTTCATGCCTTCCCGGGTGAAAATCGGCGAAGACAGGCAGAGATCTATTTCACCCGCTTCCAACTGATCCAACAACTGGGTCGTGGCGTTTTGATAAAGTTTGAACCGGATATCCGGATATTCCTGCCGAAACTTTCCCAACAAATCGGGAATAAGGTGCGCCCCCAGGGAGTGCAGGAAAGCCAGGGCCACACACCCATGGTTTGGATTCTGGAGGTCCAGGAGAACTTGCCTGCCCTCCGCAATTTCCTGCAGGGCTTTTTCCACATATTTGAGAAACTGCCGTCCATAACGGTTGAGAAAAATGCTTTTCCCTCTGCGGTCAAATAAAGGAACCCCCAGTTCTTCCTCCAGCTTGGCAATGGAGCGGCTAAGCGCCGGCTGGGAAACGGCAAGCACCTCCGCCGCCTGGGAAACATGCTGCAAATGGGCCACCGTTTTAAAATAAATGAGCTGGTGTAATTCCATACGGATAACTCCTCTAAATTATTGCCAATTTATATATAATTATAGCGCATCAATTTTATAATAACAATGTATTGGACGCATAAACGTGGCAGGTATAAGATAAAGTAAGAATATCGCATCAAGGGCAGAAAAGGATGAGTTATGATGAAAAATTATATTCAGCAAGGCAGCCGCACGTATTGGCAAGCGATTGTCGCCTTATTCCTGGGCAGCTTCGTTACCTTCGCAATCCTTTATTGTACGCAGCCTTTAATTTCCGTGTTTTCCCGGGAATTTATGATTAGTCCCGCGGTGGCCAGTTTATCCGTTTCCCTGACCACCGCTTCCTTAGCGGTTTTTATGATTGCTATCGCCTGGCTGTCGGATGCCGCCGGACGCAAATCAATGATGACCACCGCGCTTTTAGCCTCCTCCGCTTTGGCGGTCGCGCTTGCTTTCGCTCCCAATTTCCTGCTGCTTTTGCTGGTCCGGGCTCTGCAGGGCGCGCTGTTGGGCGGTTTTCCGGCCATAGCCATGGCCTATATCAACGAGGAATTTGATCCCCGGATTACCGGCCTGGTTATGGGCATCTATGTGAGCGGGACGGCCATCGGCGGCATGATGGGACGAATGATCATCGGCGCTCTCACGGATTTGTTTTCCTGGCACATCGCGTTGGCGGCCATTGGTGTGCTTAGTTTAGCGGTGAGTGTATGGTTCCGGTTTGCTTTACCGGCTTCCCAAAACTTTTCCCCGCAGAAACGCATGCTGAAAGAAATCGCGCCTGTATTGATCCGCAATGTGGAGCAACCCTTGCTGCTCTCGCTTTATTGTATCGGCTTTCTCATTATGGGCAGTTTTGTGGCCTGTTATAATTATCTCGGGTATACGCTGATGGCGGCCCCCTATAACTTGAGTCAAACGGTTGTCGGCTTTATTTTTGGCTTTTATTTGGTCGGCACAATCAGTTCGACCTTAATGGGCAAACTAACCGATCTCATCGGCAATGCCAAAGTATTATGTATTGCGCTGGGTATCATGCTGGCGGGATGCCTCATATCCTTAAACGCGCACCTGGCGGTCAAGCTGCTGGGGGTCACCGTCTTTACGTTCGGTTTTTTTGGCAGTCATGCCGTGGCCAGCGGCTGGGTTGCCAAAAGCGCCGCTGCCGACCGGGCGCAGGCATCCTCTTTATATCTGCTGTTTTATTACGTGGGCTCGAGCGTAATCGGCTTCGTAGGGGGGGAATTCCTGCGCTGGGCCGGCTGGAACGGGCTGGTGCTGCTGGTAAGCGGCGCTTTGGTCATCGCCCTGCTTATCGGGATTATACTCGCCCAGACGGCCCGCGCCAAGCTCAGCTGCCTCCAGACTGCAAAATAGGAACAATTTTCCTTAATAAAGTTCAGAGTGTACTGCCAAAAGGCCCGCGAATATCGCGGGCCTTTTGGCTACTCTGTCATTACATCCGTCTGATAACTGTTATCTCAACCGTCAGCTTATATTTTTTCTAAAGCCTGTGAAAAATCAGTCTGCAAATCTTCAATATCCTCCAGCCCTGCGCAGATTCTGATTAAATCTTCATATACACCGGCATTTTCCTTTTCCTCCTGGCTGTTATGGGCATAGATTGTAGACGCAGGATGGATGACGAGCGTTCTGGCATCCCCGATATTCGCCAGGTTCAGGGCATATTTAAGATTATTAATCACAGTAAAAGCCTTTTCCTTCGACCCTACCCGTATCGTCAGGACTGCCCCGTACTTCCCGGCAAATTGACGCTTGGCCAACTCATGATCAGGATTGTCCGCTAAACCGGGATAATTTACCGACCGCACTTTTTCATTTTCTTTCAGGCTTGCGGCCAGCTTCGCGGCGTTTTCACAGGCCCTGTCCACTCTCAGCCCGAGGGTTTCCAGGCCAATCGCTGTTAAATAAACGTTAAAGGGGGAAATACAGCTCCCGAAATCTTTAAATAACCCATTTCTCATTTTGGCCAGATAAACAAATCTGCCAAATTTGCTGAATTTCTTTAAGGTCGAAAACTTTTCAAAATTCCAGGCAAAGCGTCCGCTGTCAATAATGATGCCGCCGATGGAATTCCCACTGCCGTTGATATACTTGGAGGTGGAATGCACTACGATATCCGCGCCTAATTTGATCGGCTGCACTAAATAAGGCGTGGTGACCGTATTGTCCACAAGCAGGGGAATTTGCCGGCTATGGGCTAATTCGGCCAGGGCGGCAATATCCGGTATATCAAGCTTGGGATTGCCGATCGTTTCCACAAAGAGCGCCCGTGTACGCTCATTGATACATGCGGCAAAACTCTGCACCGTGTTATCTTGAGCATATTTTACGGTCACACCAAAATCCGCCAACCCGCTGAATAAGGAATGGGTGCCGCCAAAAATGCCGCTGCCCGAAACAATTTCCTCACCGCTTTTTAGGATATTCAGCACCGCCAGTGTCACAGCCGCCATGCCCGAAGCACAAGCCACCGCGCCGATGCCGCCCTCTAAAAGCGTCAGCCGGCGCTCAAAAGCTTCAATGGTGGGGTTGTTAATTCTGGTATATACAAAGCCCGGCTTTTGACCCAAAAATATCTTCTCCAAATCTTCCGCCGTTTCATGTCGGAAGGCCGTCGATTGGTAGATCGGGGTGGTGGTGGCGCCCGTCTTTACGTCCGGCGAAAAGTTGCCATGCAGCAGCTTGGTGGTGAACTTCATAAAAGTCCACCCTTTTCCACCAGGACAGTATACGTCCCGTCGCCGTTATTCGTAACCTCAATAACTTTATGCCCTTCCTCCTTGAAACTGCGGGGCACATTTAAAATAGGCTCGCCTTCATTCATCTTAATCTCCAGAACCTGTCCATCCTGTAACTCTTCCATGCCCACTTTGGCTTTTACAAACGTAATCGGGCAGACTACATCCGTGATATCAACAAACAAGTCACCTTTCTTCACAATACCGCCACCAATTCTTTTTTTAATAACTCCCAGCCGACCCTGTCCAAGGTATTGGCAAACCGTTCACCTTGTTTGCCGTGTTTGGTGAAAAAGGCCAAGGTAATCTCGATCACCCGATGCAGGACTTCGGTGGAAAAAATGATCGGCAGGAGATTTTGCCCCACGGCAATGCGATTGCCGTACAGTCCCCCCAGGGATACGATAAAACCGCTTTCCCCTGTCCAGGCGGAAACCGGGCAGGCTTTTACGCATTTCCCGCAATAAATGCAGTTTTCTTTGTCAAAGGCGAGCTGCTTATTCCCTTTGTCGACTGCGATTACTTTCGTCGGGCAGACCGCCTCACAGAGACCGCAAAAATTGCAGACACTTTCCGCCCAAGCAGGGAGCACACCGCCCTTAACGCCAAAGTCATTTTCTTCCGCCTTCAGGCAGTTATTGCGGCAGCCGGTGATGCCAAACTTGAATTTATGCGGTAATTCTCTCCCGCCATATTTCTGGTCAAATTCCTTCGCCAGGGCGGAGGTGTCAATCAGTCCTGCAGGACAGATATTTGTACCCTGACAGGCGGTAATGGTCCTGACTCTTGGCCCGCACGCCCCAAGCTGCACGCCGCCAACCGCCAATGCTTTTTTCACTTCGTCAATATCCGCCAGTTTAATAAACGGAATTTCCACCCCTTGCCGTGAAGTCAGATGCACATATCCCTGCCCGTATTTTTGCGCCACATCCTGGATCGTGTTCAGTTGCTCCACAGATAACTGCCCCCCGACCAATTTCAGGCGCATGGAAAACCGGTCTTTCTGAATCTGCTTCATAAAACCGCCTTTTTTCAGTTCCTTGTAGTTAACCTCTGACATAAACATTCCCCCCCTTAAAGAATTGTCACTTTTTCCTCTGTCACCCCACCTTTGACGATGTGAAAACTTTTTAATACCGGCACCGTATCTGCCAATGATAAGATTAGATAACTAGCCGCCGGATCAAAGGCCAGCCGTTTATCTTCCTCGGACGGCCGGGCCGGCGACGCCGGATGACTATGATAATTGCCAATAAGTACCCAGCCGTTTTGCCGCATATCTTTTACCGCGGCAAACTGTTCCTTCGCATCCATGGAAAAATGCTCGGGGCTATTGTCTGTATTGGTGAGAAAATAGATTTTTTCCACTGTTTTTTCTTCGCCGTTTATCCTGCCGCCCAGCAGGCCGCAAGCTTCAACCGGGGCCGCTTCCCGCGCATCATCGACGATTTTTTGGTATTGCTCCTTTGTTATAACAATCAACGTATCACCTTCTTAATTCACATGCCGGCTGGCTGTAATCAATCAGTTCCCTGATCGTCGGCTGCTCGCCGCATATACCGCATTTTTTATTATGCTGCAGCTTCACTTTGCGAAATTCCATGGTAAGCGCATTGTAGGTCAACAAATGACCGTTTAATAGTTCACCAATCCCCAGAATATATTTGATCGCTTCTGTGGCTTGGATGGTGCCGATGATCCCCCCCATCACGCCCAGTACACCTGCTTGTTTACAGGTAGGCACAGCATCCGGCGGCGGCGGTGTTTGAAAGATACAGCGATAACAAGGCCCTTTACCCGGAAGATACGTCAGAGTTTGCCCTTGAAAACGGATGATCCCGGCATGGGAAAACGGCTTTTCTGCAAGTACACAGGCATCATTTATTAAAAACTTGGCCGGGAAATTATCCGTACCGTCGATAACAAAGTCATAATCCTGATCCTTGATAATATCCATGATGTTGCTTGCATCCACCCATTCCTGATATGTCACGACCTTTACATCCGGGTTCATCTCATTAATGGTTTCTTTCCCCGACAGCACCTTGGGTTTGCCCACATCTTTCGTCAGGTGAATAATTTGCCGCTGCAAATTGGACAATTCCACCGCGTCAAAATCCACCAAGCCAATACTGCCTATACCAGCCGCCGCTAAGAACATGGCGGCCGGCGCGCCCAGTCCCCCGGTACCGATAACCAGCACTTTGGAGTTTAGCAGTTTTTCCTGCCCCTTTCCCCCTACTTCCTTGAGGATGATGTGCCGGGAGTACCGTTCCAGTTGCTCATTGGTCAAATTCATACCTGCCCGCCTCCCATAAAATAGAGGAATTCAACCGCATCGCCGTCTTGAAGCAGGGTTGTGGCAAAATCATCCCGCTCTACCAGTTCATCGTTAACCTGCACAGTTACATACTCTGGCATCTCCACCTTCGCGACCACCAATAACTCATCAACCGTGAGTTCTTTTTCCGCTATTACTTCATTGCCATTTACCGTTATCTTCATAATCTGCCTCCTATTACTATCGTAAGTTGAAAACCTATCTGTAACGCCCGCCGGCTCCTGGTCCTTTATTTGCCGTGCTGCTTCCGTCTGCGCGGCATGCTCTGCGGGGAGCCTGATAATATCCTCCGAATAATGTTTCAAATTATCGAAGATTTTTTGATATGTTTTGATCTGTGCGGCCAATTCATCTTCGGAAAAGCCCTCAAACAACACGGAAATACATCGACCGTCGATGTTGCGGTTGCGCCTGACCATCTCTCGCCCTTGCTCGGTAATATCCAGCAAGACGGCCCGGCGGTCTGCCCCCCTGCGCCTGAGCGCAAAGCCTTTTTCCTCCAGCTTGTCGCACAACGCGGTTATCGCGCCCGACGTAAAATCCAGTTGAGCGGCCAAATCACCCAGCCGCTGCTCACCATCCCGGGCGATCCTATGCAGCACCAACAGGGCCGGCAGCGTAATCCCTTCGATAAGCACCCTGTCTCTTTCTTTGACAAACTTCCGCACCATTTTACGGAACAACCGGTCCGCTTCCTCCAGCTTTTGCTTGTCCATTTGCTAATATATCACCTCCCTTGTGGAGACAGACCTAAAAAAAAAGACTCCACACTCCCCCCGTAAAAAGAGGAATTGTGAAGCCTTTGGTCTGTCCAATCAGCTCGTTTTAATTATTTTACTGTTAAGATAATGAGTGTTAAATGATTATGCAATAATTATATTTCCCCAAAATTCTTTCGTCAAGTAAAATCTGCAAAAGAAATCTATCCCGCTTTTGAAAAAGCAATTTTCTCCATCACGATCACCGTCTAAAGCCCCAAAAGATTTATTATCTCCTTATCGGCAACGCCGGTAACCTTCAGTCCTTTATTAAACTGGCATTTTTTCACGGCATCTTCCGTATCCTGATTAAAATAACCATCGGCCCTTCCTTCCAAATAACCGAGTTCCCGCAATTTTACCTGCAGGCGAAAAACATCGGTACCCTTCGACCCGACCTTCAGTTTACGTCGAATAGGCACCCACTGATCTTCAATGCGCACGGGCGTACCCACCGGAACCCACTCATAAAGCTCTTCTATATCTTTATTCCGCAAACGAATGCAACCGTGGCTGGCATATCTGCCAATACTCCACGACTGGTTGGTTCCGTGTATGCCGTAACCACCCCAGGGCACATTAAGCGCGAGAAACCGCGTACCAAATCTATCTTCAGACCGATAGGACTTCCACCCTATTATCCATTCGCCGACCGGCGAAGGCGTCTCGCTTTTGCCCACTGCCACGCGATACTTTTTATATATCTTCCCATCTTCGTATAGTTCCAGAATCCGGGCCGGAATTTTAATTACGATGGAAACCTTTCCCGCAGGTGCTTTTGTCGGTTGATTCGGAATGGCGGCCAGTTGCATTTCGTCCCAGTAATACAAGCCAAAATTCACGATGACAAGGCTGATGAGCAGCATAGTAATAACCGAAAAAAGAAGTCTCTGTTTTCCGATAAAAAACACACTCACTCTGGTCACTTCCTTCGCTTATCACTTATCATTATCACTTACCACAGTATATATATATTAGGCCAAATTCTATGACACTAAATAATCGTGCCTCCTTGATACAGCAAAAGGCTTCCCGGTCAATGACCGGGAAGCCAGTTTTTTTCTCTTACCTATATGACAGATGAGCCACAACAAGCCATCTCCCAGATAACATTAGGGAAACCCCTTTCAAGCGACTTATTCTAAGCCTTGTCGCCGGTGAGCACCCTACTTTTTACTGCAGCCCGCTGCCCAGAGGATTGTAGGCCATTGGAATATCAAACGGATTATCGGACTCCTTCAATTTTGTAAACTGCCTGGAATCCTTAGCTATAATCTCCCCATAGTTCTTTCGTTCACCTTCAGCAGGCATAAATTTAGGGTGAACTAAAATTACTTTTTGGTTACCTGCAGCATCCCGCATTGTAAATGTCACTGGTCCGCCGAAGTAAACGGTTTTGAACAACGTGTCAAAATAGTTCATGTTCTTTGTCGGCATCCCGTTTATTTCAGTCACAATATC
>DHRA01000031.1:10541-11973 GCA_002411145.1 Firmicutes bacterium UBA5324 | reverse complement strand
CCGCGTAACATTCTTTGAATCTTTTTCGCTCACAACCGGTTCCCAGTTAAAGCCATAATCATATGTACCATAGAACGATTGATAGGCCTTCAATATTGATTCCACAAGATCACTGGCCATGTATAGTTTCATAAGCCCGGAGTCCCCCTTAGGTTCCATGGGGCACCAGGAACGGCTATAAGTATTTAACAAATCCAAGGAAACCCAGGTCCCATCACCCTGCGGCTGCAGAGTGAGCCAGCCGCAAAAATAGGTCTTGTCCAGTCGTGATATATCATTATAAAATGCCAAATATCCATAATCCTGACTTTTCGCGACCAAATAGTAGTAACTCTGCAGCTTGTCCTTCCCGGACAACGGTTCATAGTTCACACTATAAATCAAGGCCGCTGCCAGTTCCGCCGGTTTGACATTCGGAATGAAGATTGTATAATCATTATTCAAAAATTTAATATTGTCTTGTCGCTGATAGTTCTCTTTGGTTAAAGCCGGAAGCTGTTGGAGCGAACTGACAAATGACTTCCCTACTTCATCCGTACGCGTTTTACCGTTGGAGTACTGGATGGTCACCGTAACTTTTTTCGCGTTCGTCATTTCGGCCAGCAGATCATCGGTAATCTCAAACCACTCCTGGGTAGCGCCCAGGAGTACATCCTTCCGTGATCCGGCCAGTGGTATCAAATTATAGTCCTTGCCATCTAAATAAAGGCTTGCGCCAACTATTGGGGTTTCCTGCGCTTTGGCTTTACGTACACACGTTCTCAGAGCATAATATGTTTTATTTGGCGCGATTATTTTGTGCAGCTCCACGATTACTGCAACCTTATTAAATAAAGGATCGTGTACATCCCGCGCAACAAGGGATAACGTTCCGTCCGGTCCCTCATGTGCATAAATCTTGCCCGGCCGCTCAGCCGCAAAGGCACAATTGGAGATGGAAAATAAGAGAAGGAATAAAACAACCCAGAGACATTTTCTCATGTTCATAACTATACCTCCCTGATCATTTATCGTTCGGGTAACCCTACTAATTACTTACCGGGATTTTT
Source organism: Firmicutes bacterium UBA5324 (assembly GCA_002411145.1). Classification (GTDB taxonomy): domain Bacteria; phylum Bacillota; class Negativicutes; order UBA11029; family UBA11029; genus UBA11029. The sequence goes on along the minus strand of DHRA01000031.1, from coordinate 10,924 downwards.
CATGTGATCGATTGTCGTCCCCGCCCTTATCCCCTCCAATTGACAGGAAGAGTCTGAGGTGGGGCACGGTAACGAAACGCAGAGCGGAACGAACGTCCGACAAGGGTCCATTTATATCGCAGCGGAGGTTATAGCGGCGACACATAAAACACGATTATCGGATGGCCGTCCTCCCTTTCTTGGATCGGAGTCCGGGAATAGTGCCCCGTCTGTTTTTAGTTCCGGCAGGGAACTGTGGGAAGCAGCCTGATAAGCAAGAGCCCCGGGCTGCACTCCACCTCGACCATGCTGCCGGCTTCGAAGCCCAGCCTCTGCAGCCACCTCCCCTGCAGCCTGATAAAAGGCCAATACTTACCGTCCTGGTGAATAGCGCAGACGGATAA
>DHRA01000031.1:0-10269 GCA_002411145.1 Firmicutes bacterium UBA5324 | reverse complement strand
GGTTTGTGTTTCGGGGAGAATCGAAAGCGCATATGCAGGCCATTTAATAGACCTACACATGCGCCCGTAAGTACATTTTGTCAGATATCCTGAGTCCGGCGATGGATAAACCAGGCAACCCTCAGTAGCAAGAAGGTTGCTGATTTTGGCCAGCCCTTGCCCTCAGATCAATAAATACATTTGCTGCATGCAGTCGCGCAGCCCCTGCCCAAGTCCGCACCGAATACCACACACCGCCTCCGCCCTTGTTGAAAGGAAGAAAAACAGTGTATAATAGTAGTGTCGTCGTGGACAGTTACTGTTACGTGTAGGTGTGGTAGCACCTGCTCGTGCCCGGGAGTGGTCGCACACTCTCGGGTCACGGCGACTTTCTATTCCCACTTTATACCAATTATAGCTTATTTTGGTGGAATTGGGAAGGATGGATTTGTAGATAGAAGTTTAAATGGGCAATTGCCCTCTTGAATACCATTACCTATGAACCATGCATCACCAGACGACACCCTGAGAAAAAAAGAGAAGGTCAGCGGATTTTTTCGTCCGTTGACCTAGATATTTATACGGAATTAGATAACCAAAAAGTTACCTCAGCGTCTGCCGTTCCAGTCTTAACTTTTTGTCTCCTAATACTCTACTTCCATGTAGCCTATAAACAGCGTCCAAGAGTTATCTTTCTTTAATGCTAGAACCAACTCTAGATTACCTTTTATATATCGATATGCTGCTACATCGCTGGGTGTAAGATTTCGGGAAGTTTGTTGCCACCCCTTACCTTTGAACTCTTGATCATAATATTGTTTTACTTCGTCGTTACTAATGGGATATACGTATCTACTATGTATCCAGCGCATAATAATTTTCCGGTTTAGTTCATAATGAACTAGCTTTGCCCCTTCAGGATGCTTGATGGCTTGATATTCAGCAACAACTCTTGCCTCTCGTTTTTTCCCTTCTTCATTATTCCAAACCATATAACCAGCAATACATATTACCGCAATACCAAGCACATACATCATCCATCTTTTCACAAATATCCCCCTAATCATTGATATTAAATAATGGGTGGGTATTTGCCCCCATAATACCGAGACCAGCATTCGTTGCCCCACCAACTTCAGCCGTTACCACATTACTAGCAGGAGACCAACCAAATCCGCCTTGAGTTCCTCCCTGGAAGCTAAAACTAACGGAAACCCCTTCCATTATTTTCCTCATTTCTTCCTTTGAATATCCATATCCCTCCTGCTTCAGTGGCATTCCAACAGTTACCCCGATAGAAACAGGTAGTACGGATGCACCAACTCCAAGTCCTGTTAGTTCATAAACAGTTCCATTCCCATCAATTGCGTATCCAACTCTCCCTTGTATTCCTTCCCCGAAATCTACCGTAAAGGCTATATATTGATTAGGCTGTAGTCCAGATGTGTCTACCTGCTTAAATAACGCTTTAAGGGGCGGATTAAATTTACTATCGATATAGTCGTCGGAAATCAGATTTACATAAGGGGAAAGCGACGGTCCTACTGCAAGTTTTAACAAGAACTTGGGTACGTCTGCATTATACTTCGTTCCAGACAATGCAGCGCTACCACCTGTAATACCGCCAACCGCACCTCCAATAACAAGACTCGCCCACTGATTTAGAGCAGGATTTTCTTTTTACGTCCGTTAACCTTAATGCTTGCGTGATTTTATGATGAAAATCCAAAATAAAAATTCGCTTCACTTTGAATATTAATATCCTCCTTGGAATCGTCGTTTATGGGATTCTCTTTTAGCCTTATGAAATATCCATCTCCCAGTGTTTCTGTTTTGTAAACAGGCGCCTGTTCTATCTTACGAACTCCTAATTGATTAACAATATCTTTTCCAAAGAAATTGACCCATTGAATAGTAGTTGGCAAATTCTCTTTCCAGAAACCGTTAAACCGCTGGACATTAATATTATTACCTATGCAACCCCAATATGGATCAAAAATCTCAATACATTTTTTAAATATCTGAATGAGTTTTTCTGCAACTAATAGATCATGGACTGATAATGACTGCGGCAAATTTACTACTACAGTATTTATAAAGTCTGGATGAGTTTTACCAACTGAAATACTTATACCAGCAGCATCCTTATTAACAAGCGAGGAAAAAAAACCAATACTATAACCTAAATCTAGAAATACCGTCTGCCCCTCTTTATTTACACCTTTACGCAATAATTCTTTTAAAGTTTCGTATGTCCCATCATAAATCTTAGCATCTTTCTTTCTCCTAGCTTTTAGATACTTAGGATTTAATTCTGTTCCAAACTCTTCTAATGTTTTTAAAATACTGTAAGCCTTATCAACTGATAAATTAAAATCTTCCTTTCGAGGCTTCGCCCACAGGATCATCGAATGCGTTTGTAACATTGTTTACCTCCGATTTATTCTAATGGTTTAAAGATAAGATTAATTCCAGTTATACCTTCACGTTGGAAAAGTAATTGCGTTGCATTTATACTTGCAGTGTCCGAGAAATACCAATTAATGGGCATTCCGCCTGAAGCGCGTATTTGGCTATTCGCTTGTTTTATTAAACCTTGTTGTCCAGAAAACCATTCATGAAATGTTCCAGTATTATTATCTATAAAGTTAGCGTAGCTTCCTTTGGCTTCTATAAGCGTTCCATTTTTTAACCCATCGAATTTAACTCCATTTTGTAACCACACTTCGTCAGAACCAGTGATATAGCGTTGGTAAGCCCGTGAAGCATCACTCATGCTTTCATTAACCTTAACCCACTGTCCAACAGTATTCGCTCCCTCAATCACTGATTCTGTGGTCTTTTCTCCACTTTTAATAAGTGTCCCTACTTCATCTGTATATTTTAATCCTCCTATAATTGGAAGTAGTCCCACTGTATCGACTGCTGTTTGTCCGGCATGACTCCATGACCATTCCCAAGTCTTAAAGTCATAATCTATGTCCCTCGCGTCTGCTAGAAAATCTAAACCTGTAAACCCAAGACCAACCTGCCCCGCAGTTCCTAGAATTGTCACCTTATTGGTCCAATTACCAAATATAGCTTGTTCAGTTGAATCTAAAATATATCCAGGGGCGGCCCTTCCGAACTGTCGAATGTCCCATTTTATTGACTCCGTCGTGGTGAGGGCTCGTATGGTAGCCGCCGGTGTCATTGCATTTGCTAAGCCTATACGATTGGTTTCATCTACAATAGGATTGAGATTCCCTAACACTCCTGTTGAATCAAACACATTAACATATGCCATAGATTGTTTCCCAGATGAATCGACTGTTATATATTGGGAACCTATGGTGCCCGGAAAATACGTATCGTCTTTTGAACCGTTCCACAGTACATAGTCCCATCCATTATCTGGATCATCCTTATTCTCTATCAGAACAATTATGCCATATTGGGTGGGCTTCTCTATAGGAACATCTTTTCCATCTTTATACACATACCATTTTCCGTCCTTATATACAATTTCTCCTTCTTTAAAGGTTCTATGGTGGTAATCATTATATTTCGTTCCACTTATTGCCGTTGAAGCTCCAGCTAGCGCATTTCCACCCGCTATCTTGGCTGCCGCTGCGCCAACCAAAGCACTGGCGATTAGACGCAACCCGGGATCTTTAATATTTGCTAACTGACCCTGAACCGCTTGACTTAGTCCTGCACCAACCGCACCGGAAGTAAAGCTGCTTCCGCCAAGATCAGCCATAATACCGCCAACTAAGGCGTGAAGAGCAATTTTTTCCGGGCTGCCTTCTTTCCAGTGATTCTTTTCAGCTATATCTCCAACAAGCTTATATGCTTCTTCGCCAAACAGCTTTGCCAATTCCTGCTGCTCTTGCACGGTCTTTTTATTGAATATCTTCCCTAATGCGTTGACCGCATTTTCCGTGTTACGAGAGATAGTAGGATCAACTTTCACCCCGCCAACAATGATTTCACCCGGAGAAATCGCGGAATGAGTTGTACTGCTGGCATCACCTGAAGCAGGCACGCCGATATCCGGGGAAACTCCCTTGGTAATATTGTTCTTTGTATCTTTCTTGCTGGAATAACTAACCCCGATACTACTTGCCTTATAATCCGCCTTATTCTCAATATCCGACCAGGTCAGCGTACCCGTACTCAACCTATTCTTATCCGGTGTGGCTTCGCTGGCAATAACCGCGCCCTTAAGGTCGGTGTTACCGGCGACATTGATATTAAAGCCGCCTTGCCCGACGTAGATGCCCGCTTGGTCGGTGACGCTCCGATAGTCGGAGTTCATTTTGCCCGTGCTGAATGATCCGGTACTGGACATGCCGTGGCCGAAGCCGATGTTGAAACCGCCGGAACTGTTGTGTTCGTTGTAGGTTTCCATATCCTGCAGGCTGGCGATGTTCAGGTTGCGGCCCACGTTTAAATTCACGGTGTCGCCCCTGGCCTGGGCGCCGATGATGTTGGTGTCGTTGCCGGAAATGATTGTCAGCGTATCCCGGGCTGTTACCAGGGTTGGCGTATGGGTTGTGCCGGTTCCCCCGGCTTTACCGCTGGATTTGCCGCCCTGGATAAAAAGCCCCGGATTGGCGCCAAAGCTCCAGCCGACCCCAAAGGAACTGCCGCCGGACTTAGTATTGCTTTGATACGTGTTTTCGGCGGACTGCAGGTTTACGTCCTTGGCCGCCGTGATGCTGACATTCTGTCCGGTAACGGTGGAAGCGATAATGTTTACGTCGCCGTCGGCCGCTTTGCCGTCGGAGGTTTGCGCGCCACTGCCGGTGGCGGTAAGATTGATGTCTTCATCGGAGGTCAGGGTACTGCCGCGGGCGAAGGTTTCCGCCGTCACCGTCTCGGATTTAAATTTGCTGCTGCCGATGCTGACGTTGAGGGAAACATCTTTTTTCAAATCGCCCTTTTTTAATGCCTGGCCCAGGTCTTTAATCTCCTTGGCCGCTTTGTACCCGTAGAGAGCCTGCAGGCGGCTGTCGGATACCTCTCCGGCCCGTTGGCTGTAATTGATTAGATTTTGCGCGGTGTCGATGATCCCCCCGCCCAGGGAAACACTCAGGCCGCTTTGTTTGAATTCATAGGTTGTTTTGTTTCGCGCCGTCTCCTGGGCCGCGTCAATGGTAATATTCCGCGCGAGCACATTGATGCCCTGGGTACCAATGATGTCTGAACCGGTAATATGGGTATCCAGCCCGGAGGTTATACTGACCTGACCGCCGACGGAACCGATGGTGCTGCCGGCCTGGGTTACGGTTTGCCCGTCAAGGGTGGTCTTTTCACTCTTGCTGCCAATGGTGAAGCCAAAACCGCCACCGCTGAAGAGGCCGGAGGTCTTCACCTGCCGCAGGTGTTCCTCCTGACTCGTTTCCCGGGCGGCACCGACCGTGATATTTCCCTGGGCCGCCAGGTTTACATCGTGCGTTGCAACCACATTGCTGCCCTGGACGGTGATATCCCGGCCGGCCAGCACAGTGGCGGTGTCGCCGGATAAAGTGGCAGCCTGCGCGGTTGTTTCAGCGAGAATGTCGCGGGTAATATATGTCTTACTGGAGAGCATGCCGCTTTTTCCCTTGTGCTGATGCGCTTCATCCACAAAGCGATACGTTTCGCCCGCCGTCAGGGTCACGTCGCGGCCGGCCGTGGCCAGGAGTGCGCCTTGGCTGCTTTCGACACCGGCGGCCTTGGCGTTAATGTCATTGCCTGCTTGCAGGCGGATGTCGCCCTGGGCCTGAATCATGGTACCGACGTCGCTGCGAGTGCTGTCGCTGCGTTTGTTTTTCTTGTCCCAGACAAGATAGTTGCTCGCGCCCTCCGTGACGATACCAAGGTTAAGATCGCGGCCGGCGGCAAGGATTGTTTCGCCCCCTGGACCGCTATTGCCGATTTGCGCGGCCAGGAGGTTGAGGTCACGTCCGGCGTTGACGGCCAGCAGACCATCGTCACCGGTGACGTAGAGTCCCCCGACACGATTGATGTTGGTGCGGCTGCCCTGGAGGTTGGTCTGCGTGCCGGTGGTGGAGACGACATTGAGGTCGCGCCCGGCGCTGATAGCAAGACTGTTGACGGCTTCAATCCGTCCGCCTATGTTGTCCAGGTCGGTACGGGCCTGGAGACCGATGTCATTGCCGTTGATCCGTCCGCCAACATTCCGGATATTCCCGGCGGTGAGAGAAACCACATTATTGCCGGCGATGGTGCCGCTGTTGGTGAGGTCGCCGCTGAGCGCGAGCCGGACGTTATCGCCCGCAATCAAGGCGCCGGAGGCGGAAAGCTCCCCGTTCTGAACGCCGCGTACATACAATTGCGGTACCAGAGCACGGACAGTCTGACCGTCGGGAAGCAGGACGTCTTTTTCCACAAGCCAGATAATGTCGCTGGTCAGTTGGGCCATCTGGTCGGCGGACAAAGCGACGCCGACAGTCAGTTGATATTCCTGCGCGAAGGTTGCGCCATTGTTCATCAGGGCCCGGTATTGCTCCTCATCGCTGACGTAGCCGTCCAGGAAGCGCCGGCCGGTGAGTTGGGCCACCTGTTCACGGATAAGCTGCTGTTCGTAAAAGCCGTCGCCCAAACGTTTCTGGACGGCACTTGGATCGAGGGAAAGGACCTGCAGCATATAGTCCGAGGAAAGCCATTGCCGGTAGTCGGCGAAACGGGGATCCGTTTCCACCAGGTAGTGGCTGTGCGGATCAGGATTTACGGTGTACAGACTGTTATTGGGTATGCCGGTATTGACGCCGCCGCTGCTCACAACGGTGCCGCCCGCCTGTACCACCTGGGTAACCGGACTGACGACGGCGCCGCCATTGTTTGTGGCATTGGCGGGGTTAGCGCCCGCCGGTACCTGATCAACACTGCCGCCCGTTAAGGCGGGAACCTGGGTGCCGCTGCCCGTGGATGCGGCCTTTTCTTTATAAATGGTGGGGGTCAGGGTAATCTCCTGAATAATGGCGGGTGGCTTGTAGTCCGCCGTGCTGTGGCCGGTGCTGTCTGTACCGGTATGATGATCCCGCCAGTACGAAGTAACGGAGCCGCTGTCGGTAATGACGCGTTCTCCGGGAACCTCAGTGTTGTCGAGGGTACCGATGTTGCCACTGAGCGTGCCTCCGGCAATAATGCTGCTTTTATCATTCGTCAGGGTGTCCGCATTAATGTGCATTGCACCCCCGGACAGTATTTGCGCCGGGTCGGAAGTCAGCACCTTGGTTTCGGTGGTCGTCCGGGTATAGTTGTAGCTGAGCCAGCTTTCATAATTTCCTTCGGGAGTGTGCAGGTGGAGGGATTCGTCGCGGTAAATATAGACGTCCGGTGTATCGGGAAGGTAGCGATTCGGTGATCCGCTGCCCTGGTATTCAACGATGTCCTCGGTACCGGTGGTTTGCGTGTAAGTGCTGAAGTGTTCGTTGGTATTGCTGATCTGCCGGACGGCAAGGCTTAAATTGCCGAGCGCTTCGATGGTGGCGCTCTGGTTGTACAGCGCGGCGGCCTGCCCGGTGGCTTGCCTGCCGGCATCAAGGCTGCCGCCGATGGCCATGTCGCCCATGCTGAAGATCAGGGAGTGTTCCCGGTTAGTGATGGTTTGCGCGCCAAGGTCGAGTCGTGCGCGGGCCGCGATGGCCGGCGACTTGTCGTTTTCCATATCGTTGGTGAGGGTGTTGGCTTGGATGGCGAGGTGATCGCCATAGATGAGCCCGGTGCCAAGGTTGGTGAGGGTGCCGGCCGTAACCAGGGTTTCGCCGCCGTCGATCAAGCCCCGGTTGGTAAGAATACCGGCAGTGACGACAGTCGTATTCTGCGCGCCAATTTTGCCGTCGCCAGTGTTTTCAATATTGGCGGCATTGATATCAAGGCTCTCCCCGGCCCGCAGCAGGGACTGATTGGTGAGGGTGCCGGTAGTTTCCAGCCGGACGCTGCCGTCAGCTTGGAGTTGCCCGCTATTTTTATAGTCCTGCGTGAGTTTGATACTAAGGTCGCCCTGGCTCAACAGCTTGCCGTCGCCAGTGAGTCCGGCGCCGTCGATACTGAGTTGCTGCCCGGCGAGCAGGGTGCCCCCGGTATTTGTAATACGGAGTGTCCTGCCGGCAAGGACGGTGTCTTGGAGGGTAAGGGTTTGCCCGGAAGAAATCATGCCCTGACTGTTGTCAATATAGTCGCCGCCGGTCAGGATCAAGACGGCGTCGGCCCGCACGGCGCCTTGCCGGTTATTAATCCGTGCGGCGGTAAGCCCGACGGATTGGCCTTCGATACCCTGGTTCTTCCCCAGGGTGCCGGTGTTGGTAATGGTGGCGGCGCTGGCACTGAGGGTCCGGTCGGAGCATATCAGGCCGCCGGTATTGTCAAGAGTATCGCTGAGGATGATATCCATATTTTCCAGTGCCTGAATCTGTCCGCCCTGATTATGCAGGGTATTGGCGCCGATATCCAGCCGGGCGGTACCGGTTATAAGGCCGCCCTGGGTATTGTCGATGGCGGCACTCCGGGTTACGAGCGTGCCGCCGCTGAAGACGTGGCCCGCGCGGTTGTTCAGATCACCCGTGTCCAGGCGGACATCGTTTTGGCCCACAATGCCGCCCTGAGTACCGGAATTGGTGTTGTCAAGGCTTTGACCGTGGGTGTCGATGGTGAGAGTGCCCGTTGCCTGGATCAAACCTGCCTCGTTGATGAGACTGCCGCTCTGAATATCGGCCGTTCCAGCGGTGGCAACGAGTTTGCCCCGGGTGTTGTCCAGTTTTTGGGTGTTGCTGTTTGCCCGCAGGCTCTCCCCGGCCATGACGCCCTCTGTGTTGTTCAGGCCAACGGCGGAGACGGTGACCGCTTGCGCGGCTTCTATATAGCCCGCCGTATTGTCGAGTGGCCCGGCGGTGGCGGTTACACCGGTTTGTCCATATACAGAGCCGATGGTACCCTGCGTGTTATCAATCCTGGCGCCGCTGACGCTCACGTTCCCGTTGGCGGCCAACAGACCCTGGCTATTGACAATATCCTGGCTAACGCCGACATTCAAAGCTTGGCCGGCGGTGACTTGCCCTTGGGTATTTTGCAGGCTGCCGGCGGCGATACTGACATTCCCGCTGGCAGCAATGATACCGGCGCGTCCGTCGCGCATGCCGTTGTCAATGGCGCCCCCGACCGTAATGCCAAGGTCGACTGCGGCCGTCCCGGTGGCTTGAATCGTGCCCCCCTGGTTCACAAGGTCGCCGGCAGTCAGAGAAATCGCCCCGTTGCCGGCAATGGTGCCGCCGCTATTGTCGATCCCGCCGCCGGTGTTCAGGATGGTCGCGGTGGTACCTGTCTGTAATATACTCCCGCCTTTATTGCTGATGTTATGGGCGGTAACGGTCACCGCGTCCGCCTGAATCCGGCCGGTGTTACCGGTGACGTCCTGATCGTTTTTCAGTGTGCCGGCGGCGCTGATGGCTAAAGCGCCCCCAACTTGCGTCGTCGCACCGGTGTGGTCAAGATCACCGTTGGTGGCGGTAAAACTCGCCGCGCCGCCGGCATAAGCAAGCGCGCCGCTCTGATCAATGCTTGCACCGGTTACCGTAAGCTTGCCGCCGGCCAGATTCCTGCCTTTGGCCGCTACGGCCCCGGTGGCGGTGATAGTGAGGTCGCCGCTGCCGCCCACCGTGCCGTCGTTTTGGATCCCGGCGCCCAGAACCCCGGTTGAGGATACCGTCCGGCCCGCGACGGATGCGTTTTGAGCAGCAGCCATTAGCCCGCTGTTGTCAACTCCGTCGGCATTTATGCTGGTATTGTCCTGCGCGTAGACCGTGCCCTGGTTGCTGAGGCTATCCTGGGTCGTAATCCGAATAGAGCCGGCAGCGGATATTTGACCGGCATTAATGATTTTGCCTTCATTGGTCAGGGTCAAGTCGCCGTCATAGGCGGACAAAGTACCCTGGCTGTTGACGCCGACACCTGCTTCGGTGCCGACAAGCAGGATTTTATGAGCGTACATGCCGCCTAAAGCCCCTACATCGAGGGCGACGGTGGGCCGAACGGCGTCACCGGCGATCGGTTGCGTATCAAGACCGGTATAGCCGACCTGGTTGGCGCCGGTTACCACATGCAGTTCTTTGGCCCAGATTCCGGCATTCACCACCACCGCCCGGCTGATGATCTCCGCGCGGTCGGTGGCGCCCGCATCCATACCCGCACCTTCAATCGAGACCTGTCCTCCGGTCACACGGAAAGCGTCGAGACTGCCACTGCCGCCAAAGACGGGTGTGCCGGTGGTAAGCACCGTCCGGCCGGTGTTGATGAAGCCGA
>DHRA01000039.1:25912-32169 GCA_002411145.1 Firmicutes bacterium UBA5324 | reverse complement strand
GGCTGTCTTAGCGCGACAGCCCCTTCGAAATCGGATAAAAGAAGGCCAGGTACGGAAGGGTATGGAAAAACGTAAATTTTCCGGCCTCTTCCGGCCCTGACCTCCGGACTAACAAATCTGCTTCGATTTTTTCGGTTTCGCATCCTGTTTGCAGGCAGCCTTATGTACCACTTCCCGATAGATTCTGTCCCAGCCTTTACCCACCACCTGATAGTCGAAGCCGCCGCATACCCAGTTGGCGGCCCGCTCTCCCATGCGCTTGCGCAAGCCGGCATTGGCCAGCAGCCGCTCCACGGCCTGGGCCAAGGCCCGGCTATCCAGCGGCGTCACAAGCACGCCCGTCTCCCCATCCAATACCACATGCCGCAGTTGGTCAATCCGGGGCGCTATCACCGGACAACTGCTGGCCATCGCCTCCAATGCGGCAATGCCCATCCCTTTGTCGGCGCCCGGTACCACAACAATATCGGCGGTGCGGTAATACCCGGCTGTTTCTGCGGGCGAAGGCGTACCCAGAAAACGAACAAACTCACTGTACGCCAGCACATGGGCCAGTTGCCCCAGTTGCTGGGCGTCCATACTCTCGCGCAAACTTTGCGCCGGAGGATTTCCGAGGATCCACAACTCAATGGTGCGGGCGAAGCGGGGGCGCTTACGCAACAGTTCCCGCAGGGCTTCAATCAACACCTGCAGCCCGCCGCCGTCTAAGCCGCCGGTGTATAAAATCACCTTTTTCCCCCGGCCCCGGGCCGTTTTTTTCCCGCCCTGCCCGTTAAACAGGTTGGTATCTATCCCATAAGGATTGATTTGCACATCCACGGACCGCAAGCCATACCGCCGCCAAATGGCATCCCGCTCCACAGGGCAGTTAACAACCACGGCGTCGGCCAATGCGAGGGTTTTAGTCTCTTCAATGATCCGGCGTCCCAGCGGCGTATAGCGATTAATTTCCTGCGTCTGAATATCGCCAACCGCCAACGAGAAGGGGGTATGCACATGGGGCAGGGACCAATCCTGCTGCAACTGACGTCCAATCCAGCCGGAAAGCCAGTTGTTGCTCTGAATCAGGGGATAGTGCAGACCCCTTTCCTGGACCCATTTTTTCACGGCAGCCAAAAGGTTAGACAGGTATGTAGTAAACTCTCCCGGTATCAGCCCGCCGTCCGGACCTGCCAGACGAACGATTCTGCTTTGCCGGCCGATTTTTTCCTCCTGCGCCAAATTTTGCGCATTATCAGTAAAGACGTCCACCGTCCAGCCCTGTCCCTCCAAAGCGGCAATATTCCCCTTCAGGTACTGACTTTGATAATAGTAGGCCAGGTCAACAGCATGACCGGCGGGATCAACAGAAAACGAAAGCAACATCAGTTTCATTTAATCGGCCTCCTTTTTATAACAAAAAACACTCCGCGACTCGCGGAGCGTGGGAAAAGCAAGGCTAGTCCGTTGTCAATAAGACCGGACCGGATACCTACTCTTTTCCACGCTTACGAGGTTAGCTGACGGATTCGGGTTGAAAAGTAACCCTACACCGAAATTCGGTGATTCACCCCAAAATAACTGGGTCCCCCGTTTCTGATCGAGAATTCAGCGTCACAGAGATATCTTATGAAGTTGCATCTATTATACCATACCAGAACATATTTTCACAATGTTCTTCTTAAAATATATGGCGCGTTTGGGAAATTATTCATTTTTCCGCCCGCAGGGCAATTTCCAAAATACGATTGGCCGTTTCTTCCACCGCCTTGTTTGACACATCAATCACCGGGCAGCGCAGACGCTTCATAATCCCCTTGGCATACTCCAATTCCGCGAGAATGCGTTCCACATTCGCATAATTGGCATCACCCGACAATCCCATGGCCTTTAACCGTTCCTGCCGGATTTCATTTAATTGCATGGCGTCAATCACCAGACCGATAATTTTCTGCGGGGGTATGCGGAACAATTCCTCCGGCGGCGGCACTTCAGGTACCAGCGGCACATTGGCCACCTTCAGCTTCTTATGGGCCAGGTACATGCTAAGCGGAGTTTTCGAAGTCCGGGAAACGCCTACCAATACAACGTCCGCTTTCGGTAAACCCCAGGGATTCTTGCCGTCATCGTATTTAACGGCAAATTCAACCGCTTCCACCCGTTTGAAATACTCCTGGTCCAGCTTATGAATCAAGCCCGGCGTCAATTTGGGCGGTGTATCCACAATTTTGGAAATTCCCCTGAGCATTGGTCCCATGATATCAATGGTGGTCAACTCGTATTTCAATGCTTCGGCGGCGATGGCCTCACGCAAATCCGGGCAAACCAGCGTATGACAAATAATGCATTTTTGGCGGGCCGCTTCTTTCATTACTTCGCTGATCTGGTCCGGAGTGCTCACATACGGCACCCTGATTACATCAACCATGCCGGAGTTAAACTGACTGGCCGCCGCCCGCGCCACCGCTTCCGCCGTTTCGCCGATAGAGTCGGAAATAGCATAAATGGTGGGTACAGAGTCTTTGATGTCCGTAATAATCTCCTCCTTACTTTTCACCCAGTTCGACAAACAGGCGGGTGATATTTGTTTTGGTAAGCCGCCCGATTACTTCGTAAGTTTTGTTCGCCTCAGGAGCGTCCGGATCTTTTACCATTTCCCTCACGACGGGAAGACCGTCAATTTCGTGGTCTATAAGCTTCTTAGCCGCTATCCAGGCAGCTTCCTCCGGCGACACTGTGATGATGTTCGGCATGCGGGTCATGACCATTTTAACGGGAATTTTCTGTAAATCACTGTTCCCCATGGCAATTTTCAGCAAATCCTTGCGGGACGCCACGCCGGTTAAAATCCCTCCCGGCTGTACCACGCACAGTGTGCCCACATCCTCCAAAAACATGGTAACGATGGCATCATATACAGACGTATTTTCCAGAACAACCACCGGCACTGACTGGATATCCCGCACCTTCAGCTTGCGAATCTCTTCCGCCATCATACTGTGCCCGGACTTCCCGGTATAGTAATAACCTACCCGCGGCCGCGCCTCCAGGAGGCCGGACATCACCAGAATAGCCAGATCAGGGCGTAGGGTGGCCCGGGTTAAATTCAGCCTTTCGGCAATATGTTCACCGGTAATTGGCCCGTCATTACGGACAATTTCCAAAATCGTATTCTGACGCTTTGTTAATCCGATGGTGCTCACCACCTTTTATTGCCTGGGAACAAGGCGGTGGCGCGGCGACCGCGGCACCAGCCGGCGGTTCGCCGCACTTTCCCCTTCCCCCGCTTCTTTACGCTACAATTCTCCCTGCGTCGGCCACGCCGCTCAGCAGATCCGCAATTCCTTTCAGCAAGGCCAGTCGGTTGGCTTTAATTTTTTCATCCTCCGCCATGACCATAACTGCGGCAAAAAAGGCGTCAATGGGAGCCTGCAGCGCCGTCAAGGATGCCAGCACCGCCTGATAATCCCCCCGTTGTTTCGCCTGCGCCGCGGTTTGGCTTGCCTGCCGGTACGCAGCATACAAGTCACTTTCAGCGGTTTCCGCGAACAGCGCCGGATTGATCGCAGTATCACCCACCGCTTTTTTGGCCAGGTTAAGCACCCGGGTATAAGCGGTCAGCGCCTGGTCCGCCGCCGGATTCTCCATAAAGCGGGCCACGGCAAGCGCGCGTAAGTAGGCGGCATAAACGTCATCGGCCCCCTCGGCCATCACCGCGTCAATAACATCATAACGCACGCCCTGGTCGGACAATATGTTCCGCAGCCGCATTTGGAAAAACTCCTGTAACCCGGCCAGCAGTTTTTCCTGTTTTGCTTCTTTCACCTTTAACAGGTCCAGTGCATATTTCAGCAGCTTTGTTAAAGATAGGCTGTACCCGCTGTCAATCAAGATATTTACAATACCCAAGGCCTGCCGTCTAAGGGCGTAAGGGTCCTGGGAACCGGTGGGCATCAACCCCCGGCTGACAGTCCCGGCAATGGTATCCATTTTATCGGCCACCCCCACCAGTTTGCCGGCGGTGGTCTGCGGCAGGCCGTCGCCGGCGAACCGCGGCAGGTAGTGTTCGAAGATGGCCTCCGCAACCAGGGGATCTTCCCCGTTTAGGCGGGCATATTCCCTGCCCATAACTCCTTGTAATTCAGTAAATTCTTTTACCATGGCCGTCATGAGGTCGGCCTTGGCCAACAATGCCGCCCGCAGGACAACAGCCATTTCCCGGTCCGGGATGGCAAGTTCTTTGCCCAACGCAGCACTAAGTTCCTTGATACGTTCACCTTTGTCCCGCATCGTGCCCAGGCCTTCCTGGAAGACCACCGTTTTTAATTCCTCCACATGCGCGCACAGGGGAGCTTTGCGGTCCTCATCCCAGAAGAATTTGGCATCGGCCAGACGGGCGCGCAGTACTTTTTCGTTACCGGCCCGTACGGTATCTATGTGCTCGGCCGTGCCGTTGCGCACGGTAATAAAACCATTGAGCAACTTACCGTCGGCGCCATATACGGGAAAATATCGCTGGTGCTCCCGCATGGGTGTGATTAAAACGGGGGCGGGCAATTCCAGGTATGTTTCTTCAAAACGACCGAATAAAGCGGTGGGATATTCAACGAGAAAAATTACTTCTTCCAACAGGTCCTCATCGAGCACGGCGGTACCACCCTGGGTTTCGGCGAGGGCGGTGATCTGACGGCGAATAATTGCCGCCCGTTTTTCCGGTTCCACAATGACATAGTTCTTTTCCAATAGCGCAAAGTATTCCGCCGCCGCATTAACCGTCAGCGGTCCCCGGCTGAGAAAACGGTGTCCAAAGGTTACCCGGCCCGCCTCCACGCCGGTAATCGAGACCGGCAGTACTTCCTGCCCCAGGAGGGCGACGAGCCAGTGAATAGGACGGACAAACCGGAAATCATAACCGGCCCAGCGCATGGACTTGGGAAACGTCAGACCGGTGATTAACTCCGTCAGCAACGCCGGCAGGATATCCCGGCTTTGCCGGCCGGCGCCGGTGATGACGGCAAAAACGTATTCGCCGCCTTCATAATCTTTCACCACCAGCTGCCCGGGATCAACGCCTTGGCTCCGGGCGAAACCCAGGGCGGCTTTGGTGGGCTTGCCCTGATCGTCAAAGGCCGCCTTCCGGGCCGGGCCCTTTACTTCTTTATACAAATCGGCCTGCTGGGCGGCGATGTCTTTTACGACTAATACCAGACGCCGCGGGGTTCCATAGGTGGCAATATCTTTACAGCCGATACGCTGCTCAGCCAGGGCCGCACCGGCCTTTTCCTTTAACTGAGCCAACGTGCCGGGCATAAATTTCGCGGGAATTTCTTCCGTACCGATTTCCAGCAGCAAATCCATCGTCATTTTATTTCGCCTCCTTTAGCAAAGGAAAGCCAAGTTTTTCGCGTTGTTCAAGGTATGCCTGGGCGCAAAGGCGGGCCATGTTCCGCACCCGGCCGATAAAGGCGGTGCGCTCACTGACGCTTATGGCCCCCCGGGCATCCAGCAAATTAAAGGTGTGGGAACATTTCAGCACATAATCGTAGGCAGGCAAAATTAAACCGTTTTCGATAATGCGCACGGCTTCCTTTTCATACATGTCAAATAAAGTGAACAGCATCTGACTGTCGGACAAGTCGAAATTATAGCAGGATTGCTCATACTCGTTTTGCTGAAATACATCGCCGTAAGTAATGCCTTCCACCCATGCTATATCATACACGTTGTCCTTCCCCTGGATGTACATGGCCAGACGTTCCAGTCCGTAGGTAATCTCCACTGCGACAGGCTTCACATCTATGCTGCCCACCTGCTGGAAATAGGTAAACTGGGTGATTTCCATGCCGTCCAGCCAGACCTCCCAACCCAGGCCCCAGGCGCCCAGCGTGGGTGATTCCCAGTTATCTTCCACAAAACGAATATCATGTTCCGCCGGATTGATGCCCAGCCGGCCCAGGCTTTCCAGATATAGTTCCTGAATATTGGCAGGAGACGGTTTCATAATGACCTGATATTGGTGGTGTTGGAACAAACGGTTGGGATTGTCGCCGTAGCGTCCGTCTGCCGGACGGCGGGAGGGCTCCACATAAGCCACATGCCAGGGCTCAGGGCCCAAAGCCCGCAAGAAGGTGGCGGGATTCATCGTGCCGGCGCCTTTTTCCACATCATAGGGCTGCTGAATAATACATTTTTGTTCCGCCCAGAATTTTTGCAGTGTTAGTATCATCTCCTGAAAAGTCATGTATATCCTCCTTCAAAATAAATGGAGACTTGATTCA
>DHRA01000039.1:21801-25719 GCA_002411145.1 Firmicutes bacterium UBA5324 | reverse complement strand
CGGGTTAGTCATCGGATAAAAACAAAATCTCCCGTCCCTGTAACAAAATGTTACAGGGACGGGAGCATTAATTCCCGCGGTTCCACCCTGTTTGGCCAATATTTGACCCGCCTTATGAGACCCTTATGCTCCGGAACGCCTTTCGCTGCTTAGTTTTCGTCAGGTTGCACCGCCCCTGACTCTCTGGGGAAAACACGGCAACTACTCTTTCCCTCATCACAAAATAATATAGAATTTTGTTTCAATGTACCAAAATACGCCCCTTTTGTCAAGTAGAACTATCCTTTCAATGGGTCTCCCGTCCCGTCTGATCCTGCGGCGGCCGGCCGGACTCCCCCGCCGGCGGTTCCTCTCCTTCCAGTTCGATGGTGTATTGTTTAAACAGCGCCCCCAACAGGCCCAATACCGCCAGTTCCGGCAGGAGCAGTCCGCCGATGGCCCCCAGTACGACCGGTATTTCCAGCACTTTTTTCCCATTCTGCTTAATGGTAATCTTATTGACATTGCCCTGGTGCAGCGCTTCCTTTATTTTCGCGCTAATTTCCGTTCCCTTGACGGACATTTCCTGTTTCCAGGTATGCAGATCCTGTTTCCACTGCCCTTTCCGGTCCTCCAGCAGAACCAGCGCCTCGATTACGTTACCCTCCGTCTCATTCAGCACTTCCCTGGCCTCACGGTAGCTTACACCCGTTCTTTCCCGCAGCAAATCAATTTTTTCCAGCGTTATTTCCATGCTTGTCCCTCCTTTAAAGCATGAGACTCCTCCTTAGATCATGTGCAGTAACGGTGCGGTTTATACCATCAATAAAAAAACCGCCAAAAAAATATTTGGCGGACTTTCAGTCTCGCAAGCTCGTGAGAAATTTATCCGTTTTCAGGTCTTTTTCCAGACAGTGGGGGATATATTGTCCCAATATGACTTCCAGTTCTTTCAGCACGGTCAAGGGCAGCGAAAACTTCTCCGGCGCGGCGGCATCCAAATCCGTGAGCCGCTCCAGCCACCCGAGGGTGGCCGGTGCCGTCTGCATGGCCGCGGTGTCGGCCGCGGCGCACCGGGCGCAAAGCATTCCTCCCAGGGCCGCGCTGAATAGAGCGTGATCTCCGGTGCCAGGCCCGCCGCAATGCACACAACTGCCCACCCGGGGACGGTAGCCGGCGCGGTGCAGCAGTTTTAGGGCGGCGATCACCACCACGATCCGCGGGTTGCGCTGACGCAGTAAAGAAAACAACTGCAGCACCAAGGCAAACAACGTCTCATCCGGCTCCTGCTCCGGCACCAATTCATCAACCAGTTCGGCAATGTAGGCTCCGTAGGTCATTTTCTCCAAATCATCGCGCAAATCGCGAAAACTGTCCTTAATTTCGCATTGACTGAGGGAATCCAGGCCCGAACCCGCCGCGGCCAATATTTCCATATAAGAAAACAACTGGGTCCCCGCCGCCAGGCGGTTTCTCGGCCGCCTGGCGCCTTTGGCCATCAGTTTCAGCTTACCCCGCAGCGGCGAAATCAGCGTCACAATACGGTCGGCTTCGCCCCAGGCGCGGGTCCGTAAAACGATCCCCTCGGCTTTATATAATGCCATGGAACACTCCTTTATGAGACAGGTATTTTTTGCTGATAGTGCTCATGTTCCTCCGCGCCAAAGTCAGGCGCGGCGTCGCCCTTCTCATATTCTTTATACAACAGATAGGCACACACATGTCCAGTACTACGAAACATTTCCCACATGAGGTCTTTCATTTGCATACTGTCCACCAACCCTTCTGTGTTTAAAAATATCCTTCCCCGGCTAAAACAGCCTATACCAGACGCATTTTTCCATCAATCCGCAGCCTGTTGTTCCGGCAAGCGCACGCTTACGCGCACAACCCGATAGCCAAGAATTTCGCGAATTTCGAACAAATATTCATTAACCGCCACGGTGTCCCCCACTTCCGGCCGGCGTCCAAGCCGCCCGAAAATGTAACCGCCGATCGTATCCTCTTCCGGATCCTCAATGTTAATGTTGAGTAATTCGGCCACTTCCTCCACCAGGACGCGTCCGTCAAACTCGTAATGGTTATCGTCCATCCGCTGAATTTCCGGGCGCTCCATGTCATACTCGTCATGGATTTCACCGACAATCTCTTCCAGCACATCTTCCAGCGTTACCAGGCCCGCCGTACCGCCATACTCATCGGCCACCACCGCCATATGACTGCGACGCAGCCGCATCTCCTGCAATACCCGGGCCACGGACATACCTTCCGGTACAACCAGCACGTCATGCATGATTTTCCGTAAATCATAAGGCTGCCCGTCAACAATCAGCATCAATAAATCATGGATGTGCACGACCCCCAGCACATGATCCTTGTCTTTTTCGCAAAGAGGATAACGGGAATGACCGGAGTGACGTACTGTCTCCATCGTTTCCTTGAAACTGTCTTCCCGAAACAGGCAAATCATATCCTGGCGGGGAATCATAATCTCCCGGGCCAGCCGGTCGGCGAAATCAAACACGTTGCCGATCAGTTCACTTTCCATCTCATCCAGTACGCCGCCCTCGTGGCTGGCACTGACAATCATCCGTAATTCTTCCTCTGAGTGGGCCAAGTCCGCTTCGTCACCGGGTTCCTTGCCTCTTAAGCCTAAGCCGGCCATCAGCATCAAGGCCGCGCGATTTAAAATGACCACAAAAGGATAACCAATTTTATGGAATAGATATAAGGGCCTTACCGTGGCCAGCGCCACACCCTCTGTCCGTTGAATGGCCAGGGATTTCGGCACCAGTTCACCCAAAACGATGTGCATGAATGTAATAATCGTAAAGCCGATTACCACCGATACCGTATGCACAAGCCACTCGGAGCCCGTCAGGGAAAGCAGCGCGGGGCGGAGCAAGCCGGCCACCGCCGGTTCACCGACCCAGCCTAAAGCCAGGGAAGAAAGGGTTATCCCTAACTGTGTAGCCCCCAGAAAAATATCAAATTTAGCGACCACTTTTTTGGCCAGCAACGCATTGCTGCTGCCCTGTTGCGCCAGTTCCTCCAGACGGGTTTTCCGCATTTTTACCAGCGAAAATTCCGCAGCGACAAAAAAACCGTTGAAGAGGACAAATAACACGGCGAGAGAAAATTTCACGGCACTTGCGGCAAAGGCTTCGATAGAGGCCCCCTCCTTAGGATCAGTGCGAAGAGGTCACCGCTTTCCTTTCACCGGTTTTTGCCCGAGGCATACTTGCGCCGGCGGTTAATACATACTGGAGGGCGCTTTCCGGCGTAATGTCCAGCCGGATTACATCTTTCAACGGCACAAAGATATTAAAGCCGGCGGTCATGTTGATACTGGCCGGGATATATACGCAAACCGTATCCTCCGGCAATACGCTTTTGAGCGGCTCTTCCACCTCCGACATCATAAAGCCGAGGGATTTGACACCCGGATGGGGATAGGGCACCAGCACCGCCTGTTGCAATAATTTACTCGAATCAAATACCGCGGCAGACATTTGCTTCACACTGCTGTAGATCGTTTTGATAATAGGTATGGTGCCCAGAATTTGTTCTCCCCACTCTACAAATTTACGTGTAAGCCAATAAGTGGAGAGCCAGCCGACAATTAAAATCAAACCAAGGATGATGAAAATGCCGATTCCCGTCGGAAGAGTTACAGCAAAGCGACCGGCAATAAATGCGTCGGCGGCATGGATTAAACCCATCACCACGGAAATCGTGATCGTAACTGGCACGACAACCAGCATGCCGTTCACGAAATATTTCGAAAATAATCTCACTAAAAACCCGCTCCTATTAAATTCGCCCTGAGTATGCAGGTGAATTCCGCCATATATTTTCGTTTTCATCATAACATGCGGAAAATGGAACCGTCAAGCGCGGTAAAGTGAACTCGTCCGGCTACGCCAGACTTCGGGGCTT
>DHRA01000039.1:8325-21695 GCA_002411145.1 Firmicutes bacterium UBA5324 | reverse complement strand
CTACTCCACCTGAAGAGAATAACAAAGTAACACCCACTTATAAGTGGGTGTCATCGAAATTAGATCAAAAAGCGGTCCTCCGGTCGGCCGGTATTAGCCGGCCCGCAGAACCGCCCGCAGCACTTTTCAGCCTCAGGAAAAATGTGTCATAAACAAGGCCGCCAGGCCAAAATACAGGAGCACGCTTACGACATCCACCACCGTTGTAAGCACGGGCCCGGATACAAGGGACGGATCAAGGTCCGCTTTTTTCAGCACCAGGGGAACAAGTCCGCCCAGCAGTGTACCAACCAGCATGCTGAGTGCCAAAGCGGTACCGGCGATGGCGCTCAGCAATAAAGATCCCTGCCATAACCAGGTTAACGCCCCCAGAATACAGCCGCAAAACAGGCCCAGCAGCAAGCCGACGCTACTCTCGCGCAACGCCACGCGCCACAAATCCTTGCCGTCCAACTCTCCCGTGGATAAGCCCCGCAAAACACCGGCCAGCGACTGGGTGGCCGCATTACCTGCGGTGCCGCCCATCACAGGGATAAAAAAGGCCAGCGCCAGCGCATACTGCAAAGTGCCCGCAAACCGCTGAATGATGCTGCCCGCCATCAGCCCCCCGCATAACAGAATCAGAATCCAGACCAGCCGCTTTTGGGCCCGCTGCCAGGTGCCCAGTTCAAGTTCGCTTTCCGCGGCGGGGGTGTGTCCGATCGCCCAATACATATCTTCCGTCGCTTCCTCGTGGATGACATCGATCACGTCATCCACGGTAACAATACCCAGCAGTTTGCCGTACTGATCAACCACCGGCACCGCCAGAAAATTGTACTTAGCCACGATGAGGGCAACCTCTTCCTGATCCGTCGCCGCCTGCACACTGATGACATTTGTCACCATCACATGTGACAGCTGCTCCTCCGCTTTGGCCAACAGCAGCTGCCGGAAGGATAAAGTACCGACCAGTTTATCATTATGGTCAACCACGTAGATATAATATACCGTTTCCGCATCCCTGGCCTGCAGACGGATCAGGTCTACCGCTTCCGCCACGGTGGCGTCTTCAGACACGCTCACATACTCGTTGGTCATTAAACCCCCGGCCGTGTCCTCAGGGTAATACAGCAGTTCCCGCACCTCTTCCGCGTCCTGATGGTCCATATGGTTAAGAATATCACTCACCTTTTCGGGTGGCAGTTCAGATAATAAATCCGCCGCATCGTCCGTGGACATTTCCCGGATGATGCGCGAGGTGCGGGCGACTCCCAGCCGTTCCACCAGCGCTTCGTAACCTGCCTCATCCATTTCCTCCAGCACCGCGGCTGCTTCTTCATCATCCAATAAACGGAAAATACCTGCTATGTCATCTTCAGATAACTCATCAAATATCTCCGCTTTATCGACCGGCTGCATATCCTCCAGCAACCCCAGCAGTGGTTCCCTGGCCTGATCACGGACATATTCCTGAATTTTCTGCAGGGCAACATAGTTACTGTCATTCATCTTGTCCCTCCTGAATGTAAGCCGTGCATTATTAAAGACTATGTTAAGTAAATTCTGCCAAAGGCCGGATTTTCCTGCTTTTCCCGGTTAAAACATGTTTTTTCGCAAAAGCAAGATCACGGCGCCAATCGAGGAAATCACGGTTAAAGCCAGTACGATAAAGAAACCGTTCGCTTCGCTGGCAAAGGACGGTAAGGGTACATTCATCCCGAAGAAACTCGCGATCATGGTCGGCAGCGACAAAACGATGGTGATGGAGGCGAGGAATTTCATGACAATATTCAAATTATTGGAAATAATCGAAGCAAAGGCATCCATCGTGCCGCTTAAAATATCGCTGTGGATATGGGCCATCTCAATGGCCTGTTTATTTTCCACGATGACATCCTCCAGTAACTCCTCATCGTCGGGATACATCTTTATAAGCTGGGTTTCCGCATTGGCTTTGCCCCGCAGCCGCAGGATCTTTTCCATTACCTTTTCGTTGCCATGCAGGGAAGTCGTAAAATAGACCAAACTTTTTTCCAGGGATAACAGTTTAAACAGTTCTTTATTCTTCATCGACCGATGCAGTTCCAGTTCAATGTCATTGGTTTTCCGGTCAATTAAGCGCAAATATTTGAGAAATAAAGTTGCGGTGCGAAAGAAGATTTGGAAGAGAAAACGGGTTTTTTTGAAGGTATAAAAATTCCGCACCTGTTCGCGAATAAAATCATCCATCACATCGTTGTTTTCCAGACAAATGGTGACAACGTAATGTTCGTTGATGACAATCCCCAGCGGTATGGTGTCATAGCTGTCATTTGCTTTGACAATGGGTACATTGATAATAATCAAAAGCTGATTGTCTTCCGCTTCAATCCGCGACACTTCTTCCTCATCCAGTGCCGCCCGCAGAAACTCAGGCAAGAGTCCGGTCTGGGCAACGGTCTCCTGTATTTCATGTTCCGTCGGACAAACCAGGTTTATCCACAGGCCTGTATCGTCAATGTTGTCAAGTTTTACCAATTTATCGGCAATTGTTTTGTACACCGCCATGCTAACGACCTCCTTCTTTTTGCCCGGTCGTGTATGCTGTCCTGCATTACCGCCGTACTTACCCCTGCCGCAATGCAGGACAGCATACACGTTCCCGTGGATTTAACAGTATTTTCGGCCCGCCAGGGTCTCCGTCCACAGCGCCCACCTCACTTTCTGAACGTAGTGTGCAATTTAGTCCGCCTTTTACAATCCCCTCGGCAAACATCTCCCCGCAAAAAGAAAAAGCCCTCGAAGCGAAGGCCCTTTTACGCATAAAATCAAACCTTCCCCACTCGTCCCGGCTTTAGCACTGTATGACGTAGAGATGCTGTCTCAGCCACCTTAAGTAAAACCTTCATCCGGTAATACCTGTTCTACCCATTGGTGTCTCTCGACATTTCCGGGCAGTGGCCTATATTCAATACAGACGCCTCACTTAACGAGGAAATTGCTATCGCAAAATATTCTATTTTCAACACAAATATATCAGGAATAACCTGATACGTCAAGCAGGAAGCGGCTAAATTGAGCCAATCACCATAACTCTCTTATTTCGGCCGAAAATCATTCGTAACCAAACATACGCAGCATTGCATCCCGGTTTCGCCAGTCTTTTTTCACCTTTACCCATAAGTCCAGGAACACCTTCGAACCAAGAAGATTTTCGATATCCCCCCGGGCCTGCCGGCCGATTTCCTTGAGCATGCCGCCTTTTGCGCCAATAACAATGCCTTTTTGCGACTCCCGTTCAACATAAATGATTGCCCGCACGTACAAGGTTTCATCAGGTCTGGTGACCATCTCTTCCAGATCCACCGCGATGGCATGGGGAATTTCGTCCCGGGTAAGATGCAGGGCCTTTTCCCTGATTAATTCACCGATAATCAGTCGTTCAGGCTGGTCGGTAATCATGTCCGGCGGATAATACTGCGGACCGGCGGGCAAATGTTTCACAATCTCCGCTATCAGTGCCTGCTGGTTATCGCCCGTTAAGGCGGACACAGGCACCACGGCCGCAAATTCCCGTTTCTGCCGATAGAGGTCAATGCGGGGTAAAATCGTTTCCTTAGCCACCTGATCGATCTTATTAACCGCCAGCACCACCGGCGTACGCACAGCTTTCAGCAATTCCAGGATATATTCCTCGCCGGGGCCCGGTTTTTCCGTGATGTCCACGACAAAGAGGATCACATCCACCTCGCGCAGCGTTTGTTCCGCCGCGTCCACCATATATTCCCCCAGCTTGTGCTTGGGTTTGTGAATACCCGGTGTATCAATAAATACAACTTGCGCTTCAGCAAGTGTAAGCACACACATGATTTTATGCCGCGTCGTTTGCGGCTTGTCCGACATAATGGCAATTTTCTGCCCCACCAGACTATTCATCAACGTGGATTTCCCCACGTTAGGCCGTCCGATAATGGCGGCAAAGCCTGATTTATGCTGTTCCGACATACAATATGCTCCCTTCGGCTATATCAAGCAGTAAGCAATAGGATATCCCATTCCCTATTCCCTATCCATCATTCTTTTCTCAAAGGCCCGGGGTAACAATGCCCGCACCGTAGTCTCCAGACATTTACCCCGCAGGTTGGCAATAACTACCTTCGTGTCCGGACCGAATTCGGCAAGCACCTGCAGGCAGGCCCCACAGGGAGGCGCCGGCTCCTCCCGGTCGGTCACCACGGCAATAGCCGCAATATCCCGGCAACGGGCGGCCACGGCCTGAAAAATCGCCACCCGCTCCGCGCACATCGTTAAACCATAGGAGGCATTTTCCACATTTGCACCGGAAAAAATTTGTCCGTCCGGTGTAATAAGGGCGGCGCCCACTTTAAAATGCGAATAAGGCGCGTAAGCACCCGCCCGCGCTTTGCCGGCCGCCTCAATTAGTTTCTGCACAATCTCTTCAACTCCCTAACCGCTATGCTTTATTCACTGGTACAATTGAAATAATATCACCGTTGTCAAACAACCTAATACAGCACCCGCCACAATTTCATAAAAAGTATGTCTCCGCGTCTCCAGACGACTGTGGGCCACTAAAAAAGCAATAAAATAGGACAAGGAGGCCACAAACAGGTTTTCCGTAATGAAGGATATGGCTGTACTCAAAGCAAAAGCCAAAGCGCTGACCGCACTGGGAATGCCCGTAAGCAGGCCCGGCATACGGCGATGGGACTTCAGTAAAAGCATTACCAGCAATAGCACGAGAAAAGCCGTCAGGGTGATATGCACCGGCGATCGTTTCACATGCAGCAAAACAAATAAAGCCAGGGGATTGGCTTTGTCGTAAAATAACATAAATCCCACGATTAAAGAATTTACCGCGGCCAGCAGCACTGCGCCGGCAGCCACATTTTTCGCGATCCCGGCCAGGGGATGAAACCCCGGAGAGGCGATATCGACGGCGGCTTCAATGGCCGTATTAAGCATTTCCGTCACAAACACAAGAAAAACGGCAAATAATAAAGCCAGTAATTCCAGGCGGCTTAAATCCGCCCACAGTCCGAGTAAGAGTACGGCAATGGCTACGGTAACATGAATTTTCATATTACGTTGGGTCGTGACAGAATAGATAATGCCCGCAATCGCATAATCAAAGGATTCCATCAGCTTTCGCACCTTAAGCATGGCTATCTGCCAATCCCCAGGGCACCCAGTGTTTTTTCCTCTTCCTGCTGCATGATGGCGCGGTCCTGCTCCTTTTCATGATCATAGCCCAACAGATGCAGCATACCATGGACGATGAGAAAAGCCACTTCCCGTTCCAGGCCGTGGCCATATTCCGCGGCCTGGCGCTGGGCGGTTTCCAGGGAGATAACAATATCGCCCAATAACATTTCATCAAAAGGATCATCGATTATTTCCGGTTCATCGCCGATTTGTTCCCGCAAAGCAAAGGACAAAACATCTGTGGGACAGTCTTTGCCACGATATTCCTTGTTCAAGGTGTGAATATAGGCATCATCGACCCATAAAACACCGACTTCGATATCTTCATCCAGTTCCCTGTCCAAAGCCATTTTCCCTAATACCCGGCGGGCCAGTACATCCAGTTGTGCCGTCTCCGGGTATAAATCCTGCATATTATTTAACGCTATTTCCATTACGGGCCTTCCTCCTCTCAACTTCTTTCACTGCCCCTTCAGGGTACTCAATCCGTGAGTGAAAAATCCCCGTTAATACACGAATAAATACATCCCCGATAGTATTGAGATCCTTCAGCGTTAACCCGCACTCATCAAGCTGTCCGTCGTTTAAGCGTTCACGGACCAACTTCCGTACCGCCGCTTCTATCCGGTTTACCGTCGGTTTGGAGAGGGAGCGAACCGTGGCCTCTACACAATCGGCCAGCATGACTAAAGCCGCCTCCTTTGTCTGCGGTTTCGGCCCCTCGTAACGAAAGTC
This sequence comes from Firmicutes bacterium UBA5324, assembly GCA_002411145.1. Classification (GTDB taxonomy): domain Bacteria; phylum Bacillota; class Negativicutes; order UBA11029; family UBA11029; genus UBA11029. Next base: position 15,773 of record DHRA01000039.1, on the reverse strand, counting down.
TTCTTCAATTATGCTGCCGCCATGTTCCGTTTCCACCACCCGCTGGTAAAAATAGCTTACCAACATTGTGCCATGGTGCTGTCTGATAATATCAATGATCATTTGGGGTATCTGATGTTCCGTCGCCAGTTCCACCCCATCCTTGATGTGCGAAATAACAATCAGGGTACTCAGACTGGGCGCGATTTTATCATGGGGGTTATCCCCCAGTTGGTTTTCGATAAAAAAGTACGGCCGTTTAAGCTTGCCGATATCATGATAATAGGCGCCGACCCGTACCAATACCGGATCGGCCCCGATGGAGTCCGCGGCCGCCTCCGCCAGGTTGCCCACCACAATGCTGTGGTGGTAAGTTCCCGGCGCCTCAATGAGCATTCTTTGCAGCAAGGGCTGATTTGGTTTCGCCAATTCCAGCAATTTCGCCGGCGTAGTAATGCGAAAGGTATTTTCCAGATAAGGCAGGCTGCCGATCGTCAGCACCGCCGAGCCAATGCCGCTGACCACACCGGCGAGTCCCTGCTTTAACACCAGGGAAACCGGTGTCTGCGCCGCCATGCCGGTGGCGATAATCATCGTAAAGTTGGCGAGACTGATAATAAAGCCGGAACGTGTCAGGCTATAGCCCTGGGAGATTTTCGAAACTGTGAAGACGCCGATTATGCCCCCCACCATACTCACCATGGTGGCCCGGAAATCATACTCCGCGATAATCCCCGTACAGATCCCCAGCAGACAAGCAGTCATGAGAGCCAGGCGGGTATCCAGCAGAATAGCCACCAACAGGGCGCCCGCCGCCATGGGTGACAGATAATCGGAATAGTAATGGGTCGCTTTGGTTGCCAGTAAAATGATCGTTACGATGAGTCCCAATAAAATCAGGTGATGATTCCGCCGGTATACCGCCGGTGTATTCTTGTACATGAACACAATCGCCAGCACAAACAACATGGCCACCGAAAGCACAATACCGGCCGCGCGGCTATAGCTGACCTGCCCTCTTTGCAAGCCCAATTCTTCAAGGGACGCGATTTGTTCGGCGGTAACAACGTCTCCCCGCCGTACAATTACCTGCCCTTTTTTAATATTGACCCTGACCGGCTCGACACTGACCAAAGCCTGCCGCTGTTTTTTCTCCGTCTCTTCTTTGCTGAACACAAAATTGTGCCGCAGCAACGCCTGGGCAATTTCCCCCACCACAAGCGCGTGGGCGGAGTTAAGGTTTTTTACTTCGGGTTCCAACAGCAAAGCTGTTTTTGAAGCATCAAGCTCATCGGCCTTGACCCCCCGTTGCAGAGTCCGCCGCAGGATAATACGGGAGGTTTCCTCCAACTGGCCTAAAGTCGCCTCCGGGAAGTCGGCAAGATTGCTGATGGCCGTCAACGACAGACTGTTCGGCAGATTCGCCCGCAATTTACCGATTTTCTGGTCCCGGGATAAACTCTGATCCTGCTGCACCGTCCGCACCTGTCTAAACAACTGGGCGACATCTTCTTCGACTTTGCCCACGATCGTTACATCATACTCGTATACATTGGACACACTGTGGATGATTTCTTGCTCCAGTTTTTTGGTTTTATCCTTGTCGATATAGGAAATTGTCCGGGGCGCAACCACGTCCGCTTCACTTACCTGTCCCACTTCCAGCGATACTTTTTGCGGCATCAAATCGGCAATCAGAATGACCGTCACCAGGATGAAAAACGTTACCAGGATCAGAGCGCGTTGGAGACCATTGCGGTCCAGGGAGGCCGCTGTTATCGGAGTCTGCAGCATGTTTCGAAGCTTGCTGACAGATATCATATTAATCCACTCCCACTACATCTTTTGGTCCTTTTGTTCGTGGCGGTCATAGGCTTTAACGATCCGGCCCACCACCGGATGGCGTACCACATCCCGCTCCGTTAAGGAAATAAAACTGATGCCTTCCACCCCTTGCAGCACTTGCTGCGCATGCTTTAATCCGGAACCACGTCCCTGGGGCAAATCAATTTGCGTTATATCGCCGGTAACCACTGCCTTTGAACCAAAACCCAGCCGTGTTAAAAACATTTTCATTTGTTCCGGCGTCGTATTTTGCGCTTCATCCAGTACAATAAAGGAGTCATCCAGCGTGCGCCCGCGCATATAAGCAAGGGGCGCCACTTCGATAGTCCCTTTGGCCATATATTTTTGAAAGGTTTCCATGCCCAGAATCTCAAAAAGCGCATCGTACAGCGGGCGCAAATACGGGTCGACTTTTTCCTGCAGGTCACCCGGGAGAAACCCCAGCTTTTCTCCTGCCTCCACGGCCGGACGCGTAAGAATTATCCGTTCTACTTCCCTGTTTTTCAAGGAAAATACTGCCATAGCCACGGCGAGATAAGTTTTCCCTGTTCCGGCCGGTCCTATACCGAAGACAACATAGTTTTTTCGGATTGCTTCCAGATAGACCTTCTGGTTCAAGGTTTTGGGCTTAACCTGCTTTCCCCGGTAGGTTACAATAACCGTATCCGCGAACATGGCATGCAGACTTTCTTTGTGTCCCTCCCTTATTGATTGGGCCGCATACTGAATATCCTGCGCGGAAACGTGCATGCCCTGCCGGTAAAGGTAGAGCAGTTCACCGTATAACTTCTCTGCGTATTCAACTTCCGCCGGCTGACCGGAGATAACCAGCTCAGTGCCGCGGGCGACAAGTTTAGCATCGAACAAACCGGAAATCAGCTTTAGATGCTCATCATTTTTTCCTAAAATTGCATTGGCTTCCTGATTGTCCTTAAAACTAACACGCATCTCTAAGTCATGGTTATCTTGCAAAAAGCAGATGCCTCCCTTATGATTCTGCGTTATGGAAAGGCAGTACCAGCCCGATATCCTCCAGGGTTTCCATAACCGCCTTTACTCTGATCAGATCCGTTTCCGCAGTCTTTAATACTTCCACCTTGCGGCTCAGTACCTGCACACCCTCAGGCACCTGCGCCTGCAAACCGGTTAAAGCAATGCGTTTGGCCTCTTCCCTCGCCTCGTCCGCGGTTAGTTGAATCTGCGACTTTTCAATTTCATAATATGTAACAATTTTAGATTCGACAGAGAGGGTGTTATTCCTCCAAGCGGGCAGGCTTTTGGTGACCTCCTCCACTTCGTAATCAGCAAAGGGGACCATCCCCTGCTTGACTATTTTCTCCATTCCGCCCGCTTTTAAAACGACCTGGGTAAAAGTGCGCCCCGTACGCCGGTTAACTTCCTTGACCAGGCCCGCTTCCCCGTAAGCCTGGTACCATACCCGGGCTTTGACGATCCCCTGGGCATGCATCATTTGCCCAGGGGCGCCGGGCACCGGCGCCGGATTCCCCCCCGGATCTATTGCTTTGGGGACAATTAGGCCGCTGATTAAAATCTGCCCCTTCCGTACAGTGTCTCCCCGGCGCACGGCCGCGTCACCCACCAGCGCAATCAGTTCCTCCACCAGTCCGTCCTTTGTCGCGACAATATTTGCCGGAGACTTATCTTCCGGGAGCACCGTGGTTTTTTCCGCGACCTCAATTACCGCCCGGGTTCCCCGCAGGGTGATGCCCGTCCAGGCAATATCGGGAATCTCCACGAGCAGCCTGTGTTCCACATTTTTTAAATCCACCTTTGTTTTCAGGATGCCCGGCTTGAGACCCGCCTGCCGGGCCGCCTGCATTATCACCTCCGGCGGCAGACTGATTAAGCCGGTAACCTCCACGAACCAGATGAAGGACGAGAGCACAAAAAGGCAAACACAAAAAAGAACGCCTCCGGCGATCAGCATTTTCCGATGGCGCATTCTATATATTTGAAAGGGTAATCCACGCCGCGTCAATATTTTCATTTGGCAACGCGTTTTACGGATCAGCGGTCTGATCCGGCGAAAATCACCGATGCGAATCTTGGTATAAATACTATCCCCGTGATACTTCACGTCCCATAACAAAATCTCTTTATACATACAGAGGTTGATGAGTTTTTCCACAGCAAAACCGCTTATATTCACGATTAGATAGCCGTGAAAATAATTTAACAAGCGAAAAGAAAGCAAGGAATACTCCTCCCTTAATTCATTTCAAAACTCAGTCCGGTTATTTCCCCCTCAATGATCAGTTCCTCCGCCTGTAAATTACCCAGTGCAAGCCCCTTGCCGGAAATCAGCAGCTCATCGCGGTTCAACCGGACACGCACCCGCTCCCCGGTATATTCAACAATCCCCTTATGATTTTCAATGAGCATCTGCATATTGCCCAGCAGGGTGATACGGGGAAGATCTAACACGATATCATCGGGAATCTCCAACAAATTCGCCAATTTCTTTTGCAGGCGCTGGCGCTGTACACGCAACGACATGTCAATCCCCTCCCTTTTATTCAGTGTATTAGACAGGCAAAAAAAATAGAACAACAGGGGGATAACAGAAAGAAGCCAGGAAACCGCTGCGCGGCTTTCGGGAATAGGGAATGGGGGTTTGGTAGCCCTCCAGCCGTCACAAGTCCCGCTTGCGGTAACGGCGTAGGAGTCGAATTCCCTTCCCCAGAGATATGCTTTCTAAAACAACAAAAAAGAACCGGCATCTCCACATGGGAGATTTGCCGGTTCATTTGCCTTATACAATTTGTCCGGGGGCGGCTGCATTGGCAAAGGCCTCCGGGGCGGCCGGCGCCGGGCTGCCAATGCGGCCGGCCACATAATCTTCATACTTATGAACCTTGACGGGCGCGGCAAACCGGAGATAATTGGTGGCAATAATCAGTTCACCCCGGTCAAGATTCTTAATTTCATTGCGTTGCTGCAGAATATCCTTGCGACACATGGCTTCCAGCTTTCCCCGGTCCGCCTTGCTGGCCAGACCCATAATGAACAGGGTATTCAGCTGGGAAAGCACGTTGTCCGCCAGTAAACGGGGCTGCTGATCCACGGCGCAAAGGCCGAGGTTAAATTTACGGGCTTCACTGACCAGACGGCCAAATACATTGGCCTGGGCCTGCTCCTTTTTCCCCAGAAAACGATGCGCCTCTTCCAGCACAATCATCACCGGCGCGGCCTTGTTCAATTGCTCTTCCGGTTTCTCCGCATAATGGGCCAGCAGCTTTTTGGATAATAACGTGCTTAAGGCTTGTTCCCCCAGCGGTGAGATGTTTTTCAACTCCATCAGCACAACTTTGCCGCTTTCCAGTTGCTGAAGAATATGCCGGATGGCTTCCGCGTCGCCATGATCACTGATATTTAACTCGTTTTTTAAATTCCAGCAGACGCTTTTGATCTTGCTGACGGTCCGCGGATGGAATTTCTGACCGGTGCTGCCGGCCAGTTCGTCAATTAAATCATGCACGTCATATTGCACAACATAATTAAACCATTCCTCACCCCAGACGCTTTCCATTTTGTACAAAGCATCCGTTTGCGCTTCCGTGAAACCGGCGGTGCTCATGAGATCATCGGGCCGTATTTCCTGGGCATTTACTTTCATCTGATAAGTTGTTTGATAGTGGGGATAATTGTTGTAAACAATCAGTTTTTCCCCCGCCCGGGGGTGTTTGCGCAAGGCGGAAAAATATTCGTTGTGCACATCGAAGATCAATAAACCGTAGCTGTCCAGGTCCATCACGGAACTGGTCAGCACTTTTACCAGGTTGCTTTTCCCGGCGCCGGTCGTGCCGAAGATGCCGATATGTTCCGTGATCGCTTTATGTCCGTAGATGCCAATGGACATCTGGGACACCTCACGCCCGGTTTTCAGATAACCTATCTCCAAATCACCTTTCATTTCTTCCAATAAGACCGTATCCTCCGCCGACAGTCCCCGCACTTCGTCAAAAAAATCCGGACAGGTGCGCGGATTAAACAGACACCCGTTCGGGTCGGCATAGCAGAGCTGCTCCGCCATCGCCACCTTACTTTTGTGCTGGGGCCCGCCCAGATAGAATTCAAACTCTTCCCGGTTGGCTATTTGCCCATGCTCATCCAGCTTGCCCATTAGATAATTTACACCATTCATATTGGACCAGCGGGATTTAACCTTGAAATCATACACACGGATATAGAACCGGTCGCCGTTTTTGCCTTCCACTACGAGGATGTCGCCGAAGTCCACATCCTGGTCAGGGGCTACGACAAATTCTACATACGTTCCTTTAGCACAGGTAGTTCGGCCTTTATACGCAGACATAACTTTGCCCCCTTTTTTTTAATTGCCTGCAAATTATTTTTATTGTTCATCGGGACGGAAAAAATGATACGGCACATTATTTGGCAGCGCCTTGTTTTTCACACAAAAAAAAGCAGGGATTATTGTCCCCGCTTACCGTACCCTTTTTAACGTTTTTATTTCTTCCTCCGAGTCAGATAATCGCTGATCTATGCCGTCAACCTTCTCATATATTGCCTTCAATTTGCCTACTACCTCATGCTCAACCTTCAATTCCAGCGGAACTCCGTTTCATGTTTCCGCGCGCAGACTCCCCTGGATGATCCCCCGCTCCCGCATAGTGTCTTCGATCAAATCCCTGACCTTCCACCAACTGGTATGCCAATTGGCGATCAGCGTATCCTCGGCCGGCGCCCGGCCAATGATCCGCTGAATAACAATACGGGGGGCGAGATGGCCCAGAAAGGCCACGGCCCGCGCCACATAGTCCTCCATGGTAAGCAGTTGAACCTGCCCTGTCTGGTACATACGCGCAAGGGCGGTGCCCTTCACCACATATAAAGAGTGCAGCTTTACCTGATCGACCTCCGCCCCGGATACTATGCGCGCCGTGTTTAATACATCCTCCATCGTATCCCAGGGAAGATCAAGGATTAAATGGGCACATAACGTAAAACCGCGTTGTTGCACGCGCCGGGCGGCGTCCAGAAAATCAGCCAGCGTATGCCCCCGGTTAAGCCGCTGCAAAGTCTGCTCGTTTGTCGTTTGCAGTCCCAGCTCGATGTCAATGTCAACACCATATTTCGCCTGCAGAGCGGATAATACATCAAGATACGGCTCCTGAATACAATCCGGACGGGTGGACACGGCCACAGAAACTATGTCTTGCCCGCAGGCCTCTTCCACGAAAGCTTTAAACTTTTCCACCGGAAGATAAGTACTGGTGTAGGTCTGAAAATAAGCAATAAATTTCTGCGCCTTGTATTTCCGGCGCACGAAAGCCATGTTCGTCCTTATCTGTTCTGTGACAGACAGGGAATTCGCCAGGTTTTCAAAGGCGGCCCCTTTCACCCCGCAGAAAATACAGCCGCCGCCTTCCGGGGACTCGTCCCGGTGCGGGCAGCTCACCGGCAGATTTACCGGCAGTTTGTAGACCTTCGTCCCGTATTTTTTCTGCAAATACGCAGCATAGGTTAGATACAAATCATCCACAAGGCTCACTCCATTATACGAGCCGGACAGCGGGCACTTAGCCGGCTCGTACTATTATGCCGGGCAAACCGGCAATTTAGCCGGAACCCTGTCCCTA
>DHRA01000039.1:0-8147 GCA_002411145.1 Firmicutes bacterium UBA5324 | reverse complement strand
CGGCTTACATATGATCGATATGCGCGCCTCCTCCGCCTTGCCCTGCGAAAAAATCCCGCGAATTTAATTTATACTTTTAGAGTTGACAGACTACTAAATCCGCAAATCCACGCCCAATACACCCGTGATTGCCCCTGTGCCGTCTTTGATGGGCAGCGCAATGGTGATACACGGTTTATGGGATATGGCCGAGACATACACTGAAGACACGAAAAAATTACCGGCGATCGCTTCTTTAAACCATTCCCGGGTGGTGGCGTTGGCAATCCCCGCCGGCGGCTGCGAGCAGATAAATCGCCCGTCCTCCCGGTTGGTCCAGGCCGCCTCCAACTCCTTGTGCCGGCGTAATAATTCACCCAATACTTGCTGATGCTCCCCAATCTGCAGGGAGATCATGGACTTATGCTGCACCAAAATCGTCAGCTCGGCGCGCAATTTATGAACTTTCCCCTGGATTACACCGTCAATCTCGCCGGATGTATTGGTAAATTGAATCTTCCCGGTGGTCGCGACCAAGTGGCCGGAAACATCGTTAAGGATCTCGCCCATTTTTTGCGTCTCCTGTAAATCCGTTTTTTGGGCGGCCACAGACTGGGTAATGTCTTCCACACGGGATGCTGTTTCCCTGCACATCCCGGCCATCTGCGCCAGAAAATCCGCTGCGCTCTCCGTGGAAGCATATTGTTCCTGCCGAGCCGCACTGGCGAGGGCTATCTTGCTTTCCACCCTCACCGTGGCGGAAAGAATCGCCTTTAAACTGTCACCGGCGCTGACCACGGCCAGGGTGCCTGCCTGGACGGAGGAACTGCCGGCCGCCGTTGCTTCCACGGCGGAAAGAATACCCTTATCGATCTGTGCCAACAGGGCATTGGCGGAGTTGGCCGCCGCGGCACTGGCATCGGACAATTTCTGAATTTCTCCCGCCACCACGGCAAAGCCCTTGCCCTGTTCGCCCGCCCGGGCCGCTTCTATCGCCGCGTTCAAAGACAATAAATTAGTCTGTACCGAGATACCGCGGATGGTGGCCAGCAAGTTATCTATTTCCCGCGCCATTTGACTGAGGGCTATAACCCGTGCTTCTATATCCGCGGAAGACTGCTTTATATCTTCCATCACTTTCGCCACTTCTTTTACCGCCTGCCCGCCTTGCTCAGCCAGTTGTTTCGTCTCTCTGCTGGAATCATAAATTTCCGCGGCCGCCGAAGTCATGGTCTGCGCAGTGGCCATTACTTGCGTCAGCTTCACGTTGGCCTGCTCGGCGGTATCGGCAATATCCCTTGTTAAGGCCCGGGCCTTCACCGTGGCGTCATTTATACTTTCGGCGGAAATATATGCGCGGGCAATGGCGCCGCTCACTTCGTGAGCCGCTGCAGAAACCTGACCGGCGGCAACTTGCGTTTCACCGACAAAATTTCTCAGTAATTCAGCCATTTCCGCAACATGGTGTATTAAAGGACGGTGGGCTTGCGCATACTGTGCAGCGTCGAGCACGGCCGATAAATCTCCCGCCGCATAGCGGGCAACCGCCTTCGTTAGTTTATGTAAGTCCTTCCCCCCGGTAATCCACGGAAACATGTTATCTCCCCCTATTTATCGTTAAAAATAAAAAAAAGCAAACATGTTACATAATGTAACAGGTTCGCCTCATTGCCTTCCCGACATAATATGATAAGAAAAGTGTACCAGAATTTTGCTGGTTAGTCAACGGGAGTGCTAGATATTGAACACAAAAATATTTTCAATCTCCGGCGGGCGCCTTTTTCAGCTCCGCGCTGCCCGTCGGACACAGACTCCGGAGGGGACAAAGCCGGTGCTGCGGTCTCCGGGCCTTGCAGATATCCCTGCCCAGACAGATCAATTCATGGCTGTACTGTACCCAGTGCTCCCGGGGAATAAGCTCCATCAGGGCAAATTCTATTTTTACCGGATCGCTTTCCGTCGTCAGTCCCAGTCGCTGGCTGATGCGTCCCACATGGGTATCGACCACCATACTGGGGACACCGAAGGCGTTGCCCAGGACCACATTGGCCGTCTTACGACCCACACCGTCCAAAAGTGTCAGTTCTTTTAGCGTTGCGGGCACCCGGCCCTGGAACTGTGCGACCAGCTTTTCACAGCAGTGCTTGATGTTTTTGGCTTTATGTTTATAAAAACCGGCTGAGCGAACACGCTCTTCCAATTCTGCCAATTCCGCGCGGGCATAATCCGCGGCAGAAACGTACTCACGAAACAGCTGCTCTGTTATCTTGTTCACCCGGACATCGGTGCATTGCGCGGAGAGAATGGTGGCCACCAGCAGTTCCAGGGCATTGCCGAAGCGCAGGGAACATTTTGCATCCGGATAGGTCTGTTGCAGAATCGGGATTATTTTGCGCGCCCGCGCGCGTTTTTGCTTTAAAGTTTCCGCCATGTTTATCGTTCCGCCCCCTAAAATAATCTCCGTTCTCACGGAAAAAAGCAATGCAGGCGCCCGCTTTGCCGCCGGGCTCCTGCATTAATTCATCCAGCCCGGTTTAAAACAGTATAGTTTAGCCGGGCGATGACCGTCATCCTTGGTCATGAGACTGGTTTCCCGGAGAAACCCGGCCATCTTGCGCCGAAAATTCGCCTTGATTAATTTCTTGTCCAAAACCGCCTCATAAACTTGCTGCAATTCCGTGAGTGTGAAATATTCAGGCATGAGATTAAAGGCGATCTCCGTGTAAGCCAGTTTGCTGCGCAGGCGCTCAATACCGCATTCCAGAATCAGGGCATGGTCAAAGGCAATACCCCCCGGCTCCACCGTTTCCCGCCACACACGGCTGATTTTGCCCTCCACGGTCTTTACCGTGTTAATAACCGTACGGAGCGTGACGCCTTCGGCAAACAGCTGGATTAAGATTTTCTCCCGCAGCATGTAGCCCTTTTCCGTTATTTCTTCCCGCTGTTCAATTACCTTACGCCGGACGGTAAACCAGCGGGCGTCCTCTCCGTCCCGGATTTTTTCCGAAGGTTTGTCCGTTAAAGCGATATATGAACAGCTGATAACCCGGGTGCGCGGATCACGGTGCAGATCTCCCCACGTATACAACTGCTCCATATATACATTGCTCACGTGCGTTTTACTCGCCAATTGCCTGTATGCCGCCTCATCCAGGCATTCCCGGGGGCCCACGCCGCCCCCGGGCAAGGCCCACTGTCCGATAAAAGGAACTTCACTCTGCTTGATCAGAAATACCTGCAAAACGTGTTCCGGCAATTTACGATAATTCTCAGGCTCCTGACGACCGACGGCAAACAGAAGAACATCCACCGCCACCGACGGGCCGTTCTGCCGGGTAAAAGCATTGCCGTCTGACTTGCTCATCGCACGGCATACTCCCTTAACAGCTGTTCTTTCATTTCCCAGAGGGGCACGGATAAATCCACGTAATATTTATGCGGATACTCAAAGCGCAGCACCTCATCCCACAGCGTGCCGATCTGTTCTTGGCAATAATCCCTGACGGCATCCAGCCCGGGAGATTCGTAAACACATTTTCCCGCTTTGAAAATCGGCACCTGTAGCTTTTTGGCATAAAAATTAGTGACAAGTTTTTTCTGCCAGGTGAAGCGCGGATCAAAGATTTCGTAGGATTTTCCACAGTCAATGCTTTCGTCGACCAGCGTTATCACGTCGGCAAAAGCCTTGCCGCTGTCCCGGTCGAACAGCCGCCATACCTGCTTATGGCCTGGGTTGGAGATCTTCTCCACATTCTCACTCAATTTGATCTTGGGTACGATCCGGCCGTTTCTTTCCACCGCGGCCAGTTTATATACGCCGCCGAACACGGGTTCCGATTTTGCCGTGATCAGCCTCTCGCCCACGCCGAAGGAGTCTACTTTCGCCCCCTGGAGCAGCAAATCGCGGATAATGTATTCATCAAGGGAATTGGAAGCAACGATTTTGCAATCCGGGAAACCGGCCTCATCAAGCATGTCCCGGGCCCGTCCGGATAAATATTTGATATCGCCGCTGTCGATGCGGATGCCCGCCGGCCTGAAGCCCCGGGGCAATACTTCTTCGCGGAATATTTTGATGGCATTGGGCACACCCGACTTCAGAGTATTATATGTATCAACAAGCAGGGTGCATTTATCGGGGTAACTCCGGGCGTAGGCCCGAAAAGCCTCTTCTTCCGTCGGAAACATTTGTACCCAGCTATGGGCCATGGTACCGAGGGCAGGAATCGCAAATTCCTTCTCTGACATGGTGCAGGCGGTGCCGACGCAGCCCCCGATGTAAGCCGCCCGCGCGCCCATCAGGGCGCCTTCCGCCCCCTGGGCCCGGCGCGAACCAAATTCCATGACCGCCCGGCCCTCGGCTGCCCGCACAATCCGGTTGGCTTTGGTTGCAATCAGGCTCTGATGATTAATAATTAATAACACCATGGTTTCAATGAATTGGGCCTGAATGATCGGGCCCCGTACCGTGACAATCGGTTCATTAGGGAAGATCGGCGTGCCTTCGGGTATGGCCCAGACATCACAGCTAAATTTAAAATCTTTCAAATACTGGAGAAATTCTTCGCAAAAAGCATTTTTTTGGCGTAAAAATTCGATATCCTCCTCGTCAAAACGCAGATTATTTAGATAATCCACCAATTGGGCGACCCCGGCCATAATCGCAAAACCGCCGCGATCAGGAACCTTCCTGAAATACATGTCGAAATAGGCGATCTTATCGGCAAAACCATTTTCAAAGTACCCGTTGGCCATTGTCAACTCATAAAAGTCCGTCAATAAAGTAAAATTGGTTTTCAGCATGTTCATCCCCTATCCTCTCCGGGCACGACCTCTCATCCGAGCCTCTGTCAAAGTGATATTATCATTTTGATATTATCACTTTGAGTAATAAGCTAATTCTAGTATCCTTGGTTTTTTTTGTCAAGGCGGGGGTTTGTCGGTTTTTGGACAGCAATTTCGGAAAATAGGCGATGGCGTGCAATCTTGCTATAAATACATAAATATTAGTCATTTATGCGAAATTTTGAACTTTTAGAAATTTCTAAAAACATATTGACTAAAGCTTCAAAAAAAGATAAGGTGAAAATAGAGCGTGGGGTAATGGAGAGATAGGAACGCGGAGTACACAAGCGAACTTTGAAAATTTTAGGAGGTGCTTTACTTTGTCCGATGTGTCTAAAATCGCCGATCCCTCAACGATAGGGCTGGCTTCCTTCGGTATAAGTCTCTTCTGTCTGGCTTCCTTAGTCGCCGGTGTTACCGGACCTGCAGCCTTGGCAGTTATTATCCCCCTGGCTCTGGGCACTGCGTTAGTGCATTTTGCCGCAGGCACGTTCGGGTTCATCAAAGGTGAACTGTTTACGGCGCTCGCATTTTATGGCTACGGGTTATTCTGGCTTACCTTCGGGGTTTTACAACTGGGCACTGCGCTGAAGTGGTTTGCTCCCGACAATGACATTATGCTCATGTTCTACATTGCCTACACTATCTTTACCGTTTTCATCTTTTTTGCTACTCTCGTTACCAACACAGCCGTTATTCTCACCATTGGTACATTACTCGCGGTCTTCGTGCTCTTAGATTTATCGATTATTATGAATAATCCGCTGCTGGCCACATACGCAGGCTATGTCGGATTCTACACCGCCCTCAACGCTTTATATATTGTAGGCGGTTCCATACTGAATACCATGTATGGACGTACCGTATTACCGATGGGCGGCGCCTGGAGCAAACCCTCAAATTCCGCTAGCTGCTAATAAGCAAGACCGCGCTTCTCTTTAATTCCCCACGCCCCACATTTCCGGACAGTACATAATGACTCCTGCCAACGAGTGGCAGGAGTCATTTTTTTATCCCCGGCAAACAGCCCTCATTCCTACTCCCCGTGTTCTTTGTCCGCCTTTTGGAGCAAGTTTTTTAAAGAAACGAAACTTCATCAGCAATAGGTTATATTTTCTTAGATTCCTTTAACAAATTTCCGTCGTTTTTGGCCAATTTACTTTTAAGCTTCTCGCTATTACTTATCTTATTATATAGAGTCTGCCTGCAGACCCCCATTCTTTCCGCCACTTTACTCAAAATGCCGTTTTCTTCTTTTAACAATAATTCGATGATAATCTCTTCACTAAGTCTCATTAAATTGTCGGAACTAGTTTTCTGCGTATTAATTATCGCCAACTTACTTTTCATTGTCTTATAGTTGTAAGAATTGACCACCTTTTCAGGTAGATGGTTTAAATTCAGCTCTTTCTCATCTTCCAACATCAACAGCGAACGTTCAACGGCATTGCTTAGTTCACGCACATTGCCACGCCAGGCATATTGGGAAAGCGCATCGTAAAACGCCGGGGTTACGGTAATTGTCGGCAATTTCAATTCCTGTGCATACTTTGCAATGAAATGGTTCGTTAGCAGAGGAATGTCATCCATGCGCTCCCGGAGGGCAGGTAAAGAGATAGTAACAGTACTGATTCGATAATATAAGTCGTCACGGAAATTGCCGTTGTCTGCTTCCTTGAGTAAATCTTTTTTGGTAGCGGAAATAATTCTCACATCAATCGGAATCTCTCTTTCCCCGCCCACTCGGCAAATTTTTTTTGACGATAGCGCCCGCAACAATTTGACTTGCATGTTCAAGGGCATGCTTTCTATTTCATCTAAGAACAATGTGCCGCCATGGGCAATTTCCAGCTTCCCTTTTCTGCCGTTTTTCACAGCCCCTGTGAAAGCCCCGGCTTCATAGCCGAATAACTCGCTTTCCACCAGTTCATGCGGAATAGCCCCACAGTTGATGGCAACAAAGGGGTGGCTTTTTCTCGAACTCGCATTATGAATGGCCTGCGCAAAGACCTCTTTCCCCGTACCGTTGTCCCCAAAAATCAAAATGGAAGAATTCGATTTCGCCACTTTTTGGGCCAGATGTTTCGCTTCGAGTATTTTTTCGTTTTCACCGATTATATTGTTAAAGGTATATAACGCCGCTTCAAACTGCAAATTGCCGGATTTACGTTCTTCCACAATGATTATTTTTTCATGCTGCATCGTATTGGGCCGAAAAAATTTCTTTACCGTAACAATTAAACACTTCCTAAGCCCACCAATTTCCAGCTCTATTATTTCGTTTTGAATTTCATCGTTGTATTCCTTCAATAACGCGAGAAAATCCGATATGCGTCCCTTGATGCGGGTGGAATCAGCGGCAAAGATTTCCATTACTTTTTTATTGAAATATTTTATTTCATCTTCATGATCGACATATAACATTCCTTGCGAAAGGTAGGAAAAAGTTTCGTTAATCGCAAAATTATATGACTCCAGTTCGTCCATGGTATCAAGGGTTAAGGATATATTATCCAGCAGCTTTGCCAAAAAATTAACCAGGATAAAATTATCCGTACTCCCCCTGTAATTATAACTAGCAACATTGATTACACCGATGATGTTTCCCTTGCTGTTGTGAAGGGGCGCCGCAGAACAGAAGGTGTCGTGCAAATTGTGGTTAAAGTGCTCTGGGCCCAAAGTCTGTACGGGTCTGTTTTCCCGTAAAGCCAGGCAAATAGCGTTAGTGCCTAAAGCATTCTCTGATACGTCCGTTAACAATGCAACTTTGTCCTGGGAGTTAATATTGGCCAAAGCAATCAGCTGGATATTCTTTGCCTCGTTGTTGAATAATTGCACAGTGAGACCTTTTTTACGTGCAATCCGTTGTACGTCCCGTATTATATTGCCAAATTTCCGTACCAGCATTTCATTGTTTTTTACCAGTTTTTCGACCTGTTCTTTTGTAAAGAACTCTTCATTCTGATGGTAAGGATCAACAGCGTTATCAGCACACCTCTCCCATGAACTGTAAATCAGGTCGGAAACAACCGTCCGGTCAACCCGCTGACCATTAATAAATTTCTGCCACTCACTGGATATTTTGTTCAAGGAATGACGGGTAAACTTTTCTTTAGCAATGCCCGATTTTAACAATGTATCCAAGTTGTCTTGAAAATGATCTATGATTTTCCCCATCGTTTAACCTCTCCTTCGAACAGGCAGCTTTTTAAAGATCTCTATTTTGCCCAGATGCCATTCGAATCCCAGCGACGTTATACTCAAAATTACGGAAAGAACTAATCAAGAACAGTTTTGGGTGACATGCTCCCACCACCTTA
>DHRA01000071.1:8941-9273 GCA_002411145.1 Firmicutes bacterium UBA5324 | reverse complement strand
ATGACCGACTTTGCGGAAATTACATAAAAAATGCTGTCGTCCAGGGAAAAGCCGTAGGCGCCGGCAATTTTACCGTCCACCACAATATAGTCGGTCATGTTTACCCGGTTTAAGACCTCAATATTCGCCTGACTCGCGACGGCGTCGGCAAGGATGGTTTTGATATTTTCCCCGTTGATTTTGATATTGCGGGTACCCCGGGAAACATATTCCCCCTGCGCGTCCTTGAGGATTACCAGGCCGAGGTCCTCCAGCTTTTTGGTAACCTGATTCAGGCGCTGCGACATGGTGTAAACCAGGTCTTCCCTGATCAGTCCCTCCGCGTCGTTTCT
>DHRA01000071.1:3336-8685 GCA_002411145.1 Firmicutes bacterium UBA5324 | reverse complement strand
CCCGCCGTCCCCCCGCCGATTACGAGCACATCGGTGGTTAAAGTTTTTACTTCTAAATTCATATGTTTTCAATGTCCTTTCGTCTGTGAATTTCCCTGCGGGAAACCCGCTTCCCAGCGCAGGCTTAACTTCTGTCCAAACCCCATTTTTGTCTGATGTCCAGCTCAATCCGGCCAAAAATAAGTTTGTCCACGCTCACCCCCAACAGCACAATCACGATCATGACAGCCGTCACCTGGCTGATGTCGGCCAAATCCCGGCCAACCATCAGTACCTGGCCCAACCCTTTGGTCGCCGACATCATTTCGCCGGCCATCAACGCCCGCCAGGCAAAGGACCATCCCTGTTTCAGCCCGGTGATCAAATTCGGCAGACTCGCTGGAATAATGACGTTCCAATAAACCTTGAAGCCACTGGCGCCCATGGTTTTCGCCGCCCTGACGAATAAGGGATTGACATTTTTTATCCCGGATTCGATGGCAATGGCGATGGCAAAAGTTGAACCGACGGCAATAACGAAGATAATTGCGCTCTCATTAAGGCCATACCACAGAATCGCAAAGGGAAGCCAACAAATACTGGGCAGGGTTTGCAAACCCAGAATCAAAGCGCTGACATTCTCGTCAAGCCATTTGAAACGCACAATGGTGAGCCCGATAATAATGCCTGTCATAATCGAAACCAGATACCCGACCACGATCCGTTTGGCACTGGCGATCAGGGCAATGGCCAGTGTTTGGTCCCGGACCAATTCAGCCAAAGTTTTCACCACGGACAGCGGCGAAGGAAAAAGATAGGGCTTCCACAGCCCCAGTATGTCTACACCCAGTCTATAAACCGCTTCCCAAATCGCTATCAATAGAAGGTAAAATAATATTTTTCTGCAGACGCCAGTTATTGTCGAATTCAGCTTTTGCAACTTTTTCTACTTCCTCCTTCAACTCTTTCATGATGCCCGCTACGAGATATGTCAGATCAACGTTCTCCGGCTGCCTTGGCCGGGCAAGCTGAATAGGAAACTCCTTCTTTATCCGCCCCGGGTTTGCCGACATCACAACGACCCTGTCGGCCAACAGTACGGCTTCCTCAACGTTGTGGGTGACAAAAATAATCGTTTTCTTTGTTTCCCACCAAATATGCTGCAGTTCCAGCTGCAAAATACTTTTCGTCTGGCTGTCCAAGGCGGCAAAAGGTTCATCCATCAGCAGCACTTCCGAATCCAGAGTCAGGGCCCTGGCCAGGGCCACCCTTTGCCGCATGCCGCCCGACAGTTCGTGAATATATGCATCCTGGAACCGGGTAAGATGGACCATTTTTAAATATTTCAGCGCCTTTTCCCGGCGTTCAGCCGGAGGAATGCCCGCGATCTTCATGCCGAATTCCACATTGTCGATCACTTTCAGCCAGGGAAAGAGGGCAGCCTCCTGAAACATTACCACCCGGTCGGGACCCGCGCCCTTTACTTCTTTTCCGTTGAGCACCACCCGGCCGCCGGAGGGTGCTTCCAAGCCGGCAATAATATTCAGGAGGGTTGACTTACCGCAGCCCGACGGTCCCAGAATGCAAACAAATTCACCTTGCTTAAATTCTGCGGAAACATTGTCCAGCGTATGAATCTGCTGACGTTTTGTCGCGAAACTTTTGCTCACATTCTCCACAATCAGGCTCAACCTTAGCACCTCTGCTCTCTATAATGAATGACTACTGTATGGGAGGCAGCCCCTTTTCACTCAAGACCTTATTGAGAATGGTCAGGTTAAACAGGTCTTTAAGATCGGGGGTTCCTTTCACAAATCCGGCTTCGGCGGATAATTTCGCAAAATCAACTACCGAGTCTTTTTCCGGATTGCTGGTCACCGTTAATCTGCTGAAAGCACTATCCAGCACATTTTTCGCCAGCGCTTTGCCGGTAAGCTCTTTAATCTGCTGATTCACCGTTTCCTTCGCCTTGTCCGGATGCTGCTTGATCGCTTCCGTCAGCTCCACATGCGTTTGCAGGAATTTCTCGACAATATCCGGATGTTTCTGAATAAACTCTGTGCGGGCGATGACCACCGCCGTGGTATAACGGCCGTCCCGCCATACCTGGTTGTAATCCAGGACCACATTAGCTCCCACTTCGCTAATCAGGCGGGAACCCCAGGGTTCCGGCACAATGGCCGCGTCAATGTCACCCTTTTCCAGCAAGATTTTTATATCAGGATTTTCTGCTTGTCTAATCTCCACCGTACCGCCCTTCGTTGTATCGGCAAGTCCGTTTTCCTGCAGCAAATGCCGTAAAGACAAATCCTGTGTATTACCGAATTGGGGAACGGCGACTCTTTTGCCGCTTAATTCGCTGATATTTTTTATGACCAAATCCTTACGGGAAACCAGGATGGCGCCCGCGTCGGTAGCGCCGGCAATAATCTGCAGATCGCCTTTGGATTTTACATAGCCGTTAATGGCCGGCCCGGGCCCTATATAGCCGATATCCACTTCACCGGCAAACAGTGCCTCGATTTCCGCCGGTCCGGCGTTGAAGGTTTTCCATTCAATGGGGGTTCCCTCACCCAGCGCCTGCTGGAACTGCCCCTCAGCCCTGCCAATGAGCGCCTGGGCGTGGGTAATATTCGGGAAATAGGCAACCCGGACTTTGGTCGGCTCATTTGCCGTGTTCCTGCCTGCGCATCCGGCAAGCACCACCACCAACGCTATCGCGAGAAATAAGCTCGATGTTAACTTTGTAATTTTCAATTTTTCTCTCCCTTCCGTAGGAAAATAAACCGGTCCAGCGAGACTTAATTCAGGTTGATTATAACTCCAGCTTAATTTAGCCGAACTTAGCCAGGAGCTTAGCGTCGCCCACCAGCGGACAAACGAAAAAAACCAAAAGCTAAGGCTCCCCCCTGGGGGGGAGTACCTTAACCTTTGGTTTTTCCAATCGGCTAATTTTATTTATAATACCATTAGCCCTTGCCCCGTGTCAATATCTATCGTTATCTCCGGAAAATGCCGAATCGTCTGATTACACTGCCCGCGGCGCATCCTCCCATGTGCCCGTAAGTCCCCTAACCCGGAAAGCGTGGGGCAGCCCGGAATTTCTTTCCGCCATTTTGCCATAATTTGGCGGGGTTTTCGCGTTTATCCGGCTCCGGACAGGCCTTTTGACCATTTGACTTCCTTAAATTCCAGGGAGTACTATTTTATTATAGAAAGGAGGGATGACGTTGAAAGCGACTGGAATTGTAAGACGTATAGACGATCTCGGAAGGGTCGTAATTCCTAAAGAAATTCGACGCACATTACGCATTCGTGAAGGTGACCCTCTCGAAATATACGTGGACCGCGAAGGTGAAGTGATTTTGAAGAAATACTCCCCGGTCGGTGAACTGGGGGACTTTGCAAAAGAATACGCGGATTCACTTTATGAGGCTATAGGACATATTATTTGCATAACTGATCGTGACAATGTTATCGCTGTTGCCGGTGCTTCAAAGAAAGAGTTTTTAAACAAGCCTCTTGGAACGGCGGTGGAAAAAGTGCTGGAGGAGCGCAAAGCCGTATTGATCAACCACCCGGGAGAATATAAGCACTGCCGGGGATGCATCGTTGATAACAACGAAGAAGGGTGCAAGTTTTCGGCGGAAGTTATTGCGCCAATTATCGTGGAAGGTGATGCAATAGGAGCGGTCGTTATTAGCTCAAAAGAACCAAACGTACAGATGGGTGACATGGAACTGAAGCTGACTAAGACTGCAGCGGGCTTTCTAGCAAAACAAATGGCACCGTAAACGGCCTTGATATAAATAAAGGAGGAAACAAATTTTGAAAAATAAAATTACGACGGTATTTATCATAACCTCCATTGTGTTTGCCGGCACAGCCCTGGCAACCGTGTTGACCACCAATCCAACGACAAAGAACCTGCTGCTCGGCAGTAAAGCCGCGGTAAGCACCACTACCGCCCCGAAAACCGCCAACGCCTCCGCGCTAAACACGGTGCTTGAAGCCACAGAACACGCCATTGCCTACGATCTGGCCTCGGCAATCTCCCGCGCCCTTGGTCTGGAAGTCGGCGGCGACGAAATTTCCGCTCTGAAAGCCCGTAATATGGGCTATGGAGAAATTACCTTAGCCTATAATTTGGCGCAGGCATCCGGGAAGTCCGTAAACGAAATTCTCGAAATGCGTTATGAACAAAAAATGGGCTGGGGCAACATTGCCAAAACCTTAGGCGTGAAGCTGCACGATAAGGCCGATAAGTCGGCCGTCATCCTGCGGGAAGTAAGACTGGACAACGACGCGGATAATTTTTTAGCCTCTCTCCGCATCGACCTTGACGCTGAAGACAATGACAACGCCCACGGCAACCATCATAAACACGCGGTAGATAATGACAACAGCAATGATAACCCAGCACAGCATAAAAACGAAGGAAACGGTAACGGGTATGGGAACGGAAATGGAAACGGTAACGGTAACGGACATGGGAAGCATTAAATACCGGGGACTAACCTGCACATAGGTTAGTCTCTTTTCTTTTGCCGGTGTCGCCGCTCGACATAATATTATACCTTTAGTATGCCGCTCACATAGTATATAACAAGAAAAATCAACCGTGGTAAACGGTAAAAGGAGGCCTCCCATGCAATATTATCATCCTTATTTTACGGAAATGCCGGAGATTTTCGATTGGGCCGCCAATGAGCCATTTTACCTGACGGCACAAGCCGCGCACAATCCCCAGATATACCAGACCACCTACTGTACTCCCGATAACTACCGCCCGGGACGCCATTGTTCCCCCCGGCATCACTGCCCTCCGGGCCACCATCATACCAGCTGCACGCCGCGCCGCCATCACAAATGCCGCCACGACTGTCATCACGACTGTCATCATGATTGCCATTACGACTATTGCCATCACTGCTGTCCGTCGGAATATCATCATGAGCACTGTTACCCCCGCTGCCATGGGCATTGCGATCACGGCTGTTTCCCGCGCCGCTGTTGTTTGCCGCGCGCCGGCTGTGTCCCCAGTCCTGGCTGTTACCCGGTCCAGCCCTGTTTCCCCGCCCAGCCCTGTTTCCCGCAAACCCGCACCGGCGGTCCGGGCGTCGCTCCCCGCTAATCCCCAATTTTATTAATCACAAAAATCGCTGCCCCTGCTTGATGGGGGCAGCGACTTCTTGTTACACCTTGGAGGGGAAGATCATAGCCGATTCGCACGCCCGTGTGGGGCGTGACAATCAGGTTAAATCCTTCTATTTGGACTAACTATGTTTCAATCCACACGCCCGTGTAGGGCGTGACCTCCAAGACGGAATGACGTCGGTTGTTCGTTCTATGTTTCAATCCACACGCCCG
>DHRA01000071.1:1617-3275 GCA_002411145.1 Firmicutes bacterium UBA5324 | reverse complement strand
TGGTCACGCCCTACACGGGCGTGACAAATTTCTCCAGGCTTGCCATGGGTTATACCATGTTTCAATCCACACGCCCGTGTAGGGCGTGACCTGGCGCTGATTGCCGCCTGCAAGCAATACATGGTTTCAATCCACACGCCCGTGTAGGGCGTGACCAAAAAACATACGATATGCTCCAATATCTCCATGTTTCAATCCACACGCCCGTGTAGGGCGTGACGCGGCAAATACTCCGGATTTGCATCGTGAAGGAGGTTTCAATCCACACGCCCGTGTAGGGCGTGACGTGTGAGTGCGGTGCGGAATACTTCTGCAGCATGTTTCAATCCACACGCCCGTGTAGGGCGTGACCGCCTGGGAGAAAGCCTCTGTGGTAGCCTGGGAGTTTCAATCCACACGCCCGTGTAGGGCGTGACCACTTACTGATATGCAGTAAGTCCTTTTTTTGTAGTTTCAATCCACACGCCCGTGTAGGGCGTGACACTCAATTTTGTACGCATACAATAGACATTCAGCAGTTTCAATCCACACGCCCGTGTAGGGCGTGACTTCCTATGGCGGCTTTGGAAATGGACTACACGAGTTTCAATCCACACGCCAGTGTAGGGCGTGACTCCCGACACCACTATTGCCTACTATGACAAAACGTTTCAATCCACACGCCCGTGTAGGGCGTGACTACCATAGTCCAACCTATGATAGGCACCATGGAGGTTTCAATCCACACGCCCGTGTAGGGCGTGACGGAGGTGTAGAGCATGAAGGACATTGATAAAGTGTTTCAATCCACACGCCCGTGTAGGGCGTGACGGGGCCGAGTGTACTGCGTGCAGAAACTGGTGTGTTTCAATCCACACGCCCGTGTAGGGCGTGACCTACCTTGTCAACGAATATTGGTACGATGCCAGGTTTCAATCCACACGCCCGTGTAGGGCGTGACTCTTTGGGACACTTTCTATCCCAGGTAGACTTGTTTCAATCCACACGCCCGTGTAGGGCGTGACATATCAATCCATTCCTCTCGCACATTGGAGAAAGTTTCAATCCACACGCCCGTGTAGGGCGTGACAACATACTTGGCTCATGTTTCACGGTGACTTGGGGTTTCAATCCACACGCCCGTGTAGGGCGTGACTCCTTAAAAATTATAGGATTCGGCACTTTGAAAGTTTCAATCCACACGCCCGTGTAGGGCGTGACCGGGTTAAGAAAATCGAAGGCATTCAGTGGAGAGTTTCAATCCACACGCCCGTGTAGGGCGTGACCTATCAGTCAAGGACCAGCAGGCCGAATATGCGTTTCAATCCACACGCCCGTGTAGGGCGTGACTGTCAAGCTTGTAACAGAACAAAATCAAGCTACGAAGCCGCTGATTTTGCGAACCTCAACAAAAGTATCTTAAATAAACCGGTTTCCTGTCAGCGGAATTCTCCGAAGCCCAGTAAACAGCGATATTGCGAAACTCCCCAGGTTTTCATGTGCACTTAGGGTTCGCATCACACCAGCATTACCCCTTCCGGATCATAAGCAGCCTTCGCCCCAAAATGCTCAACACGGCTCTTCCAGTTCTTTCCCAGGAAATAATATCGCAGGCTGTCGGTCTCCGGATCCACTATTCCCTCGAGGCTTTGCTTCAGTACCGCGAATTGCACTGGATC
>DHRA01000071.1:0-1354 GCA_002411145.1 Firmicutes bacterium UBA5324 | reverse complement strand
GGCGGATAGTCTTCCAAATCCCCCCGGAGATGTCGGGCAAGCAACAGCGCCTGGATATATGGCACCAATCCCAATGGTATCTTTTCCCCCAGATAGGGGTGAGTTATTTCTTCTTGTTTGCGCTTTTGCCAGGCCGTCAATACCTCTTTCCGGGTTTCATCATCCATGATTACAGCGCCGTTTTCTTTAAGGATAAAACCATCGGCCCCGATTTGCCGGCGGTTAATCAGGGTTACGGCCAGCCGGTCCGCAAAATGCGGCCGTAATTCCTCCATAAGATCCAGGGCCAGGCTTGGCCGTCCCGGACGATCCCGGTGCAGAAAGCCCACCTGGGGATCTAAACCGACCGTTTCCAACGCGGCAGCGGTTTCATGCGCCAGCAAAGTATAAAGAAAAGACAACAACGCATTAACATTATCGGTGGGTGGTCGCCGATTGCGGTTACTCAGGGAAAAAGCTTCTTTTTGCGCCAATATCAATTGATTAAAGTGAGTGAAATATGTGTGCGCCGCCTCCCCTTCGATACCGCGCAAGCCGTCAACATGGGGAGTGTTGTCCAGTCTCTCTACCATGCCCGCCATGCTTCGCATGGCCTGTTGGAGCGGCTCAGTCTCGACAACATCTCCATGATCCCGTAAAACACGATGCAGCAGGGCCCTGCTGTTGACAATTTTCGCGGCGATAAAGCGGCGGGCCAGGCGCGCCGTAGTATCAGGTTCATCGGACCAGCGATATTGAGTCCGTCGCAGCAGTACATTTCCAGAGACACTGCCGGTTATCCGGCCGCGAAATTTTCCGTAGGCCGTAAGAAAAGAAAGCGCCACCCCGTGCTCACAGCATAAATACATGAGCCCGGGGCTGGCCCCGGCGAAACCGAAACACACGATCCCTTCCAGATTATGCACCGGCACACGGAACTTGATTTGATCGTCGGCTTTGACCAGCACATTTTCCCCGTCGCAAGCCAAATAGGCCTCCGGCGTCGTTACATACAGGGTATTCAAGAGTCGTCGCACAGTTCGTCCACCTCCAAAGCACACATCCGCTGCAAGTAATCTTTTACCGGACGGTGACGCAGCATCCATTTGGGCTGACACTCCTCAATCAGCGAACACTGTGAGCAGTGTTTGCCCTTTTGCGCTCTGGGCGTTGTCCCTTCCCGCACCAATTGATGCATGCGCGCAGCTAAATCGATGGTATACTGTCTTAGTTCGTCCTCAAACACCACCGGCTGCCGGTGCCTCGTTTGCCCATAGAAAACATAGCCCTCCTGTACAGTAACTGCCAGCATTTCTTCCAAAGCCATCGCCTGGGCACAAAGCTGGACCGCATCCCGGTCGTCGGGTTTGGGACG
>DHRA01000015.1:53175-61893 GCA_002411145.1 Firmicutes bacterium UBA5324 | reverse complement strand
CGGGCAGTATAAAGTAAGAATCAATGCGGATGGAGGTGTGTTTTATGGCGGAGGAGATAATTCTGCAGGGTGAGCGGCGCGCTTTTATGACGGGCAATGAGGTTTGCGCCTGGGCGGCGCTGGCTGCTAAAGCCGGGATCATGTACGGCTACCCCATCACTCCTCAAAATGAGATCATGCACTACTGGACTCGTTTGGCGCCGAAATTCGGCAGGAAATTCCTGCAGACGGAGGATGAGATTTCCGCCGGCTTCACGACTTTGGGCGGGGTCCTGGCGGGGAAAAGGGCCTTTACCGCTACCGCGGGCCCCGGCAATGTGCTGATGCAGGAAGCGATCACGATGGCGGAGATGATGCGTATTCCCGCGGTGTTTATCATTCAGCAGCGGGGTGGTCCGTCCACGGCCACGGTAATTTATTCGCAGCAGGAAACAACCCTGACCACCTATGGCGGCAACGGCGAGGGGCATCGGATTGTATATTCCACCATGACCCATCAGGAATTGTTTGATTATACGATTAAGGCCTTTGACATAGCCTGGACACATCGTTTCCCGACTTTTGTGCTGGGGGACGGCTATCAGGCGAAAATGCGGGAACCGCTCACCCTTTATGATCCGGAAGCCCGGGGCTGGAAGTTCGCGCCAACTGTCGCCAGGCTGGGGGAAAATGTCCCTGGCAAACAGTATACGCATCTGCGGAATACATACAACACGGAAGAAGAATTGTTTGCCGTGGTCGGCAAACTCGTGACGGATTATGAGAAAATGGCAAAGACAGTGGTTGAGTTTAACGCCCAGGGCTGTGAAGATGCCGAGTTGGTGATCGTGGCCCATGGCATTGTAAGCCGGGCGGCCCTTGGCGCCTATGAACAACTGCGGGACGAGGGGAGAAAAGTGGGTTATTTCCGGCCCATTACGCTGCGGCCATTTCCGGACGCGCAGCTGCGGGCCATTGCGGCCCGGGCGAAAAAATTACTTGTGGCGGAATCGGCGCAAGGACAACTGCTCAAACTCGTGCAAACAGGTATTTACGGCAGTACCGTACCCCTCGAAACCTTGTTAAGGCCCGGTGTGGGCATTACGACGGAAGAAATCGTGGAGGCGGTTAAGCAAATTGAACTTTAGGTACGATAGGGAGGATGCCTGATGCAGGAACTTAAAGAAAATGGCCAGCTCAAGCCGGCCATGCCTTCATGTTGGAATGAGGAAACAAAACCGCATAAATTCTGCCCCGGCTGTGGTCACGGACTTATATTAAAAACCCTCGGTGAAGCAATTGATGAACTGGGGATCCAGGACCGGGCCGTTTTCGGCTGTGACATAGGCTGTTCACTGTTAGCCTGGGATTTCTTCGCCGTAGATACCGTGCAGTGTCACCACGGACGGACCACCCCGACGATGATCGGCTTAAAACGGGCCAATCCGGAGGCCATCTGCATTGCCTACATGGGTGACGGCGGTGGCTATGCCATCGGCTCACAGCATCTGCTGAATGCGGCCATTCGTAATGAGCACATCACCGTTATCCTCTGCAACAATACGAATTATGGGATGACCGGCGGACAAATGGCGCCCACTACACTGCCCGGGCAGAAGACGGAGACAACCCCCTACGGACGGGATATTGCAGAGACGGGTTATCCGGCGAAGGGGCCGGAGATGGTGGCGGCAGTCACGCCGGACAATGCCTACGTGGCCCGTGGCTCCATGCAAAATTTGCGTCAGTTGAAAGGGTACGTGAAAAAAGCACTGGAAGCCCAAATCAACGGCCAAGGTTTCGGTTTTGTCGAAGCCCTGTCCAGTTGCCCGACAAACTGGCGCATGAATGCCAAGAAAACCTGGAATTTTATCGAAAAGGATATGGCAGCCTATTTTAAGGTTGGTGAACTGAAAACCCCGTTCAAAAAGGAGGAATAATAAATGGCTGCAGCCGTGCGAATAGCGATCGCCGGAGAAGGCGGACAGGGCGTGCAATCCATAGCGGAAATATTGGCTTCAGCGGCCTATATGCTGGGAAAGGAAGCGCTGTATATCCCGAATTTCGGGGTGGAGCAACGGGGGGGCGTGTCTGTGGCCTTCGTACAAATTTCTCCCCGCAAAATTGGTTCGCCGAAATTCCAAACCGCGGATATTCTTATTCCGCTTAGTCCCCGCTCGGTGCGCAGGACGAGACAATATGCCGGGCAGAATACCATTTACATCTATGACAATTCTTTGATTACCCCGGGGGAAGTGAATGATCATATTGTCGGTCAACAGTATTTTGATACGGTACCGCCAAGTCCGACGGACACTGCCCGGGAAGCGGCCCAGGAGCCGAAGGTGCCCGGGGAAACGAAAACGGCTCCCTTTGCAAAGGAGGGGCCCGGGGTTGACCGGCGGGACATTCCGCCCAATGTAAAGAAAGTCATTGCTATTCCCGCCAACGATATTGCCAGCGAGGAATTACACCCCAGGGTGTTTAATATCCTGATCCTCGGGGCGCTTATCGGGGTTACGGAGATTCTGCCGCTGGATGCCATTAAAGAAGCATTGGAAGATAAACTGGGCGCTAAATTTCAGGCGAATCCCAGGCTCCGCGAACTAAATTACGCTGCCTTGCAAAAAGGCTATCAACTGGTGAAGACAGCAATATAGGGGGCTACCGAAATGGGAAAAGAGTGGGTAGTGGAAAAACATGACAGCGATAAAGGCTTTTGGGCGGTATTTCCCGGTTTGTGCAAAGGCTGCGGCCTCTGTATAGAGAAGTGCCCGGTTAAATGTATTGCCTGGTCGGAAGGACTGGGAGTTTACGGTACACCCCGCGTGGGCGCGGATATGACGAAATGTATTGTGTGCGGTATCTGTCAGATGGTGTGTCCGGATTGCGCCATTCGCGTAGAGAAATATAAGCAATAGTGCCGCCCCGGTGTAAAATTACACCGGGGTTAATTATGCGGACGGATTGCCCGGCGGCGGAAAAAAGGCTGGACGAAGTCCGGGAAATAGTCTAAGATAAAACATAGGCTTAGAAGGAAAAAAATAATGGGTTTGTTTCACCAAACCGACAATATTAGCCCTGCCGTAAAGGCGCCGTCAAGATAACCTGGGGACGGTAAATCCGGCGCGTGGGGTTTGTGATCTTGAAATGGGTAGGGACAGGCATGAAAATACAGCACTTATTTGAGGAAATATCCGGGGATTTATCCAAAGTTGAAGCCGGTTTGCGACAATTTGCCTTATCGCAGGAAAAAACGTTAACCGGTATTGGCACGCACCTACTTCGGGCCGGGGGCAAAAGGCTGCGCCCGGCATTATTCTTACTGTCGGCGAAAACACAAGTATATGATCCGGAGCGGCTTGTACCCGTAGCTGTGGCTTTGGAACTGATTCATACGGCCTCCCTGGTGCATGATGATGTGATTGACGAGGCTGCCACCAGACGGGGGCGGGAGACGGCCAGCGCCAAGTGGGGAAACATGGTTTCCGTGCTGGCGGGTGATTTCTTATTTGCCCAGGCTTTTGCAGCAATTTCGCATATTGCGGACCGGAGAATTATCGCCGCCCTGTCACAACTGGTCAGTAACATGTGTGAAGGTGAAATAACCCAGTTTCTGAACATTTTCAACCCTGCCCAGACCGAAGAGGAATATCTCCTGCGTATTCAGAAAAAAACGGCCGATTTTTTGGCTTGTGCCTGTGATTTAGGCTCATACATGGCCGACGCCGGGGAAGCCGTGATCGACGGTCTGAAAGAATATGGGTATTGCGTCGGGATGGCTTTTCAGATCACCGACGATATCCTTGATGTCACCGGGGACGACGGAGAACTCGGCAAACCCGCCGGTAATGATTTGAGACAGGGAATCATCACCTTGCCTGTCATCTATACCTTGCGGCATTCCCCCGCCCGGGACGAACTGCGGCTGATGCTTGGCCGGCGTTCCCTGACGCCCGGGGAGGTGAGCCGGGGCCTGGAGATTATCCGGGCAGCGGGAGCGGTTGAATACGCCGCCGGTTTAGCCGGTCAATACATACGGAGAGCAAAAGAGATGATCAATGTTGTCCAGGACCGGGCGTTACGGGAGAAATTCTCCCTGATCGCCGATTATGTGGGCCAAAGAAGTTATTAATTTCTTATTTAGACAATGCGGAGACCAGGCTTTTGTGCACGTAAAAGAAAAAAATAATAAATTAGGTTTTTCCACCGATAATCGCGGCAAATTAGGTCTATCCTATGAATAACCGGACGTTCCCCCCAGTCTCTCTGCTTTCGCGGGAGAGTTATGGGCTGAATCGGCCGAATATTCAGATGGAAGGTGACCAAAGCATGATTGGTTTCAGCATGCCGGAATTACTGTTAATCTTAGGTATTGCGCTGGTGGTTTTCGGGCCCGGAAAGTTGCCCGAAGTAGGCAAAGCCGTAGGGAAAAGCATTCAGGAATTCAAAAAAGCTATGGCGGAAGAGGAAACAGCCAAAGAGAAAACTGTTATCCGGACAACCAGCAGGGATGAGCATGAGCAGGGCTAGCCGGAGCGGCGAGGTGATATCGCTGGCGGAACAACAGCCGCCTCCGGCGGGAATCACCCCCGGGGAAATAGCGGGATCGGAATACAAGGCACGGACAATGCCGCTTTTAGAACATTTGCAGGAGTTTCGTCTGCGGCTTTTCATATCGCTCGTTGTTGTGGCCGTGACTTCAACTGTGAGCTGGTTTTATGCCGGCAGGGCCGTGGATTTTTTGGTTCGTCCCGTGGGTAAACTGGTTTTTCTAACGCCCGGGGAGGCTTTTTTCACCTATTTGCGGGTTTCCGTATTTATGGGTTTTCTGCTGGGCCTGCCGGTGACCGCCCATCAGGCCTGGCTGTTTATCAGGCCGGCTTTGCGGGAAAAGGAGCGAAAATTAGTGCTCCTCCTTGGCCCGGTGTCGATGATGCTGTTTCTCGCCGGAGCGGCTTTCAGCTTTTATTTCGTTTTGCCGGCGGCGATCAAGTATTTTACGGGCTTTGCCACCGCGCAGCTGCAGCCCCTATTTTCCCTGGGTGCGTATATTTCCTTTATTATTTCTTTTTTGCTGCCCTTCGGTCTCGTTTTTGAACTGCCGTTGATTTTGATTGTACTGGCCAAAATGGAGATTATTAATGCCGCTTTTCTGGAGAGTAAACGAAAAATCTTTGTTGTATTGGCTTTTATTATAGGGGCTTTGGCGGCACCAACGCCGGATATTTTTTCCCAGGCGATGGTTGCCTTACCGCTGTTGGTATTTTATGAAGTAAGCATTCTTTTGATTAAATACTTTTTACATCGATAGAGGGAGTAGGCCTATGGCATATAAGGACTTGCGGGAATTTATCGATTTACTGGACAGGCGGGGAGAACTAAGGCGGATCAGCACTCCCGTGGACTGCAGTTTGGAGATAACGGAAATAACCGACCGGGTATGCAAAAAATATGGCCCGGCTTTGCTTTTTGAAAATGTTATAGGTCATGATACGCCGGTTTTGACAAATGCTTTTGGTTCCGCGCAACGTATGGCTTGGGCCCTGGGCGCGGAAAACCTGGAAAACATCGCCGCAGAGATACGCACTTTTTTAAAAGTGCCTTTTTCGGCCTTAAGCAGTAAGCTGGAGATGCTAAAATTAATGCCGCTGGGCAAACGGCTCGTCGATTGCTTTCCCCGCCAAGTGAACAACGGCCCCTGCAAAGAAGTTATTTTAAAGGGTGAAGCCGTGGATCTGGGCAAAATTCCCGTTTTAAAATGCTGGCCTGGGGATGGCGGCCCCTTCATCACCCTGCCCCTGGTCTTCACGAAAAATCCGCAAACCGGTAAACGCAATGCGGGGATGTACCGGCTGCAGGTTTTTGATCGTAATACCACCGGCATGCATTGGCATTTGCATCACAACGGGGCGGAAAACTTCCGGGATCATAAAGCTTTGGGCCGCAAAATAGAGGTGGCGGTGGCCCTGGGCGGTGATCCCGCCCTCGCTTACGCAGCCACGGCGCCCCTGCCGCGGGATATGGATGAAATGGTTTTCGCGGGTTTTCTGCGGAAGGCGCCGGTAAATCTTGTGAAATGTGAAACTGTGGATCTGGAAGTACCGGCCGATGCGGAATATATCCTCGAAGGGTATGTGGATCCGGAAGAATTACGGTTGGAAGGACCCTTTGGCGATCATACGGGTTACTATTCGCAGGCGGCCCGGTATCCTGTTTTTCATGTGACCTGTATCACCCACCGCAAAAACCCGGTGTATCCGGCGACCATTGTCGGCAAACCACCGATGGAAGATTGCTATCTGGGCAAAGCTACGGAACGTCTTTTCCTGCCGCTGCTGCAATTGCATTTGCCGGAAATCGTGGATCTGAATCTGCCGCTGGAAGGCGTATTTCATAATTGTGCGATCATTTCCATCAAAAAAGCCTACCCCGCCCATGCCAAAAAAATCATGAATGCCGTCTGGGGAATGGGGCAGATGATGTTTACGAAAATGGTGATTATTGTCGATGAACATGTTGATGTGCATGATCTGTCCGAGGTTTGGTGGCGAGTGTATAATAATATTGACGCGGCCAGGGACGTAGTGATTATGGAAGGACCGCTGGATGCCCTGGACCATGCTTCACCTTACGCGCATTTTGGCGCAAAGATGGGGATTGACGCGACCCGGGCCTGGCGCAGTGAGGGCTATACCCGGGCCTGGCCGGAGGAAATTACCATGAGCGAAGAGATCAAAAGACGGGTAGATGAAAAGTGGGAGGGGTTAGGTATTGGGTAAACTGAAGGCGCTGTTGGAGAATATTGAATTCACAAATTCCCTTTTTGCCCTCCCTTTTGCTTATATGGGGGCCATTCTCGCCGCCCGGGGCTTGCCTTCCTGGCATGATGTGGGCTGGATTACCGTGGCCATGGTCGGCGCCCGCAGTGCGGCGATGGCTTTGAACCGCGTAATTGATTTGGAGATAGATAAACGTCATCCCCGCTGTATGGAGCGGCCGATGGTGACGGGGGCGATCACCATGGGAGAGACGGCGGTGTTTATCGCCGTATCCTTCGGTTTGCTGTTTTGGGCCGCCCTCAATTTAAATCCGTTATGTTTAAAGCTGCTGCCCCTGGGGGTTTTGCCCCTTGTCGTCTACTCCTATATGAAAAGGATCTCCTGGTTATGCCATTTAGTGCTGGGGGTCGCGCTGGCGGCCGCGCCGGTGGGAGCCTGGCTCGCCGTCGCCGGCAGCGTGGAATTGCCGGCGTTGCTGCTGGGCGGGGCGATCATGATGTGGATAGCAGGGTTTGATATTATCTATGGTTCTTTAGACGTTGATTTTGACCGGGCAAACCGGCTGCACTCCATTCCGGCCCATTTCGGTCTGGTCAGGGGGTTGTATATGTCAAGGGTTTTCCATGCCTTGTCTGTCGGCTTACTGCTGTCTGTCGGCCTGGTCTGCAAATTAAGTGTATTATATTATGTCGGCGTAGCCTTAGCCGGCGCCGTATTGGTGTATCAGCATATCATCGTGTCCCCGGGGGATTTGAGCAGGGTCAATCGTAAATTTTTCCTTCATAACAGCATGGTCGGCATTTTTGTTTTTGTGCTCACCCTGATAGACCGCTGGGTTGCTGTCCATGGCGGAACTTAAAATGACTTGCCGCCGGGGCCGGTACCCCTTCGAAAAGGAAAAGCAGAGCCATGGAGAGAAATATACAGTAAAACATCGAGAAATGCGGGTGAACAGCTATGGGAATTTCTGATGCATTGGGCAGAAATATTCATTATCTAAGAGTCTCGGTCACGGACCGTTGTAATTTTCGCTGTACCTATTGCATGCCCCCCGGAGGTGTGCAATGGATTCCTCATGAGGAAATTCTCCGCTATCAGGAATTGATAAGGATTATTCGTGTAGCCGCACAGATAGGGATAAACAAAGTGCGTATCACCGGGGGAGAACCGCTGGTGCGGCGGGGCATAGTCTCCTTTATTCATGAAGTGGCCCAATTGCCGGGTATCGAGGATCTCAGCATGACCACCAACGCCAGCCTCCTTGCCGAGAATGTCACCGCTTTAAAAAAAGCAGGGCTGTCCCGCGTAAATATTAGCCTTGATACCCTGCGGGCCGACCGGTTTGAGCATCTGTGCGGCCGCGATGTGCTTTCCAGTGTGCTGGCCGGCATTGAACAGGCCCAGGCAGCCGGTTTAACGCCGGTAAAAATTAACATGGTAGTGATGAAGGGCGTCAATGACGACGAATTGGCGGATTTTGCCCGGATGACCCTGGACAAGCCCTACGAAATCCGCTTTATTGAACACATGCCTTTTCGGGCCGCCGGCGGCAATAAGATGCTGCTGCCGGTGGCGGAAATGCAGGCGGTGCTGGCGGCTCAGGGTTTTGATAAGCTGATCCCCGAGGCGCACGGCGACGGGCCTGCGGATGTTTACCGCGTGCCGGGTGCTTTGGGCACGTTAGGATTTATCTCACCGGTGACGCGTCACTTTTGTGAGGAATGCAACCGTATCCGCCTGACGGCGGACGGACGAATTAAACCTTGTTTATTGTCCAATCAGGAATATAATATTAAACAAGTTATGCGCGCAGGTTGTTCCGATGACGAGTTGGCGGACTATCTCCGCGATGTCATTTTGCATAAGCCGAGCCACCATCACCTGGACGAAGAACCAACCCTGCGGCGCGGGATGTCCAAAATCGGCGGGTAAATTGAACTTGTCTGGCTATGCCAGA
>DHRA01000015.1:48078-53054 GCA_002411145.1 Firmicutes bacterium UBA5324 | reverse complement strand
CCTGAAGAGAATAACAAGGTAACACCCACTTATCGAAGTGGTTGTCTTCGAAATTGGATAGAATTTACGGGAAGAGATCCGGGGAGTGCCAAAAGCTACTCCCCGGATCTCTTCTTTTATTTTCCAACACAATCCGGGGCTTACGAACATAAAATATTATGTAAAGCCATGCACTGACGGGAAAAGCTAGGAGGTTGATAGTCATGTCACCGCAAATCAGCGCAGCACGGGCCAACAGGAATCTCGTTATACTATTTGTCGTAACCGTAGGCATATTCGCCCTCAGTATTTTGCACAGTAAGTTTTTTTATAAAATGAATGATGAGCCGGCATTTCTTATCCTGCATACATTGCTGGAAGTCGCCAGTATTATCTGCAGCTTCCTGGTGTTCGGCGCCGCCTGGCATAGCTGGATGCAGGGCAAAGGGTTGCGGGATATATTGATTTCCGCCACCTTTCTCGTGGTGGGTTTGTTTGATCTAAGCCATACGCTGTCCTATTACGGCATGCCTGATTTCATTACGCCGAACAGTCCCGATAAAGCCTCCGCATTTTGGCTGTTAGCCCGGTTCAGCGCCGCGGCAGGGCTGCTTGCAGCCGCCTTGGTTCCCGGCAGGAAGCAATATGCGGGGACGAAGATCAATCTGATCGCCTGGGCTTTCATCGGTACGTTGCTGCTCATCGGCCTTACCCTCTGGAATCCCGCGCTCATTCCCCAGTTATACAGATGGGAAGAAGGGTCGACACTCCTCAAAATCCGGTTGGAGTACCTATTGATGGGCTTAAACGCGCTGGCGATCTTTGTTTATGGATATCGTAACCCGTCACAGCGGCATACCTATTATTTGCGTATCGCGCTGGTATTTTGTCTCGCCAGTGAGTTATCCATCACCTTCTATGCCAATGTGTTTGACAACTATAATCTCATCGGGCATCTCTACAAATTAGCAGGCTATTATTATATCATGCGGGCCCTGTTTGAAACCGCGATCCTGCGTCCTTATGTGCGCTTATCGCGTTTGGCGGGCATATTGCGGCACCTGTCCGAACGGAATATGGCCTTATACCGCAAGGCCAGGGATAATCAGGTGCTGCTGCAAAATGTATTTATCCAACTGGGTTCCGCCATTGCCGCCAAGCATGATATTCAGGCGGTTTTCTCACAGATAGTGCAGGCTGCCGCCGCTGTGTTCAATTGTGCCCATGTGTTCCTGGGAGTGCGGGAAAACGGTACCGGCAGTTTAAAAGTGGTCGCCTCGGTCAGTAGTTTCACCCCCCTGGAATATTTACAGCTGGAAGAAAGTTTCATGGGCAAAATATTTACGGAAAACGAGGCGCAGGTAATTAAAAAGCTGGCCGATTATCCGGAACGGATCTTCCCCGCGATCCAGCGGGCCAGGTTACAATCCATGGCCGGAGTGCCGATTGTGGTGCAGGATGAAACTATCGGCGTGCTGGAACTGTTCTCGGAAAAGGAAGCGGCTTACTCCCGGCATGATGTTTTACTGCTAACGGCTTTTGCCCAGCGGGCCGGTGAAGCGATTCATCATGCCAAGCTCTACGAAAATACGGTGGAAAGTTATCAACAACTGTCCATGCATTATGAAGTGGTAAAGAGCATTGCCTTACAAACTTCACCCGGCGCTTTGCTGAAAATGGTTACGGAACGGCTGTATGATTTGTTAAAGGCCGATGGTGCAGTTTCCTTCATTATGCATCACCGGGGTGACGGGCTGCATACCGAACCGGTATTTGTGCATAATTTTTCCCCGGCGGAAGTGAATCATTTGCAGCGCGTGTTCTCCAGGGACAATTCGGCCTGGCCCTGGGTAAACTCTGCCGACGACAATACCAACGGGGCGCAGGAAGAAAAAGCGGTAACCATTTCGATTTTAATGCGCAAGCGCCTGGAAATTCTTCCCCTGCAAACGGGCGGCACGCTGCAGGGACTAATCGCCTTCGCCTGGCAGGACGCAGACACCCAGATGCCGTCTAATCTGGGCATTACCTTAAAAACCATTGCGGCCCAAACGGCCATCGCCCTGGAACGGGCCTACCTTTATGAGAATGTAAAGGAACTGGCCCTGACGGACGCGTTGACAAAGCTGGCCAATCGCAGGCAATTTGATCTCAGTCTGATGAGGGAAATGAGCCGCACGCGTAATTTCGGCCGCTCCATGTGCTTGATCATGCTGGATATTGACTTCTTCAAGAAAGTAAATGACAATTGCGGGCACTTGGCGGGCGACGAAATTCTGCGCCACCTGGCGGCATTAATCAAAAAGCATTTTCGGAACACGGATTTTGCCGCCCGCTTCGGCGGGGAAGAATTCGCGGTCATTCTCCCGGAAACGGGCATTGAGGATGCAATCGGCCTGGCAGAGGCATTTCGGCAGAAAGTTGAGCATACGGAGTTCGACACAGGCTTTGCCTGCAACCGGATAACGATCAGTGCCGGTGTAAGCATGTACGACCGGGACAGCGGCTTTAATTCCGGGAATGACTTGATTGACGCGGCGGATAATGCCCTGTATACCGCCAAG
This sequence comes from Firmicutes bacterium UBA5324, assembly GCA_002411145.1. Classification (GTDB taxonomy): domain Bacteria; phylum Bacillota; class Negativicutes; order UBA11029; family UBA11029; genus UBA11029. Next base: position 50,511 of record DHRA01000015.1, on the reverse strand, counting down.
CAATCGGGCCGCAACCGGGTGGTGAAATGGCAAAGATAGAGAAGCTGGCGCACATCATCCCACAGAAAGCCGTTTTGCCGGCGGGGATAATTTTCCGATTATCTTCGCCGGCAAATTTTTGTTTGGTCTATAAAGGGATAAATTCGATATTTTTCAACAAGGTTACTTCTTTTTTTAAATTAAATGACAAAGCCATGGTATAATACAAATATGAATTTTTGTTCATTGGTGATTTTCGCGAAAAATAACTGGTAGGTGGATTATGCAGGGAATAGAGGAACGTAAGATATGGCGTTATGAAGGGGGCAATATTACCGCCCGGACAGACAGCGTGGTGACGGAGGTGCCGCTCACCGTTCATTTAAATAATGAGGAAGTGGCCACGCTGCTTAGTTCGCCCCATGAACGGAAAGAACTGGTAGTCGGCTTTCTCGCCAGTGAAGGCTTCATTAAGCAAAAAAGTGACATTAAAAAACTGCTGCTCGATGAACGGGAGGGCATGGCCTGGGTTGAAACGGGGGAAAAAAACGAGCAGGCGGAAAGTCTGTTTTTAAAACGTTATATTACGTCTTGCTGCGGCAGGACCAGACCCCACTTTTATTTTGCCAACGATGCCCTTACGGCTAAAAAGGTTACTTCAACCTTTTCGATGAGCGGGCGGACGATTCTGGAGTTTATGCTTAGCATTGACTCGGAACTTTTCGCAAAGACAGGCGGCGTACATGGCGGCGGTATCTGCGATGCAAAGCAAGTACTGCATATTACCTATGATACGGGCCGGCATAACGTGCTGGACAAGCTTTATGGCTGGGGTATTTTAAATGAAATAAGTTTTGATGACAAATGTATCGTATTCAGCGGCCGCATTTCCTCGGAAGTCCTGCTGAAAGCAAGCAAGATGGGGGTGCCTATTCTTGCTTCCCGTTCGGCCCCGATGGGCTTGGCTATCGATTTGGCCCAGGAACTGGGTGTCACGGCCATCGGCTTTATCCGCAACGGAAGAATGAACATCTATACCTACCCTGAGCGGATTGTTCCCTAATAACTAATACAAGAAAGAGGTAATGCGATGACGGGAATCGTCTTGGCCGGGGGCCGCAGTTCACGGATGGGCAGGGACAAGTCGGTGCTGCCCTGGCATAATTCGGATTTAGTACAGACGGTGATCAGAAAAGTGGGCCAAGTCTGCGAGGATATTGTGCTGGTCAGTAATCAACCGCGGAATGTGCCGCCCGGGGTACGCGTGGTGGGAGACATTATCCCCGACATGGGACCCCTGGGGGGGATCCATGCGGGTTTGACGCATGCCAAAAGCCCCTTCGCTTTCGTTACTGCCTGTGATATGCCGTATATTGTGCCGGAAGCAATCTCCTTTCTGTTACAGCAGGCGGGAGAGGAGTGGGATGTGGTTATTCCCTCCAACGGTGACCAGTTTGAACCGATGTTTGCTGTTTATCGGCAAACCTGCATTCCGGCCATTGAGACCCTGCTGAAGGAAAACCGCCGGCAAATAATCGGGTTCTTCCCCCTGATCCGCTTAAAAAAGATCGACGTCAGCCGCCTGCGGCAATTTGACAAGGAGCTGACTATGTTTACCAATATCAACACTGCGGAGGAATACGCGCGGGCTTTGCAGGGACTATAATCCGCGCATACAAAAAAAGTGCCGTGTGCGTATTGCACACGACACTTTTTTTCTAATAATTTTTCATATAAACGGAAAGCCTTGTTATCCTGCTTATTAGCCTACCTGTTGTTCAGCCCAGTCCCCAATAACGGGCAGTTTGAATTTTTCGCCCTTAAAGGCTTTAAACATGAGAAACAGCCAAAGGACAAAAGAAACGGGGGCAAGAAGCAGAGAGATTATCCAACCAAGAACGGGGATGAAACCTAAGAAAACGGACATAAGGAAAATACCGCCGAAAGTAGCCAGTGATTGCATGGCGTGAAAACGAACAAATTTGTTGTCTTTTTCCAGCAGTAAAAATATGATACCAGTGAGCAAACCTAAAATGTAGCACAGTACTGCTTCAATATTTTCTTCCACCCCGAGGGCTGTTTTTTTAGAATCTTCCACTTTGAATTCTTCCATGCTCAATGTACCTCCTTTCCTATTAATTGTACTGTAATTCCTGTTGTGTGTGACTTTGAAGACTGATTTGGTTCTTTTTTCCTTATATTAAGTATATCGTCAGTTATATAGAAATGCAATATTACTTTACCGAAAATTCGCAAAGTTTGTGTCTTGTATATATTTTGGGCTAAATGGAAAAAATGACCGCAGGGTATTTTTTTGTTATCCTATTGTAACTTGACAAAAAGTTGCGGGAAAGTTAGGATGGAAATAGTGAACTTGTCTGGCTACGCCAGACTTCGGGGCTTCAGGTGGAGATTCTACTCCACCTGAAGAGAATAACAAGGTAACACCCACTT
>DHRA01000015.1:39146-47965 GCA_002411145.1 Firmicutes bacterium UBA5324 | reverse complement strand
GGTGTCTTCGAAATTAGATAAAACTAAAAGCGATGACGGGAAAGAGTAGAGCTATGGCACCCCGGTTTCAGAGAGAAAATCCTTGGCTGCGAGATTTTCCCGGGAAATATTTCGAAAGTCGTCCCCGAGTTGGAAAGCTGAAAGCAAGTAAGCTTTATCGGCCAAACCCCGTTACGGTTTAGCAAAGCGCCCGTAGTATGCGGGAAATTAGGTGGTACCGCGGAAGATAACTCCTTTCGTCCTATGAGGGACGAAGGGAGTTTTTTTAGTTGAAACAGGAGGGTTTTCAATGGAGACAAATATACCAACGGTGTATGAACCACAGCAGGTGGAAAAGAAATGGTATGCATTCTGGGAAGGGGAAAAATTGTTTCATGCCGAGGTGGAGCAGGCTAAAAAACCCTATACCATCGTTATTCCACCGCCCAATGTTACCGGGGCGCTGCATATGGGGCACGCCTTTGATGAGACGCTGCAGGATATCTTAATTCGCTGGCGGAGAATGCAGGGGTATAACGCCTTGTGGATGCCGGGCACAGATCACGCGGGCATTGCGACGCAAATCAAAGTCGAAGAGGAATTGGCCAAAGAAGGTTTAAACCGCTATGATCTTGGCCGGGATAAATTTATCGACCGGGTTTGGGATTGGAAACGGCAATATGGAAGCCGGATTCTCAACCAATTGAAAACACTGGGTTCTTCCTGTGATTGGGAGCGCGAGCGATTTACCATGGATGAGGGTTGCTCCCGGGCGGTGCGGGAAGTGTTCGTTTCGCTCTATGAACAGGGTTTAATCTACCGCGGCAACTACATGATCAGCTGGTGTCCGCGTTGCCAGACGGCGCTCTCGGACATTGAGGTGGAACATGAAGACAGCGCCGGGCATTTATTTCATATTAAATATCCCCTGGAAAACAGCGACGAATTTCTTACCATAGCCACAACCCGGCCGGAGACGATGCTGGGAGATGTGGCCGTCGCCGTACACCCTGCGGATGAGCGTTACAGGAAGTTGCTCGGGAAACAGCTGATACTCCCGCTGGTGGGACGCCGTATTCCGGTTATTGCCGATGAATATGTTGATCCCGCCTTCGGCACCGGCGCGGTAAAGATCACGCCCGCCCACGACCCCAATGACTTCGAAATGGGGCGGCGGCACGGGCTTGACCAGGTAACGGTTATCAGCGCGGATGGGACGATGGGCCCCGCAGCCGGCCCCTATGCGGGAATGGATCGCTATCAATGCCGCGAGAAACTGGTGGCGGATCTGAAGGAGCAGGGATATCTGGTGAAGGTAGACGAGCATGCCCATGCCGTGGGGCATTGCCAGCGGTGTCACACCGTCGTGGAACCGCTGGTTTCCCGGCAGTGGTTTGTAAAAATGGCGCCCTTGGCCCAACCGGCCATTGAAAAGGTGAAAAATGGGGAAATCCGGTTTATTCCCGAACGTTTTACGAAAATATATCTAAATTGGGTGGAAAATGTACGGGACTGGTGCATATCCCGCCAGATCTGGTGGGGACATCGTATTCCCGCCTGGTACTGCGCCTGCGGCGAAGTAATTGTCTCACGGGATGATGTTAGCGTATGTCCCAAGTGCGGCGGTCAGGTAGAACGGGATCCTGATGTGCTCGATACCTGGTTCAGCTCGGCCTTATGGCCCTTTTCGACGCTCGGCTGGCCGGAGCGGACGCCGGAACTGAACCATTTTTTCCCCACGGCCACGTTGGTAACCGGTTATGATATTATTTATTTCTGGGTGGCCCGCATGATTTTCATGTCCCTGCAGTTCACCGGCGAAGTACCCTTCCGTGACGTATACATTCATGGACTGGTACGGGATGCGCAGGGCCGGAAAATGAGTAAATCTTTGGGTAACGGTATTGACCCGGTGCAGGTAATCGAAAAGTATGGCGCCGATGCGCTGCGCTTCACCATTGTCACCGGTAATACGCCCGGAAACGATATGCGCTTTTATTGGGAACGGGTGGAGAGCAGCCGGAATTTTGCCAATAAGATTTGGAATGCCTCCCGGTTTGTGCTCATGAATTTGCATGATTTTACGCCCGGTGCTCATCAGCCGGTGTACACCCTGGCGGACCGCTGGATTATCAGCCGGTTTAACCGTACGACGGCGGAAGTTACCCGCTACCTGGAAAACTATGAACTGGGGGAAGCCGCCCGGGCTTTGTATGAATTTATTTGGAACGAATTCTGTGACTGGTATATTGAAATGGCCAAATCCCGCTTGTACAGCAAGGAAGATGCCGCCGCCCGTCACACGGCCCAGGAGACGCTTAGCACCGTCTTAAAGGGAACGTTGGAACTGCTGCATCCTTTTATGCCCTTCCTCACCGAGGAAATTTGGCAGCACCTGCCCCATGAAGGGAACAGTATCATGGCGGCTCACTGGCCGCAGGCGGACAGTGAGCGGCTGGATACGCAGACGGAACAGGAGATGGAGGTCTTGACGGAGGTGATAAAAACCATCCGGAATATGCGGGCGGAGATGGAAGTGCCCATCGGCAAGAAAACAGAAGCCGTGCTGCAAGTGGCAAATAACGAACTCCTTGCGCTGCTAAACGGCAATGCCGGTTATCTGCACCAATTGGCCGGTGTGCTGCCCCTGACTATCCAAATGGTTGCGGAGCCCAAGCCGGAGCAGGCGGCAACGGCAGTTGCCGGCGGCGTGGAAATTTATTTACCGCTGAAGGGTTTGATTGACATTGATAAGGAGGTTGCCCGCCTGGAGAAGGAATTGGCTAACCTTGATAAAGAAGTGGCCCGTTTGGCCGGCAAACTCAATAATCCCGGATTCCTGGCCAAAGCGCCCGCCGAGGTCGTCGCGACGGAACGGGAAAAACAGCGGAACTACGAAGAAAAACGCCAGGTCGTCCGTCAGCGATTGGCATTTATCCGGACATTGGAGAAATAACTCTTGTGGGGGAATTGTTTTGGATTATGAAGAGGCCATCGCGTATATACAGCATCTTTGTACCTTCGGCATCAAGCCGGGCCTGGCGCGGATCGAGCGCCTACTGGCACTCTTGGGCAATCCGGAAGCCAAACTAAAATGTATTCATGTGGCCGGGACCAACGGCAAAGGTTCCACATCTGCGCTAATCGCCGCGGTGTTACAAGATCAGGGTTACAGGGTCGGGGTATATTCTTCGCCGCATCTCCAAAGCTACCGCGAACGTTTTGTGATTAACGGGGGCATGATTGAAAAATCCGAATTTGCCCGCTTGCTTGAAATGCTCCGGCCGCGGCTGGCCCAGGTGCGGCCGGAGACCAATGAGCAGCCTACGGAATTTGAAGTTTTAACGGCCATGGCCTTTCAGTATTTTCACGAACACGACGTTGATGTCGCTCTGATAGAAGCGGGTTTGGGCGGAACATGGGATTCTACGAATGTAATTACACCCCTTGTGGCGGTAATTACAAACGTAAGTTTTGACCACATGGACCGGCTGGGCGATACCCTCGCCGAAATCGCCGGGCAGAAGGCGGGCATCATCAAGCCGGGTGTGCCGGTCGTTACCGCCGCCGCTGACGAAGCGCTGGCCGTGATTAAAAGTATGGCGTCCGCCAAGGACGCCCCGTTGATTGACGTGGGCCGGTATCCGCCGGGAAAGCTGGCTTCCCTGGGAAAAGACGGACAGACCTTCCATTTGACTACTGCCGGAAGAGAGTATCGCAATTTGCGCACTGCGCTGCTGGGACCGCATCAGATGATGAACGGCCTGGTGGCTCTGGCTGTGTGCGAGCAATTACAACTTCAAGGGATCGCCATCGGCGAGAAGGCAATTTATCAGGGCTTTTCCCAGGCGCGCTGGCCGGGACGTTTTGAGATAATCTCCCGGGCACCGCTCATCGTGTTGGACGGCGCCCACAACCCCGACGGTGCGCGCACCCTGCGGGCTACTTTTGCGTCCTTATTTCCCGGTTGTGAAGCGGTGTTTGTGGTCGGGATCTTGGCCGATAAGGATTATGTGCAGATGCTCAAAGAGTTTTCCGCCCTGGCTAAGGTCATAATACTGACCGCCCCGGATTCACCCCGGGCGGCTGATCCGGCCTTGCTGGCCGCAACGGTTGACGGCTGCGAAACCATCGTTCAGCCTGATCTCCGGGAAGCGGTCGCCGCCGGTGTGCGCCTGGCAGGTACGGAAAAAATTCTGTGTGTCTGCGGCTCCCTGTATCTGGTCGGTCAAGTGCGGGATATGCTGGCAAACTCTCAAACCGGATTACCGTAATTCAATTAGCGTTTGACGCACTGCCGGCAGCCTTGCCGGGACAGGTGTTTTGGCCTGTCCGCCGCTTCTGTCGTGTGGACAAGGTTGCAAGGATCAGTTATAATGAAATATCAAGTTTAGAAGAAAATGGTGGTAGAGTGGGACCTACGGATGTTACCCGAAAAATAGATCAAGCCATCGAATGGGGCTTAGGTGTGGTCATGTTTTTTCTGCCTATTTCCATGCCGGTGGTCAGTGTCGCGTTGATTTGCTCCGTCGCCCTCTGGTGCGGGAAGCTGCTGTTAACCAGACAGGTGAGATGGCGGCGGACGCCCCTCGACTTGCCGGTATGCGTGTTTGTCTTGTGCGGAATCGTTTCGATACTGTGGGGTTCCCCCGACAAATTTTTCAGTCTCTATAACTTTGGCTATCTTATGGGGCATTACATACTCACTTATTGTCTGATAACGCAGAATCTGACATCCTACGAGCAGGTGAAGAAGTTGTTTCGCCTATTGTTCCTGTCCGCGTCGGTAACGGCAGCTTACGGAGTTTATCAGTACCTGTACGGGGGAGATATCTCCCAATACCGCTGGGTGGACGGGGACCAATTTCCGGATTTGCGTGTCCGTTTATATTCCACCATGGAAAATCCCAATATCTACGCGGGTTTTTTGGTTATAGTCATCGCTCTTGCCGTTGGTATGCTCCTGACCATAACGGAACGGCGCAAACGGCTGAGATATGCTGTTATGATTTGCGGCCTGAGCGTTTGTTTGACGCTGACTTATTCCCGCGGCGCCTGGATCAGTTTTTTGGGCACGCTGGCCCTGCTGGGCGTCATACGCAATACCCGGTTGCTTTGGCTGTTAATCATCGGCCCTCTGCTGGCCATCTGGATAAATCCGACCTTGCTGGAACGGCTGACCTCAATTGTCAACCCGACCGACACCTCATCAACCTTACGGCTTGCCCTGTGGGAGAGTTCTTTGGCGATGCTGCTGGAACATCCTCTGACCGGTATAGGCTGGGGGGCCTACTGGCTTGTTTATCCTGCGTACGACTTTTTTATCAACGACGGACAAACGACGATCTACCATGCCCATAACATGTTTTTAAACATCGGCGCTGAGCTTGGTTTTCCGGGTCTGCTTTCCTTTATCTGGCTGTTAATATCCGTAATGCGGCTGGCGGTTGCCGCCCACCGGAGCTGTCGCAATCCCGGCCTCTGCGGGGCAGCCCTTGGCCTGGTCACCGCGTTTACCGCCCTCATAATTAACGGGCTTACCGACCATGTGTTGTTTAATATTCAGATGTCAATCCTGCTCTGGGCACTAATGGCCTTTACGGTGGTAATCCACTTCGCTGCGCCCCGTAATATACCCCTGCAGGTGGATGAAAAGCGGCAAGGATGACTTGTTAACGGCAGGCTTGGGAAATGCGATTTTTCACAGATCATGAACATGTCCGGCAGGATTTTCTGCGCGTAAGGCGAAATTATGAACAAAAGTGACGAAGTTATCATACTACTGTATTAGGTGCTACGGAGGTGCAGATTCTATTGAAGGAAAATATTGCCATATCAAAGGCCACTATTGATCGGTTACCGTTATATTTCCGTACGCTGGGACAAATTCGCGAAGAGGGTGTGGAAATAATATCCTCGGATGAACTGGGCAAAAAAATTGGCGTGACTCCGGAACAGATCCGTAAAGACCTGGCTTCTTTTGGAGAGTTTGGCAAAAAAGGTGTCGGTTATTATGTTACGGATTTAGCCCGCCATATCGGGGAAATACTGGGCTTGCACCGTGGCTGGCATATTGCCTTAATCGGTTACGGACAACTGGGCGGAGCGCTGGCCAACTATCCAAACTTTAAAACTTTGGGTTTCAGTATTAAAGCAATTTTTGATGATAATACCGCAAAAGTGGGCAAACAGGCCGGCGAGATGAAAGTTCAGCCGCTTGCCGAACTGGAGGAAACCATTCGTCGGGAAGACATTAGCATTGCCGTAATCACCGTACCGGCAGGGGCGGCGCAAGCAATCGCCGACCGTTTGATTGCCGCAGGGGTGAAGGGAATTTGGAATTTCGCACCGACTAAGATAAATGTGCCGCCGGGCGTGAGGATTTGCAACGAGGATCTTTCGGTGGGCCTGACAGGTTTGTCATATTATTTATCCAGGGATATTCCCGAATACAAATGATGTCTAGCTTGTGTCAACGGCGCCGCGATATGTTTCTGTACCAATGATGACCATTGGACAAAACCCGGGCTAACTAATCTCCTGTGATAGGGCTAGTTTGCAGGGTTTTTTTGTGTTTAATTCCCCTGCTTCTAACTTTGCATAGAAACAAGGTTTTTTCAAAAAAATATAGATTGGATGTATGAAGGAGGACTATCAGGCATGACCCAAATTATCGATCGTGTGCGCTGCAAGGCATTACACGGCAAAATTGTAAGCGCACATGAAGCAGCGGCAGCGATTAAGGACGGAATGAATGTTGGGACCAGCGGATTTACACCGGCGGGCTATCCCAAGGCAGTACCCCTGGCGCTGGCAGAACGTGTCAGGGATGGGGAAAATATCAGGATTAATCTTTGGACCGGTGCTTCCGTGGGGGCGGAACTTGACGGAGCTCTTGCTGAAGCAGGGGCCATTGCCCGGCGGGTTCCTTACCAATCGGACAATATTTTACGGAAAGCGATAAATTCAGGTGTGGTAAATTATACAGATATACATCTCAGTCATATGGCGCAGCAGGCACGCCACGGCTTTCTCGGCGGGAAGACTGATGTGGCGATTGTGGAAGCCTGCGCCATTACGGAAGAGGGCCATATCGTGCCCACCATGTCACTGGGAAACAGCCCGGCCTATGTCCGGGATGCGGATATCGTCATTGTCGAGATTAACACCACCCAGTCCCCGGAATTGGAAGGGATGCATGACATCTATCTTGTTGATGATCCTCCGTATCGTCAGCCCATCCCGATTATCAGGGCCGGTGACCGGATCGGCGTTCCCTACATCCCGGCGGGTCCCGATAAAATCACCTACATTGTGCCCTGCGATATTCCCGACAGGGTGCGTCCCTTGGTCCCGATTAATGATGATGCAAGGGCGATGGCGCGTTTTGTGACTGAATTTTTTCAGGCCGAGGTAAAAGCCGGTCGTTTACCGGCAGAGCTGCTTCCGCTGCAGTCCGGAGTGGGCAGCGTGGCCAATGCCGTATTGGCGGGCTTAATTGATTCCCCCTTTGAGAATCTGGAATGTTTTACGGAAGTAATTCAGGATGGGATGTTCGATCTCGTAAGTGCCGGTAAATTAGCCTTTGCATCCGGGACCTCCATCACCCTTTCCGAGGAGAGATTAAAACGTTTCTGGGCAAATATGCAGGATTATCGTCATAAGCTGCTGCTCCGTCCCCAGGAGATATCCAACCATCCGGAAGTCGTCCGTCGTTTGGGTGTGATTGCCATGAACACGGCCATTGAGGTGGATATTTTCGGACATGTAAATTCGACCCATATCATGGGCAGCAGGATGATGAACGGCATCGGCGGATCCGGCGATTACGCACGGAACGGACATTACACCATCTTTTTCACCAATTCTATCGCCAAAGAGGGCGCCATTTCCTCAATTGTGCCGATGTGTTCCCATATAGATCATACTGAACATGATGCGCACGTGATCATTTCTGAACGCGGCATTGCCGATTTACGGGGGTTGAGTCCCCGGGAAAGGGCGCGTAAAATTATCAGCATTGCCCACCCGGATTATCAGCCCATGCTCCTGGAGTATCTGGAGCGGGCGGAAAAGGAGACCCGTCAGGCCCACACTCCGCATATCCTCAAGGAAGCATTGTCCTGGCATTTGCGCTTTTTGGAAACCGGTACAATGAAAAAGCAGTGATTATTTAGGGGGATTAGCCATGGCAACTATGGAAGAAATCAAAGCCCGCAAGGCGGCTTGGGAACAGACGGTGCAAAAGGCCGTGGCCAAAAGGCCTGAGCGTGCCAACCTCGTTGCCGAAAGGCTCTATACTCCGCTTGATATTGCCAGCACAGATTATCTGCGGGATATCGGTTTTCCGGGGGAATACCCCTTTACCCGCGGCGTGCAGCCGACCATGTACCGCGGGCGTCTCTGGACGATGCGCATGTACGCCGGTTTTTCCAGTGCCGAGGCATCCAATGAACGTTACCGTTATCTTTTGGCTTCCGGCTCAACCGGGCTGTCCGTGGCCTTTGATCTCCCCACCCAGATTGGTTATGATTCGGATGATCCGCTGTCCGAGGGTGAGGTCGGAAAAGTAGGGGTGGCCATTGATTCCCTGGCCGATATGGAGATTCTGTTCGACGGCATTCCCCTGGACCGGGTTTCAACGTCCATGACGATCAATGCGCCGGCCGCCGTTTTGCTGGCCATGTACATCGCTGTGGCCGAGAAACAAGGGGTTGCCGCCGCTAAATTGACAGGCACGATCCAAAACGATATTCTTAAAGAATACGCCGCCCGGGGCACTTATATATTTCCTCCCCAGCCTTCAATGCGGCTTATTACCAATATTTTTGCCTACTGTG
>DHRA01000015.1:22150-39003 GCA_002411145.1 Firmicutes bacterium UBA5324 | reverse complement strand
TCCACCGCAGCCCAGGAAATTGCGTTCACGCTTGCCAACGGTATCGCCTATGTAGACGCCGCCATGAAGGCGGGGCTGGATGTGGATGATTTTGCCGGGCGTCTGTCCTTCTTTTGGAACGCCCATAATAATGTGCTGGAAGAAGTGGCAAAATTCCGGGCCTCCCGCCGTCTCTGGGCCAAAATTATGCGCGGGCGGTTCGGAGCGAAAAACCCCAAGTCCTGGATGCTGCGCGTGCACACGCAAACCGCGGGCTCGACGCTGACGGCCCAGCAGCCGGATAATAATATCATTCGCGTTACGCTCCAAACGGTGGCCGCCGTGCTGGGCGGGACCCAGTCGCTGCATACCAATTCCAAAGATGAAGCGTTGGCGCTGCCCACGGAAGAAGCCGTGCGTATTGCTCTGCGCACCCAACAAATTGTGGCGCATGAAAGCGGCTTGGCCGATACGGTGGATCCGTTGGCCGGGTCCTACTACATAGAGGCATTGACAAATAAAATCGAGGCCGAAGCAGGGGAATATATTGCAAAAATTGACGCCCTGGGCGGAGCTGTCGCGGCCATTGAACAAGGTTATGTGCAACGGGAAATTCAGGATGCCGCGTATAAATTCCAATGCGCCGTGGAGAAGGGCGAAACAATTGTGGTTGGCGTAAATAAGTTTCAGCTGGCGGAAAAGCCCGCGGCGGGACTGCTCCGTGTCGATACGGCCGTGCGCAACCAGCAAATCGGGAAAATTAATGCGCTCAAGGCTGCCCGCGATAACGCGAGGGTGCAGGAAAGCCTTGCCGCCTTAGAAAAAGCAGCCCGGGATGAACGGATTAATCTTATGCCGTTGATTCTCGACGCTGTGCGCGCCTATGCAACGGAAGGAGAAATTTGCCAGGTTTTGCGCAGGGTGTTCGGTGAATACGTTGCGCCGGTGACGCTATAAAGTAAGGAGGACCTTGCATGGAGAATCGCATCAGAGTATTAGTTGCCAAACCGGGACTTGACGGACATGACCGCGGCGCGAAAGTCATTGCCCGGGCCTTGCGTGATGCCGGTTTTGAAGTTATTTACACGGGCCTGCGGCAAACACCGGAACAAATTTCCGAAATCGCCTTGCAGGAGGATGTTAACGTGGTGGCCCTGAGTCTTCTATCCGGCGCCCACAACACTCTCTTTCCAAAGGTTGTCGCCCTGCTCAGGTTAAAAGGCCTGGACGATGTGCTGGTGATCGGCGGCGGCGTTATTCCCAGCGAGGATATTCCGTTTCTCAAGGCACAGGGCATGGCGGAAGTCTTTACTTCCGGAACGCCCACGGCGCAAGTGATTGACTTCATCAAAATGCACGTGAAGCAGCCGGAATAATCGGACCTGCACAGGTATTATATCCCAGTTTTAAGGGAAAATTAGTATAAAAGCAATCATTTCTATTGTCTTTCAAAACGGGTATGCTACGGTTCTACAGATGTTGGCATCATATTGGCTGGAAAGCAGCAGCATCCATCGGCTGATCCTCCACAAAAAAGGTGGTGAATGCTTGAAACTGGCGGAAAATGTTCTGGCCGGCACGCGTATTGCGATTGCCAGAGCAATCACAAAAATTGAAAATGAACATGAAGATGCCCCTGAATTGATGCGACTGCTCTATCCCCATACGGGCAAAGCGCAGGTTATCGGTATTACCGGTCCCCCGGGGGCAGGGAAAAGCACATTAACCGATAAATTGGCGAAGGAATTTCGCCGGCGGGGAAAAACCGTCGGCATTATTGCGGTGGATCCCATAAGCCCCTTTTCCGGCGGGGCTATTCTGGGGGACCGGATTCGTATGCTTGATTTAACCCTTGACCCCGGGGTTTTCATGCGTAGTATGGGGACCCGGGGGAGTTTGGGCGGCTTGTCCAGGGCTACGGGGAATGCCGTGAAGATATTGGATGCGGCGGGCATGGACATCATCATTGTGGAAACCGTGGGCGTGGGGCAATCGGAAGTGGATATCGTTAAAGCGGCGGATACGGTGGTTGTGGTCCTGGTACCCGGCTTAGGCGACGATATCCAGGCCATTAAGGCCGGAATTCTCGAAATTGCCGATGTTTTTAATATAAATAAGGCTGATCACGAAGGTGTTGAGCGTTTAAATATAGAAATAGCAATGATGTTGGACCTGAATGTGGAAAAACCGGCTTGGCGTCCCCCGGTGCTGCGGACTGTGGCGGCGGAAAACGCAGGCATTTCCGCATTGGCCGATACCATTGACAAACACATGACCTATCTCAGGGAAAGCGGACAATTGACCGCCCGGCGGACCGCCCGGGCGCGTTTTGAAATTCTGGAATTGCTGCAGGAGACGGTGCGGCAGCATATCCTGGGTCTCGTGCAGGAAGAAGAGACTTTTGAGCATTTGGTGACACAGGCTGCGGAACGCAAGACAGACCCCTATACCGTTGTCCAAACGCTGCTTGCTCCTATTTTAGAATAGCGGCAATCCGACTGGAGGTCTGGCTACATGAAGGTTGAGCGGGTTGATCATATCGGGATCGCTGTAAAGAGCATTGAAGAAGCCAAAAAATTATATGTCGACATACTTGGAATAGCAGCGACCGGGGAGGAAACGGTGGAGGAGCAGAATGTAAAAGTATGCTTCATCCCCTGCGGTGACACGGAAATCGAACTGCTTGAATCAACTACTTCCGAAGGACAGGTAGCAAAATTTATCGAAGCAAAAGGCGAAGGCATTCATCATCTGGCTCTGCAGGTGGACGACCTGGAAGCGGCAATTGCCGAAATGAAGGCCCGGGGCATGCGCATGATAGATGACAAACCCCGTTACGGGGCCGGGGGGGCAAAAATAGCTTTTGTGCACCCCGAAGTCACGCATGGTGTTCTGTTGGAACTCTCGCAGCGTCGTTAGTAAGTCGAAAATAGTGCGACAACTTAACCAGGAGGTATGTGATGATTACAAATGAGGAAAAAATCCAAAGACTTAGAGATAAAATTGCCAAAACGAAACTTGGCGGTGGTCAGAAACGGGTGGAAAGGCAGCACGCATCCGGCAAACTGACAGCCCGCGAACGGCTGGAAAAATTGCTTGATGCCGGCTCCTTTGTGGAACTGGATCAGTTTATCACCCATCGTTGCGGCTATTTCGGCATGGAGAAGGTTGAGACGCCCGCGGAGGGTGTGGTCACCGGCTATGGTACGATTGACGGGCGGCTGGTGTACGTTTACGCCCAGGATTTTACCGTACTGGGCGGATCTTTAGGTGAGATGCATGCCAATAAAATAATCAAAGTGCTGGATATGGCCCTCACCATGGGGGCGCCGGTCATTGGCCTCAACGATTCGGGCGGGGCCCGTATTCAGGAAGGGATTGACGCGCTTTCCGGTTATGGGAAAATTTTCTACCGGAATACCCAGGCTTCCGGGGTTATTCCCCAGATTTGCGCTATTATGGGGCCCTGTGCCGGCGGAGCCGTCTACAGTCCCGCCCTGACGGATTTTATTTTCATGGTGGACAAAACCAGCCAGATGTTTATTACCGGGCCGCAGGTCATAAAAGCGGTTACCGGGGAAGAAGTATCTTCCGAAGAACTCGGGGGCGCCATGACGCATAACTCCACCTCCGGGGTTGCGCACTTTGTGGCGGAAAATGATGAGGATTGCCTGGCGCAGATCAGAGAGTTGCTAAGCTATTTGCCCGGCAATAATCTGGAAGACGCTCCTTATTGCGAAACCGGTGATACACCGGACCGGATGGATATAGAACTGAACAGTATCGTGCCCGACGATTCCAACAAACCATATGATATGAAGGAAGTTATTGCCCGGATCGTGGACAAGGGCCGGTTTTTTGAAGTGCAACCCTGGTATGCTCAAAACATGATTGTCTGTTTTGCCAGATTTGATGGTCAGCCCGTGGGGATCATTGCCAATCAGCCCAAAATTTTGGCCGGTTGTCTGGATATAAACGCCTCCGACAAGGCGGCCCGTTTTATCCGTTTCTGTGATGCCTTTAATATTCCCGTAGTTAATCTGGTAGACGTCCCCGGTTTTCTGCCGGGCACAAACCAGGAGTACGGCGGCATAATCAGGCACGGGGCAAAAATGCTCTATGCCTATTGCGAGGCGACGGTGCCCAAAGTGACGCTGGTGATCCGCAAAGCTTACGGCGGCGCCTACCTGGCCATGTGCTCCCGTGATTTGGGGGCGGATCAGGTTATCGCCTGGCCGTCGGCGGAAATCGCCGTTATGGGACCGGCCGGCGCGGCGAATATTATCTTCCGGGATGAGACATCCCCGGAAGACCGGGCGAAAAAAACGGATGAATACATCGATAATTTTGCAAATCCCTACAAAGCCGCGGAACACGGCTTTGTGGATGTTGTTATCGAACCGGTTCAAACCCGGCCCGCCGTCATTAACGCGCTTAATATGCTGGCTACCAAACGCCAGGCCAGACCGGCGAAAAAACACGGTAATATTCCCGTATAAATACGAAATGAGCTAATAACTTAGAATAACCCAAAATTTTCGAGGAGGATGTCATAATGAGGAAATTCAATATCACCGTTAATGGTCAAACTTACGAGGTGGAGGTAGCCGAAGTAACGGGTGCCGCACCGGCAGCCGCGCCCAGAACTGCCCCCGTTCCCAAAGCCGCGCCCGCGCCTGTGCCCACGCCCGCTCCGGTTGCGCCGCCCGCACCGGCAGCGGCTCCGGCAGCCGCTGCCGCCCCCGTACCGGCCGGCGCCAAGACCGTTATCACACCCATGCCGGGCAAGATTATCAGTATAGCTGTCGAACCGGGCCAAACGGTGAAAAAAGGTCAGCTTCTCCTGGTGCTTGAAGCAATGAAGATGGCCAACGAGATCCCCGCCCCTGTGGACGGCACTATTTCGGAAGTAAGGGTAACCGCCGGGCAAATGGTAAAAAACGGCGACATACTGATTGTACTATAGATAAATTACGAAAACCTATCAGAAGATTCTGATAGGTTTTCCGTATATAATAGGAAGTTAATTTTCCTTCTCACCTTAACTACGACAAAATTGCCCAGGGTTTAAGGGTGAAATCAGTCGAAACCGCTGCAGGAAGGAGAGGGGTATAGGGGTGATGGGATGCCGTTATGCCCGGACAGGCGAGGCGTTCCATCCAAAGGTAAAACAACGCGGGGGAAAAGTATGTTTCAAGAGAATGCCTGGCTAGCGATCGGGATTTTTGTGCTGGCCTATATATTGATCATAACTGAAAAAATACATCGGACGAAAATTGCGCTGGCCGGCGCCGCGCTGCTCCTCCTCTGCAAAGTAATGCCGCAAGCAGCGGGGATCGCCAAAGTGGATTTCAACACTCTGGGCTTGTTGATCGGCATGATGATTATTGTCGCCATCGCCCGTCAAACGGGAATCTTTCAGTACCTGGCCGTTAAAGCGGCCAAAATGGTGCAGGGGGAACCGGTAAAGATCATGCTGGTCTTTTTTGCCCTGACGGCCATAGCATCCGCATTTTTGGACAATGTGACCACTGTTTTGTTGTTGACGGGTGTGACTTTTGCCATCACTGACATTCTGGAGATAAACCCAATCCCCTTTCTTATCGGGGAAGTGCTCGCTTCCAACATCGGCGGGACGGCGACCTTAATCGGGGACCCTCCGAACATCATGATCGGCAGTGCCGCCGGGTTAGGTTTCAACGATTTTATTATAAATCTGGCGTTGCCTAATATCCTGATTGGGATGGTAACATGTTGGTTATTATATCTTATATATCGCAAAGAACTCCGGGTCGAGCCGGAAAAAAGGCGCAAAGTTATGGCCCTGGACGAACAGGAGTTTCTCACAGACACCGTCTTGCTGCGCAAGAGTTTAGCGGTATTGGCCCTGGTCATCGCGGGCTTTGTGCTGCATCAGGCTCTGCATTTCGAGTCGGCAACCGTGGCCATGGCCGGCGCGGCTGTTTTGCTGCTCATCAGCGGGCAAGAACCGGCAGACATTTTTCAGGAAGTGGAATGGAATACGATCTTCTTCTTCATCGGCTTGTTCATCTTAGTCGGCGGCTTGGAAGTGACCGGGGTCATCAAAGTAATTGCCCAATGGGCTCTGGAGGTGACCAAAGGGAATATGCTGGCCATGAATTTCCTGGTATTATGGGTTTCGGCTTTTGCTTCGGCTTTCATCGACAATATCCCCTTTGTGGCCACCATGATTCCCCTCATTAAATCAATGGCCCAAATCGGTTCTGTCGACGTATCTTCCCTCTGGTGGGCGCTGTCCCTGGGGGCCTGCCTCGGCGGCAACGGCACCATCATTGGCGCGTCGGCCAACGTAGTGGTTTCCAGTCTGGCGGCGGCCCACGGCCGGCCCATCTCCTTTGCCGCCTATTTTAAAATCGCCTTCCCGTTAATGCTTGTTTCCATCCTCATGAGCAATGTCTATATATATTTTGCTTACTTACGCTAAAAAGGGTGAAAATATGCAAGGGGACCAGGGGGGAGTGCTCAGGACCAACGGGACAATCTAATAAATATATACACTATGTATTACATATAAATGCCACATTGGCCGTTTTTGCTCGCATTTGACTGTCTACAGGCGGTATGCGACCTTGACAGGCCAAGTGCGAAGGAGTATTATTACTAGTGGTACTTTTTCGGTTAATTTATTTTAGGCAGTTACAACCAAAACACTAGGCAGCCTTGAGAAAATTCTACATAAGGAGGAGATGAGCGGACCTGGAAAACGGCGAGTTTGTTATCGGATTGAAAGCGGTTACGTGTTGGTTTGCCCTGGATTAACTTTCTTGAAGATGACGAACAAAGGCTTTACCTGAGTTGTGTTTGGTTTAGTTGTTCTCCAAGACTATGTCAAGAATTATGAGGGGGATGATATTACAATGCTTAACAGTCTGCTAATGCTGGACAACAGTATGCTCTTGTTTGTATTAGTCGCACTACCGTTTATCGCGGGTTTCCTCTGCCTTGCATTGCGGAACCACTCTGCCAGAGCAGTAGTTGTCGTACTTACTTCCGTTGTGTTAATGATTGCTTCGGTGGGGCTGCTATTAAAGGGCAGTTTCCAGTATACCATGCCGGAACAGTGGAATGAGATCCTGACTTACCTTGATTTTGCCTTATTGGCATATATCTTGTTCCAAGCGTTCTACAGCAGAAAATTCCATGCTGTATATGCCTACACCACCGTAATCCTTGCCCTTATTTCCATCGCAATGGTGTATTATTTCGATTTCTTCATGGCGCACGGTGCGAAGGTAGATCCGACTTTCTGGGCTGATCAGTTATCGGTAATCATGGTTATGATTATATCTATCGTCGGTTCTTTGATCTGTATTTTCGGTATTCCTTACATGAAAGATCATGAACATCACCTGCATTTATCTGTGACCAGACAGCCCCGTTTCTTTATGTATTTGGTATTGTTCTTAGGTGCGATGAATGGTATCGTTCTGGCCAACAACCTTGTTTGGCTGCTGTTCTTCTGGGAAATTACCACCCTTTGTTCCTTCATGCTCATCGGGCATGACAAAACGGAAATTGCTACTGTGAACGGTTTGCGGGCCATCTGCCTGAACATGCTGGGCGGCGTTGGTTTTACGGCCGGTGTAATGCTGCTGTTCAATAATACGCACAGCCTGTCCTTAATTGATATTATCAGTGGAAAGATTCAACATCCTTTGATGATTTTGCCCTTGGCCCTGATGGTTTTTGCCGGTATGACGAAAGCCGCGCAGTTGCCGTTCCAAAGCTGGCTGCTTGGTGCGATGGTTGCGCCGACGCCTGTTTCCGCATTGCTGCACTCCAGTACGATGGTTAAGGCCGGTGTTTATCTGATCGTGCGCCTGGCACCTGCTTATGCCGATACCTGGCTGAGCGTTACGGTTGCTGTTGCCGGTGCAATTACCTTTGTGGTGACCTCTGCGTTGGCAGTCGGGCAAAGCAACGGTAAAAAAGTATTGGCCTACTCAACGATCGCCAACCTGGGCTTGATCGTTGTGTGCGCCGGCTTAAACACTCCGCTGGCCTATGCCGGTGCTGTTATTTTGATTATTTTCCATGCTGTATCCAAGGCGCTGCTCTTCCTTTGCGTTGGTACCATCGAACATGGTATTGGCAGCCGCGACATCGAAGATATGCATGGCTTAGTTGACAGAATGCCCCTTACGGCGGTAATTTCCGTCATTGGCATGATTACCATGTTCTTACCGCCTTTTGGCATGCTGATTGGTAAATGGACGGCCATGGAAGCAGCGGCAATGCAGCCGTTACTGCTGTTCTTACTGATTCTGGGCAGTGCAATTACGATCGTCTTCTGGCTGCGCTGGGCCGGCATCCTGCTGAGCACCTCCTCCAGACCCGCTCCCCGCGTGACTGAGCCGCTGTCTATTCTTACCAAGACCCCGCTGGTTGCGCTGGCTGCAGCAGCTATCGTGCTTAACGTTGTAGTTATCCAATTGTATAACAAAATGATTGCCCCTGTGGCGACTGCTTACTATACGAAGGCTATGGCGGTATTCTCGGCCAACGCGGCGGCTCCCTATGGCAGCTTGTTGACCAACTTGGGTGCCTCCAACTTTGGCTCCTTTACCCTCTATCCGTTGTTCGGAACTATTTTCGTAATCATTCTGATCAGTGTCTATGCGGTCCGCAAAGCCGATGCCACCCATGTAGTGACGGCTCCTTACATGTGCGGTGAAATCGGTGACAATCAGGAAGAACAGCCGCGGTTCCGGGCCATCGGCGACGGCTGGGTGGAATATAAGCACAGCAACTACTACATGAATAATGTATTCGGTGAAGAAGTACTGACCACCGGCTCAAATATCCTTGCCATCGTTGCCATTCTGGCGATGTTCTACGTATCCTACCTGGGCTTGATGAGATAGTTCCTGGATAACACTGAAAAAATAAGTATTTGGGGTGATATTTCAGATGAATACAACGTTATTAGTTGTTTTAGCCATTGTCCTGGCCCCTATCATAGGCGGCCTGCTCAGTGGGATCGATAGAAAAATTACTGCCAGAGTGCAAGGCCGTTTCGGCCCGCCGATTTTGCAGCCTTTCTACGATGTATTTAAACTGTTGGGCAAAGAAAGATTTTTTACCAATAAAGTGCAAATCGTCTATGTTATTACCTACTTGTTCTTTGCCATGTTGAGCTTTGTATTGTTTGTCCTCGGTCAGGACCTGATCGCCATCATCTTCGTCCTCACCGTAGGCGGCGGCGCTGTGGTTATGGGTGCGCTTTCCGTCCGTTCTCCCTACAGCCAAATTGGCGGTCAACGGGAAATCCTGCAAATGCTTGCATATGACCCGCTGCTTTTGATTGCCGTTGTCGGCATGTATGTGGTTACCGGCAGCTTTAAGGTTTCGGAAATTGCCGCCTGGCAAATGACGAACGCTACTCCGCTGCTCTATGTGTTGCCGCTGGTGTTCATTGTACTGGTAGAAGTTCTGACCATCAAAATGCGGAAATCTCCCTTTGATATTTCTGCTTGTCACCATGGCCACCAGGAAATTGTACGTGGCGTGCATACCGAGTTCTCCGGACCCTATCTGGCGTTGATTGAAATCGCCCACTGGTATGAATTGATGCTGGTTCTCGGCTTTGTCGGTCTGTTCTTTGCATCCAACCTGTACATTGCCGCAGCGCTGATCGTTGCCATGTTTATTTTGGAAATCATCATTGACAATACCACCGCCCGCTTAACCTGGCGCTGGATGCTGAAATCTGCCTGGGGCTATGGCCTGATCCTGTCCGTAATTAACATTCTGGCCTTGCAGTTTATAAAATAGCAGGCTTCAATTGCGCTCCCAGTAAAAGGATCTATCAGATGGATATTTAGAATTAATGGAGGAGTTGATAAAATTGGGTTTGATAAACACTTCCCGAGCGAAGTCTCCGTGGGTCGTACACTTCGACTGCGGCAGCTGCAACGGTTGCGATATTGAAGTACTGGCCTGTCTAACCCCCCTTTATGATGTTGAACGGTTTGGCATTCTGAATATTGGTAATCCTAAACATGCTGACGTTCTTTTGGTGACTGGCACGGTTAACCCCCGGAATGAGCGGGTATTGCGGAACGTATATGAGCAAATGCCGGAGCCTAAAGTAGTAGTGGCCATCGGCGCTTGCGCATGCACCGGCGGAATCTTTTCCGAGTGCTACAATGTTGTACAGGGTGCCGACAAGGTAATTCCTGTTGACGTATACGTACCCGGCTGCGCGGCAAGACCGGAAGCAATTATCGACGGTGTTGTGCTTGGCCTGCAGAAATTCCAGGAAAAAGTCGCTAAAATGAACAGCAAAGCTGTGTAGGAGGTGCAAATTAATGCTGCTTAATCAAAAAGGGGAAACTGTTGAGAAGCAGATTACACCCGATAGCCTCGTCGCGGAAGCGCAAAAACTAATGGACAATGGTTATCGTTTTATCATCGCAGATGTTTTTGAATCCGAAGAAGGATTTGAGTTACTCTATGAATTCGGCAAGGATTTTGACGTTATCACTTTGCGCATGAAGGCCGCAAAGGGTGCGGAAATCCCCAGTATTTCACCGATCTTTTTCAATGCATTGCTCATCGAAAATGAAAACCAGGATCTGTTTGGCTTGAAGTATAAAAACCTGGTCGTTGACTTTGGCGGACGTTTATATGTTGCCTTGGAAGGCGTGGAAGCCGCTCCCCAAAGCATGGCGGGCATTGATGTCTCTTTGGTCAAGAAGTGGAAAAATAAAGCTGATACTGCGAAGAGGGAGGGTTAGTCATGGGTGAAAGACGTACAGTAATTCCCTTTGGGCCTCAACACCCTGTGTTGCCGGAACCGATACAATTGAAACTTGTCATAGAAGATGAAAAAGTAGTTGAGGCTTTACCGCAAATCGGCTATGTGCACCGTGGCCTTGAGCGTCTGGTTAAAGTAAGAGACTTCCATCAAATGGTCTTCGTGGCAGAGCGGATCTGCGGCATTTGCAGCTTTCAGCATGCCATGACCTATTGTCTCGGTATCGAACGTTTGATGAACATTGAAGTTCCCGAGCGGGCCGATTATCTGCGGGTAATCTGGTCGGAACTGCACCGCGTTCACAGTCACCTGCTCTGGTTGGGCCTGCTGGCCGACGCCTTTGGTTTTGAGTCCCTGTTCATGGAAACCTGGAAAATCCGTGAAGCTGTTGTGGACATGATGGAAGCAACCGCCGGCAGCCGGGTTATCATCTCGACCTGTCAGGTGGGCGGCGTACGCCGTGACATCAGTCCGGAAATGCTCCAGGCAATCCTCAAGCTGGCTGACCGCATCGAACGGGAAGTAAAAGCCATTGAAAACTCCATCGTAAACGACTACACCGTAAAAGAAAGAACTGTCGGTATCGGTGTAATCAACAAGGAACAAGCATGGAAACTTGGTATGGCCGGTCCGATGCTGCGCGGCAGCGGCGTTAAATGGGACGCCCGGATGCTGGGTTATGCCGGTTATAAATATTTGAACTTTGAGCCGGTTGTGGAAACCGCCGGTGACTGCTACGCACGTACGCTTGTGCGGTTCAGGGAAATCTTCGTGGCCCTGGATCTGTTGCGGCAAGCTGTCGCGAAGATTCCTCAAGGTGAGATTAACGTACCGGTTAAAGGAAATCCGACTGGGGAAGTAATGGTTCAAGTAGAACAGCCGCGCGGCGAGGTAACCTATACCCTGAAAGCAAACGGCACGAAGAACCTCGAAAGAATGCATGTACGTACCCCGACCTTTGCTAACATTCCTGCCTTCCTGACCATGTTGCCCGGTTGTGAATTGGCAGATGTACCTGTTCTGGCATTAACTATTGACCCGTGCATTAGCTGCACCGAGCGTTAAGAGAAGGAGGAATGTTGATATGTTCGGCATGTTAAAACCCATACTTAAAAACTGGTTTGGGAAGCCTGCTACCCGGATGTATCCCTTTGAGAAAAGGGAAGCTTTTGAAAACGCCCGGGGACAGTTGGAAATTGATATCGATAACTGCATTTTCTGCGGGATCTGTCAGCGCAAATGCCCGTCAACCTGCTTGAATGTTGATAAAGCCAATGCCAAGTGGGAGCTTGATCCGTACAACTGCGTTATTTGCGGTGTTTGCGTGGAGGCCTGCCCCAAAAAGTGCCTGCATCTGAATAAAAACTTCCGTACGGCGGCTTACGTTAAAGAACCGCAAGCCAGCATCGGTAAACCCCCGGTGGTGAAAAAACCGGCGGCACCGGAAGCGCAGGCTTAAGGTAGACAGAATGCATGAAATGGCAGTAACCAAGAATATACTGGATATTGCTCTGGAAAGTGCACGCGAGGCGGACAATGCCCGTGTGATGGAAATTAACCTGGTCATCGGCGAACTTTCAAGTGTCGCCGATGACTCGGTTCAATTCTATTTTGACGCTTTGAGCAAGGATACTGCGGCGGAAGGCGCCAAGCTTAACTTTAGACGGATTCCGGCGTTTTTCCAATGCACTGCCTGCAAACACCGGTATAAACGCAAGGAAAACACTTTCCGTTGTCCTCGCTGCGGCGCCGATGCCAAAATTTGTGAAGGCGGTACGGAATTCTATATTGATAGTCTGGTGGTGGAGAACTAGTGGAAGTGAGAATGGTCAAAGTGCTTAAAGACATTATGAGCGCAAACAACACCATCGCTGCCGAAAACAGCCGCGTTTTTAACGAACGAAAAGTGCTGACCTGTAATCTGATGGCGTCACCCGGCGCGGGGAAAACAAGCTTCATTACGGCCACGTATAATGCGGTTAAAGATCGCACGCCTTTCGCCGTTATTGAAGGGGACATTGCCTCGCAGATCGATGCCGACAAGTTTGCCGCCATGGGCGTGCCGGTTGCCCAGATTAATACCGGGGGCGGTTGCCACCTGGATGCGAACATGATCCAGAGTGCCATCAACCAGTTCGGGCTCCCCGACAACAGCATACTCTTCATCGAAAATGTGGGCAATCTGGTATGTCCCGCCAGCTATAAACTCGGTGAGCAACTGCGGATTGTGATGTCCAGCACTACCGAGGGATATGATAAACCCTATAAATATCCGGCTATTTTTACTGATGCGGATGCGATCATTCTGAATAAAATTGACATAGCGCATGCGGTTGAATTCGATTTTGCGCTTTTTGAAAAGGGCATACGGGCCCTCAACGAACAAGTACCGATTTTTGCCATATCATGCAAAACTGGTGAAGGAATACAAGCATGGACGGATTGGTTAATGAACAGAAAAACGGAGATATATCCCGGCGCATAATTCATGTAACAGGGATAGTACAAGGGGTGGGTTTTCGCCCCTTTATTTTTCAAATTGCCCGGCGGTATGGCTTATACGGCTGGGTCTTTAATTCATCGGCCGGTGTGCAGATTGAAGTGGAAGGCGAAGAAAAAGCCCTGCAGGGCTTTTTTGAAGATTTAACAATGCAGTTGCCGCCGCTGGCGCGGAT
Organism: Firmicutes bacterium UBA5324; assembly: GCA_002411145.1. Lineage (GTDB taxonomy): Bacteria > Bacillota > Negativicutes > UBA11029 > UBA11029 > UBA11029. The sequence goes on along the minus strand of DHRA01000015.1, from coordinate 25,548 downwards.
CGAGGCAATTTCTGTGCGGGAGGCCGAGCCAGCCGGATACGAAAGTTTTGAAATCAGACAAAGCCGGGCGGTGCCTGGCGAATATGTGGCTATTGCGCCGGATGTCTGTACCTGCGCGGATTGCCTGCGTGAATTATTTTCCGCCGGCGACCGCCGGTATGGATATCCGTTTATCAATTGTACCAATTGTGGTCCCCGGTTTTCCATAATTCGTGATATGCCCTATGACAGACCGCATACATCCATGGGTCCATTCCCTCTTTGCCCGGAATGCGGCCGGGAATATCATGATCCGGCAGACCGTCGTTTCCACGCCCAGCCCAATGCCTGCCCGGCATGTGGTCCGCACCTTGAGTTTCTGGGCGGCAAGCCGTTGCAAAGCGGGCAGGGCGATCCTGTCGCGCTGACGGTCCAGGCGCTGGCGGAAGGGAAGATCGCGGCCATTAAAGGGCTGGGCGGCTTTCATCTGGCCTGTGATGCCACCAAGGAAGCCGTTGTCGCTCAACTGCGCCGCCGTAAACATCGTTATGGTAAACCTCTAGCTGTTATGATGGCCGACCTTGAGCAGGTAAGGCATTTTTGTGAGCTTTCCCCTGCCGAGGAAAAGCTGCTGCTAAGTCCGCGGCGGCCCATTGTCATATTGAAACAGCGTGCCGACACGGGCATGGCGCCAAGCGTTGCCCAGGGTTTGCCGACCCTTGGCGTCCTGTTGCCCTATACACCAGTACATTACCTGCTTTTGAGCGGCTGTAAGCATCCGCTGGTCATGACCAGCGGCAATATTTCCGAGGAACCCCTGGTAAGCGACAACGGGGAAGCGATTGCCAAGTTAGGTGATATTGCCGATTGTTTCTTGCTGCACAACAGAGACATTGTAAATAAGATCGACGATTCGGTAACCCGTTTACTGGCCGGCCGTGAGGCCGTCATCCGGCGGGCCCGGGGCTATGCGCCGGAACCGGTGCTGCTGCCTGAGCAACTGCCGGAGATTCTGGCCTGCGGGCCGGAACAAAAAAATACCTTTTGTCTGACACGGGGTTGTCAGGCTTTTGTCAGTCAACATATCGGTGATTTAGAAAACTTATCAACATACGAGTATTACGAACGGATGATTGATTTCTATAGATATATCTTTCGCAGCAACCCACAGATTGTGGTCCATGATCTACACCCCCGCTACCTGTCCACCCAGTACGCCCAAAGCTTGCCCAATGTGCGGCTGGTCGGCGTACAGCACCATCATGCGCATATTGCCGCATGCATGCTGGAAAACGGTCTGCAGAATCAGGTGATCGGCATAGCCTGTGACGGTACCGGCTATGGTACCGACGGCAATTTGTGGGGCGGCGAATTTTTCCTGGGCTCTTACCGCTCCTTTACCCGGCTGGGCCATCTAAAGTATGTACGTATGCCGGGCGGGGAAAAAGCGATTAAACACCCCTATCGCATGGCCTTCGGCTATCTTTACAGTCTGTTTGGGGAAGAGATCAGCCGCTTTAGCCAATTTACGGACCTGATTGCCGGGGAGGAGCAGCTGCTGATGCGGCAACAGATGGACAAAGGGTTAAACGCGCCTTTGACTTCAAGCTGCGGCAGGCTGTTTGACGCGGCGGCGGCACTGCTGAATATCGGCCGGACCGTGCGCTATGAGGGGGAAGCGGCCATACGTCTGGAAAGCATCATTGACGAACATGTTTGCGAAAGTTATAATTTTGCCATAGAGGAGCAATATATCCTTGATCCGGCCCCGCTGCTGGCAGAACTGTATCAGGACGCGGTGAAGGGAATTTCCCCGCCGGTCATGGCCGCGAAGTTTCATAATACGCTGATTAACGCCTTAACCCTGATTTGCTGCCGGATTGGTGCAGCAACCGGCGTGAAAACAGTGTGCCTGAGTGGCGGCGTATTTCAAAATGCCTATTTATTAGAAGGAATATTAAAAAAGCTTACCGACAGCGGTTTCGCGGCGTATTGGCCGCAAAAGCTGCCGGCCAATGACGGAGGAATTTCCCTCGGCCAGGCGATGATGGCCCACTACGCGAGTAAATAGAATTCAGACTTCTAACCCAAAATAACTTTTTTAGAATATGGAGTTGATAAAAGCATGTGTCTGGGCGTAACAGCGAAGGTTGTAAAAATCGCAGGCTCCACAGCGGACGTTGAATTTGACGGCGTAACACAGACGATTTCCATTGCCATGACACCGGAAGTAAAAATCGGCGATTATGTGATGCTTCATGCCGGCTTTGCCATCAGTATCATCGACGAGAAACAAGCGGAAGAAACTATGGAACTGTTTATCGAGCTCAAGAAAATGATGGAAGAGGACAAATAGGATGGAAGAAGCGAAAATCGTTCAAGGGTTAATCAAGGAAATTAAAAAATGTACCCTTCCCCTGGCTTTTATGGAAGTTTGCGGTACGCACACCATGACCATCAGCCGCTACGGGTTGCGTAATATGCTGCCGGCGAATATCCGGCTTTTGTCGGGACCCGGCTGCCCGGTTTGTGTGACCGCCACCCGCGAGATTGATACAGGCATTGCCTTTGCGCGAACCCCCGGCTTAATCTTAACCACTTTTGGGGACATGCTGCGTGTGCCGGGTTCCCATAGCAGCCTGCTCAGGGAACGGGCCGGCGGCAGTGATGTCCGGGTTGTTTATTCTATCCTGGAAGCGTTGCAAATTGCCAAAGAAAATCCTAACCGGCCCGTTATATTTTACAGCGTAGGTTTTGAAACGACCGCCCCCAGTGCCGCTTTCGGCATCATGGAGGCGAAAAAGGCTAATCTGCAGAATTTCTCGGTCCTGTGTATTCATAAAACATTACCCAACGCGTTGCGGGCGTTGCTTGACTCGGGCGAGCTGGGTCTCAACGGTTTTATTCTCCCCGGACACGTCAGTGCCATCATTGGGGCGGACGTATATGATTTTCTGGCGGAGGAATATGGTATAAGCGGTGTGGTCGCCGGTTTTGAGCCCAGGGATGTGCTCGGGGCGATTCTCATGCTCATTCGCCGGCAGGGGTCGGCGGCGAAAATTGAAAATGAATACCGCCGGGTGGTAAAAGCGAAGGGTAATCCGGCGGCCTTGGCCGCAATGCAGCAAGTATTTGAGCCCTGCGACAGTGAATGGCGCGGGCTGGGCGTGATACCGGGCAGTGGCCTGAGGATTAATGCCCGGTGGCAGGACTTTGACGCCTTACGGCGCTTTGCGGTGGAACCGGGCGAGTCGGTCGAACATAAAGCCTGTGCCTGCGGGGACATTTTGCGCGGTGTTAAGCTGCCGGCGGAATGTGCCCTGTTTGGCGCCCTTTGTACGCCGGAGAATCCGGTGGGTCCCTGTATGGTTTCCAGTGAAGGGTCCTGCGCGGCCTATTATAGATACCGGGAATAATTT
>DHRA01000015.1:0-21992 GCA_002411145.1 Firmicutes bacterium UBA5324 | reverse complement strand
TGAGAGGAAGGAAGAGCCTATGGACAAAATATTGCTCGGTCACGGCGGTGGCGGGCGCTTATCCCAGCAGTTGATAAATGATATGTTTTTAAGATATTTCGATAATCCGGTCCTGAATTCGCTGGAGGATGCCGCCGCTTTAGCGCTGCCCCATGGCAGGATTGCCTTTACCACCGACTCCTATGTGGTAACGCCACGCTTTTTTCCCGGCGGCAACATCGGTAAACTGGCGATTTGTGGTACGGTTAATGATCTGGCTATGCGGGGCGCGTACCCTCGCTATTTAAGCGCCGGGTTCATTATCGAAGAGGGCTTTTCGCTGTCGGAGCTGGAAGAAATCGTACGCACCATGGCCCACACCGCCGCCGCCGCCGGTGTGCAAATTGTTACCGGCGACACAAAGGTGGTGGGCAAAGGAGCGGCCGACGGCATGTTCATCAATACCGCCGGCATTGGCGTCCTTGATGAACATGTCTCTATTTCGGCAGCAAATGCGCAGCCCGGTGATAAGGTGATCATTTCCGGAACCATTGGCGACCATGGGATGACGATCTTGAGTCTGCGGGAAGGCTTGAGCTTTAAGGCAAACCTGGAGAGCGACTGTGCACCCCTAAACGGTTTAGTCGGTGAACTGCTCCGGTTTAAGCAGGACATCCATGTTCTGCGTGACCCGACCCGCGGCGGCGTGGCTTCTACTCTGAATGAAATAGCCGCCAGCAGCAAGACCGGGATGATGATTAACGAAACAAGCCTGCCCCTAAAGCCGCAAGTAAAAGCAAGCTGTGAACTGCTGGGGCTGGACCCGCTGCATCTGGCCAATGAAGGCAAGTTAATTGCCGTTGTGGCCGGCAGTGTGGCCGAACAGGTTTTAGCAGTGTTCCAGGGGCATGAATATGGAAAAGATGCCCGCATTATTGGTGAAGTAACGGCAGATACCCGGAGAGTCGCGCTGCGTACTTTTATCGGCAGCACACGAATCATTGACATCTCCTCCGGTGAACTGCTGCCGCGTATTTGTTAAAAGTAAAGGAGAATAAAGCTATGTGTATGGAAAAGAGTGATTGGGAAAAGTGCCGGGATTTTCACGGGCATGCCTGCCCGGGTCTGGCCATCGGCTACCGGGCGGCCACCATGGCGCTGGCGGCATTGGCCTCGGTCCGCTCCGCCGATGAAGAATTGGTAGCCATTGTGGAGAATGACGCCTGCGGCGTAGATGCCGTCCAGGTGCTCGCCGGCTGCAGCCTCGGGAAGGGAAATCTTATTTATCGTGATTACGGTAAATCGGTTTACACCATTGGCTGCCGTAACAGTGGCAAATCTGTACGGATTGCCGTAAAGAATAATCTCTGGCCGAAGGACCCCGAAATGGTCGCCCTCCGGGAGAAGATCAACAACGGCACCGCTAATTTCGCCGAGCGGGAAGCTTTCCACCGCCATCAGCATGATCGCATTCATTATATACTTGAGATGCCGGACGAAGAGTTTTGTGAGTTGCGTCACGTTAATGTCGAACTGCCTGCCAAAGCCAGTATTTTCCCGTCCCACACCTGTGCCGTCTGCGGCGAGGCGGTAATGGAGCCCCGGGCCAGAGTAAAGGACGGACAAATCGTCTGCATACCCTGTGCGGAGCAATATAGCCGGGGTTGGTAGAAGAGGATACCGTGGAAGCACCGTAAAATGGTGCTTCTTTTTTCATTATTACGGAACAACATCCAACAGTTATGTAAATTAAACCCACCACTTGTAAAGCGGGATACGAAATGATACACTAAAAAATGAAAGCGCGAATATTTTTCGCGCTCGGGCAAGGATTTCCCGCTTCTGTGTAGAACACAGAAGAATTGCTAAGAAATTCTAGTTTTGGACAAGGGCAGGCCGGTGAGAAACATGGTGCCTGCAAAATGACGCAGGAGGGGATATCTTGGTGAAAAAAGATGCGGGAATGGTTGTGATCTTCTTAATCGTGGGTGCGGTCTTCGGGGGGTTGCTGGGAGAATTGCTCAATAGCTTTCAAGCCCTGGCCGGTCTTGCGCCCTACTTGGTAAAGACCTTTACCATTCTTGATATCCCACCGGTTACAATCAACTTGTATATCGTGCAGTTTGTCGTTGGTTTGTCGCTCCATCCTAATATAATCAGCATTGTGGGGGCAATACTGGCGGTTTTTCTGCTCCGGCGCTTTTAGGAGGAAGCTATGTCCCGTATCATACTTGCGTCAGCGTCTCCGCGGCGGCGTGAGCTGCTGGCCCAGATTGGTCTGAAGTGTGAGGTTGTACCCAGTGATGTGGTAGAAGAAGCCCAAGCCTTGGCACCGGAGGAACTGGCGGAGCATCTGGCCGTGCTGAAAGCACAGGATGTGGCCGGCAGCTTTACCGGCGAGGGTTATGTGATTGGCGCCGATACGCTTGTTGTTTTGGACGGCGTCATCTATGGGAAACCCGTCGATAGGAAGGACGCCCGTCGCATGCTCCTGCATCTGCAGGGACGGGAGCATCAGGTTATCACCGGTTTGGCCGTGATACGGCTGGCAGACGGGAAGCTGCTGCGCGGGCATGAAATTACCCGGGTGAGTATCCGGCCGCTGAACATCGGAGAAATAGAAGCCTATATCGCCACCGGCGAACCGATGGACAAGGCGGGAGCCTATGCTGTTCAGGGGCGGGCCGCCATGTTTATTCCCCGCATTAACGGCTGTTATTTTAATGTGGTGGGTTTGCCGTTGGCCCGGTTAATGGACATGCTTAACGCGGCGGGCTGGAGTGCGGGCCATGCCTGAGCAATACCGCTTGACGGTGAAAGAACTGCCGGTGGAAGACCGGCCGCGGGAAAAGCTCCAGTTGAAGGGGCCAGGGGAACTGACAGCGGCCGAATTGCTGGCGATTATCCTACGGACCGGCACACGTACAGAAACGGCGGTGGCGTTGGCCCAGCGCCTGTTAAACGAGTTTGGCGGGTTGCAGGAATTAAAGAAAAGCAGTATTGACGAATTGAGCGCGGTAAAGGGAATTGGACTGGCAAAGGCGGCCCAAATAAAAGCGGCCTTGGAATTGGCCAACCGGCTGGCCGGATTACAGACTGAAGTCCGGCAGACGATCCATCGTCCCGAAGATGCGGCCAATTTGCTCATGACGGAAATGCGCTGGCTGCAGCAGGAGTATTTTCGGATATTGCTCTTAAATACCAAGCACCACGTGTTAGGGGCGCCGACGGTGTTCGTAGGCAGCCTGAACACCTCGGTTGTGCATCCGCGGGAGATCTTTAAGGAAGCAATCCGGCATTCGGCGGCGGCGGTGATCCTCGTACATAATCATCCGAGCGGTGATCCGGCGCCAAGTGCGGAGGATATTGCGGTCAGCAAGCGCCTGGCGGAAGCGGGTAAACTGATGGACATCGCCGTTCTGGACCACATTATAATTGGCGACGGTAGGTATGTTAGCTTGAAAGATCAGGGAATACTATAACAACGCATTAGTATTATTATATTTATGAAAAATATACACTTTTGGATTTGATAGAAAGGAGATTTCATAAATGAGTTTTTTTAGTTCATTTTCACGGGATATGGGCATTGATCTTGGTACAGCCAATACTCTCGTACATGTAAAAGGGAAAGGCATCGTGCTGCGTGAGCCTTCCGTCGTTGCAATTCAGAGGGATACGGGTACGGTGCTGGCGGTTGGTGAAGAAGCCAAACAGATGATTGGCCGTACACCGGGCAATATAACCGCCATTCGTCCCATGAAAGACGGAGTGATCGCGGATTTTGACGTTACCCAAAGCATGCTGAAATACTTTATTGACAAAGCTATGGGCAAACGGTCCTTTGTCCGTCCCAGAGTTGTGGTTGCGGTACCTTCCGGCGTAACAGAGGTGGAAAAAAGGGCCGTGACGGACGCCACCACGCAAGCCGGCGCCCGGGAAGCATATCTCATCGAGGAGCCCATGGCGGCTGCTATCGGCGCAGGCTTGCCGGTACATGAACCAACAGGCAACATGGTGGTGGATATTGGCGGGGGAACCACAGAAGTGGCGGTCATTTCCCTGGGGGGCATTGTAACCAGCCGTTCTATCAGGGTTGGCGGCGATGAAATGGACGAATCCATCGTGCAGTATGTAAAAAGAACTTATAATTTAATGATTGGCGAAAGAACTGCGGAAGAGATTAAAATAACCATCGGCTCCGCTTTACTCCTCGAAGAAACGGAGATGGACATCCGGGGCCGGGATCTCGTTACCGGTCTGCCCAAAACCCTCACGATTACCGCGGAGGAAGTGCAAAAGGCTTTGGCCGAACCGGTAGCCAGCATTATTGAGGCGGTGAAAGTAACGCTGGAAAAGACTCCGCCGGAACTGGCCGCGGATATTATGGATCGCGGTATTGTCATGACCGGGGGGGGTTCTTTATTACGCGGGCTGGATAAGCTGTTAAACCAGGAAACAGGTATGCCGGTGCACTTGGCGGAAGAGCCCCTGTCTTGCGTGGCGCTGGGTACCGGTAAGGCGCTGGAGAGCATTGATGTATTAAAACGCATCCTTGTTTCTCCGAAGAAAATCGGCTAGAAGGGCGGGATTATCATGCCGCTCTTTCGCTATAAGAAAACGGCCATTTTTATAATTGCCGTTATTCTTGTGATTGTCCTGATGCATGGCACAGCGACAAACACATACAAGATACCGCTCGCTGAAGGGCTGGTGCGTATCATATTTACTCCTGTGGAACAAGCGGTGAGCAAATTGGCCTACGGGGTTAACGGCTGGTTTTCCTCCGGTGCGAAACTAATGAGTGTCTACCGGGATAATGAGGCGCTGCGCCAAGAGGTGGAGCAGCTTCGCCAGAATAATATCAGACTGACTGAACTGAACTCGGAGAACCAGCGGCTGCAGGCACTCCTGGACTACAGGCAGAATGCGCCCCGGTTTGATTTAGTGACGGCTGCGGTTATTGGCCGTGAACCGGGAACCTGGTTCAGCACCATTGTAATTAACCGGGGTACGGACAGCGGTCTGACAAAGGACATGTCGGTCATCACACCACAGGGACTGGTCGGCCATATTGTGTCTGCTTATGAAACTTCGGCCAAAGTAATGCTGATCCTTGATCCGCGCAGCGCGGTGGGCGGCTTAGTTCAGCGCCCGGAATCGCGGGTGACGGGTATTGTGGTCGGGCAGGCCCAGGCCGCTGCTGTTCCTCGCATGACGAACCTGGCGCGGGAAAGTGATGTTATCAAGGGGGATATCATCATTACTTCGGGCCTGGGCGGCATTTTCCCCAAGGGGATACCGGTCGGCGAGGTTTATGATGTCAAGAACGAAGAAGGCGGACTGTTAAAGTACGCGGAGATTAAAACCGCGGTGGATTTTTCCAAATTGGAAGAGGTTTTGGTTATTCGCAGCGCGAAAAGCGAAATTCCTCCTGCGGTACCGCCGCAGCCGGGGGTAAAACAATAGGAGGGGAATTTCGTGCCGTATTTATGGTTAGGACTTATCATAACAGCCGGTGTTGTTCTCCAATCAACGGTAGTTTCTTTTTTGCAGGTCGGGAATGCACGTCCCGATTTACTGCTGATGGTAACTGTCTCCGCCGCGCTGATCTCCGGACGTACCTCCGGAGTCAGTGTCGGGTTTTTCAGTGGACTGTTGTGGGATTTACTGACAGCCCAGTTTTTTGGCATGTATACACTGGCAAAACTGATAACCGGCTATACTGTGGGGGGTTTTGAGAAAAAGGTATTTAAAGATAATCCCCTGCTGCCGCTGGTGGCAATCTTCCTGGCGACGATTTTCCATGAAATAATCCTTTACATATGTGCCCTGACACTGGGCATTGAAGCGCCGTTTTTTTTGCTGATCGGTAAAAATGTAGTGCCGTCGGCCATTTACAATTGCTTACTAATGCCCTTTGTTTACTTTGGCATGTTTAGCTTCCGCAAACTGATATGGCCCTTAGGGCGGCATACAACTGAATTCTAGAAAGGAGCAAGAAAGCCCGTGCTGGCAAAACGAGAGAGAAACCGCGCGGATGTATTTATTATCCTTGCTATTCTGGTTTTTATGCTATTGATCGGCCGATTGGGTTATCTGCAGGCTGTACAAGGCAAGTACTATGCTAAACTGGCTGATGGCAACCGGATTCGACTTATCCCTATCATGGCTCCGCGGGGAACTTTTTATGACCGGTACGGGGTACCGGTGGTATCAAACCGTCCCGGCTTCTCGGTGGAAATTATGCCGTTAACCGGACCGGTGGAAAATGCGGTTATCGATAAACTTGCCGCCATTTTAAACATTAATCCGCAGGAAATCCAGGAAAAGATTAATAGGAAGCCCGGCTCCTTTGAGCCGGTGCTCATTAAAAAAGACTTGGATCCTGTGACGGTTACAAAACTTGAAGAACGGCGGGGTGAACTGCCCGGCGTAGTTGTTCAGGTCCAGCCTATTCGCGAGTATCCCTTTAAAACATTGGCGGCCCATGCCTTTGGTTATGTGGGGGAAATCAGTGAAGAGCAACTGGAAAAGCGTAAAGGCAAGGGCTATAAATCCGGTGACATTATCGGCAAGGATGGTCTGGAATGGTTCTACGACGACATCCTGCGGGGGGTGGACGGCGGACAGCAGGTGGAAGTGGATGTAAACAGGCGTCCCGTTGAGGTCATGGGCAAGAAGGATCCGGTACCCGGGGACGATATTGTCCTGACGCTGGATACGCGCATTCAAAAGGCGGCCGAGCAGGCTCTGGACGAGCAGCTCAAATATCTGCAGGAACAGACGCCCTATAAAAATGCGCAGGCCGGCGCCGTCGTAGCCATCAACCCCAAAACCGGCGCAATACTGGCCATGGTCAGCCGGCCGAATTTTGACCCCAACTGGTTTGCCGGCGGAGGCATCTCCCAGGTTAACTGGCAGAAGATTGCGGAAAATAAATTTCATCCCCTCAACAACCGGGCAATAGCCGGTGAATATGCGCCGGGCTCCATATTTAAGATTGTCACCGGTGCGGCCGCATTGGAAACGGGAAAAGTCACGCCCTATGAGCAGATATTCTGTGGCGGCCGTCACCGCATCTACGATGTTTGGTGTTGGGATACCGCGGGCCATGGCAATGAAGATTTTATCCATGCGCTGGCCGATTCCTGCGACGTTTATTTCTATGAAATGGGCCTGCGCCTGGGGATAGACAATATGGAGAAGTATTCCCGGCTCTGGGGCCTGGGCAAGCCTACCGGCATCAGTCTGCCGGGGGAGGCGGCGGGTCTGGTGCCCAGCCGTGCCTGGAAACAGGAGAAAATGGCTGAAGAATGGTTCGAGGTGGAAAATCTGTTTATTGCCATCGGCCAGGGTTTTCAAATGCATACACCGCTGCAACTGGCCAATGTGATCAGTGCCGTGGCCAATGGCGGAGTGCTTTATAAGCCGTGGCTGGTTAGCCAAATCCGCGGGCAAAACGGGGAAATAAAACAGCAATTTGGACCGGAGGAAATTGGCAGGGTGCCTTTAGATCCCATGACGACAAATATGTTGCGGGAGGGCCTGCGCAGGGTAGCCACCGACGGCACCGCCGGGGGAGTATTCGAGAATTTCCCCGTTCCCGTGGCGGGGAAAACAGGTACGGCGGAAAACCCGCCCTATGATGACTTCGCGCTGTTTGCGGGCTATGCTCCCTTTGATGAGCCCACCATTGCGGTAATTGTCGTCATTGAACAGGGCGGTCATGGCGGCTCGGCGGCGGGACCCGTCGCCCGCAAAGTGATGGAGGCGGCCTTCAATATCAACCAGCCTTCGCCCGCGCTGGAGCAGCCCGTGGCCTTGCAACCGGGTACAATATTGTAAAACTAAAAAATATTGAACTGCCAAGACGCAAAGGCGCCAAGGGAAAAGAGTCAATGCAAGTAGACAAACTTTGGGGAACCCGGAGGTTTACAGCCTCAGCGTTCCCCAATTTATTTTTTTCTTTTTGAGGCACATTTTACAGCGTGAAATAAACCTTAATGATAAAAACAATCTTGGCGTCATGGCTCCTTGGCGGTTCATTATCCCCCTCAACATCTTGAATGGGCTTCTTTAAGTTTATTAAAACCCTTTGCTTCTTAGCTTCTTTGTGTAAATCATATTCCCATCCCACATGGATTTTTTTCTCATCAATGCAGGAATAAACGGACGGGCGGGAGAATATAGACCATGAAATTTAAGTGCGCCGAGGGGGGGCGGCTGGGGTCAGCTCAGTTTGTTCTTTGCAGCCTGGTGATTCCCGGAAGGCGGGAGCCGTACAGGACGGCGGCGCAGATAATGTAAACTTTGGTGGTGTAATGAGCCCGCATGAAACAGGACGATGTAGTAGTTTTCAAGGGGACCGCAAAGGGTCTGCAGTTGGTACTGAATGATAAAATCCATTATACTTTGTTGCTTAAAAGGCTGCGGGACAAATTAAAGGAAACAGCCGGCTTTTTTCGAGGGGCGAAAGTGATTGTCCATCCGGGTAACAGAGAGTTGCAGCCTGCTCATTACCTCGAATTATCGGATATTTTGCAAAAAGAATATGGACTTATTCTGCTGCGCTGGATGGCCAAGGGGGAACAGGAAGCGGTCAAAGAACAAGTCGATACGGTGGTGCCTGCCTCTCCCGCGGAAATTTCCCGGGACAGGGAACCATTGATTGTAACCCGCACGCTACGCAGCGGCCAGCAGATTACGCATGACGGATCCATATTGCTGTTAGGCGACGTTAATCACGGCGCTTCCGTGATGGCCGGCGGCGATATTATCGTACTTGGTGTGTGCAGGGGAGCGGTTCATGCCGGCATTCACGGCAATGCAAAAGCTTGGGTAGCTGCTCACCGCTTACAGCCCACGCAATTACGCATTGCCAATGTAATTGCTTGTGCGCCGGATGGGGCCAAGCCGCCGGTGTGTCCGGAGATTGCGCGTATGCGAGCCGGTGAAGTGGTAATTGAACCAGCTAATTTGCGTTAGAGGAGGAATCGCCTTGAGTGAAGTGATAGTTGTCACCTCCGGCAAAGGAGGTGTGGGTAAAACGACGACCACGGCCAACATCGGAACCGGGCTAGCACTTGCCGATAAGAAGGTAGTATTAGTGGACGCAGACATCGGTTTGCGGAATCTTGATGTGGTCATGGGTCTGGAAAATCGCATTGTCTATGATCTGATAGATGTTACCGAAGGTAATTGCCGTCTGAAACAGGCCCTAATCCGGGACAAACGCTATGATAAATTATTTTTACTGCCCGCGGCCCAAACCAGGGATAAAAACGCGGTAAGCCCCGAGCAGATGCGGCAGCTTTGTGAAGAACTGCAGCAGGATTTTGATTTTGTAATTATTGACTGTCCGGCGGGCATTGAACAAGGCTTTAAGAATGCCATTGCCGGCGCCGACCGGGCGATCATCGTCACTACCCCGGAAGTTTCCGCGGTAAGGGACGCCGACCGGATAATCGGCCTGCTGGAGGCCGCGGAAATGCATAATCCCAAATTGGTCGTAAACCGTATTCGTCCCCAAATGGTCAAGAAAGGGGATATGATGGATATTGATGATATGATTGATATCCTGGCCATCGACCTGTTGGGGGTTGTGCCGGAAGACGAACATATTGTCGTATCGACCAACCGGGGAGAGCCGGCAATCTGTAATGAACAATCCCGGGCCAGTCAGGCCTATCGCAACATCGTACGGCGTATTCTCGGTGAAAATGTTCCTCTGATGTCCTTGGAGTTGGAAGTAGGGTTGGTTGATCGGCTGAAAAAGTTTTTCGGCCTATGATCAAGGAGAGGAGGAGTTTTAATGTTTAACATTATTAATCGCATCTTCGGTAAAGGTTCCGCGGGGAGCAAAGATATTGCCAAGGAACGGTTAAGACTGGTCCTGGTCCATGACCGGGTAAACGTATCGCCGCAATTTATTGAAATATTAAAAGAAGATATCGTGCGCAGTATTTCAACATATATGGAAATCGACGAAAAGGGCATGGAAGTCAGCCTTGCCAGTTCCAACTCGTCGGTGGCGCTTATTGCCAATATACCTGTCCGCCGGATGAAGCGCGGCGCAAGCTTTTACAACGATTAATTGATTTACACAAAGAAGCAAAGAAGCCAAGGGTAAATATATTGGTTTCTTTGTTTTATTTTTGTTATTACAATGTTCCAGGAACATAGGAAAACGGATATGTTTTACAAGATCACTTTGCTTCCTGGGTTCTTTGTGTTAACCATTTCTTTTCCGTACTGGACGAGCTGATGGTGATTCCGCTATAATAGAAAGGAAGTAGCCGGGGATGGGGGATTCTGATGCTCAATCGGCGTATGCTGAAAAATCTTGATTATACATTAATCTTTGCCGTAATGTCGCTGTTACTCATCAGTTTGGTCATTATCAGCAGCGCGACGCACGTTACCACGGCCACGGAAGAGCCGTACCGCTTTCTGGAAAGACAAGCAGGGTTTACCGTGGTAAATACTTTACTGGTAATTTTTTTGTTGACGGTGGATTACAATGCATTGGCCAAATATGCCGGTGTATTTTACTGGCTCAGTGTGATCTCCTTGCTGGCTGTGCGTTTTGTCGGCCAGACCGCCCTCGGCGCGCAGCGCTGGATTCAGATCGGACCGGTGACGTTGCAGCCGTCGGAGTTTGCAAAAATCATCATCATCATCACTTTGGCCAAAATGCTGGAGAACCGGAAACTGGAAACCGTAAGAGATTTAGTGCCGGTGGCCTTGCATGTCGGTCTGCCCTTTATCCTGATTCTCTTACAGCCGGATTTGGGCACATCTCTGGTTTTCATCGCCATTACTTTGGGTATGGTCTATATGGCCGGTATTCGCACCGGCCTGCTGGCGGGCATTTTCGCATCAGGACTGGCCCTGCTGCCGATTTTTTGGCACTTTATGCATGACTACCAAAAAAAGCGGTTGCTGGTGTTTATCGATCCCAACGTTGATCCCCTAGGCTCCGGGTATCATATCATTCAATCAAAAATTGCCATTGGGTCCGGGATGCTGTTTGGGAAAGGCCTGTTTGCCGGCACGCAAAGCCAGTTAAACTTTCTGCCGGAGAACCATACGGACTTTATTTTCGCGGTTATCGGCGAGGAACTGGGTTTTATCGGCGCGGCGATAATTCTTTTGCTCTATTTCATCGTGATATACCGCGGGATTAAGATCGCCGGCGAAGCCCGTGATAATTTCGGCACCCTGCTGGCCACAGGGGTTACCTCCATGCTGCTGTTCCATGTTCTGGTCAATGTCGGGATGACGGCGGGCATTATGCCTGTCACGGGCATTCCCCTGCCGTTCATGAGTTACGGTGTCAGCGCCTTGACCAAAAGTATGGTCGGGGTGGCCATCCTGCTGAATGTATACATGCGACGACAGAAGATTATGTTTTAGGGAATAGGGAATAGGGAATAGGGAATAGGGAAAAGCCCGGCGCAAGCCGGGCTTCTTTTTTTCCCCACTCCCTACTCCCTATTCCCTACTCCCCATTTCCAGTTATATTTCGCAGGCCAGGCCCATATATTTGTAACGGAACAATGGGACGGGGGAGTGCAAGATGAAATGGTGGTTCAACAGGTGGAAGCAGCCGCACCGTTGGGATAGCCCGTATTACCGGGATTATTACGGGTACGCGGATGATGACCCCTACCGGTGGCGTCGCATCCTGCTTAAGCAGGTGGTAATCTCCATGGCTCTGTTTGGGATATTTATCACTTTCCATGAGGGGGAACACTGGACGGCCAAAATGCTGAATAATGGTGTGCGTTATGTCCTGAATAAGGAGATTGATCTTGTTTACCTAAAGGAACGCACCGGGCTGGACAAATATTACCCGGGGAATATTGATTTATCCGTCTTTAAGAATTTACCGGTGATGAACAAACAAAAAGCGGCCGCAGTTTTAGCCGTACCCTTGGAGGGTAAGGTGGTGGGCAATTATGGCTGGCGGACAGACACCAATACAAAAGAACAGAAATTTGTCGAAGGCATTGATTGGCAGGCGCCGGTGGGCACACCGGTGAAGGCGGCGGCCGATGGCCGGGTGAAGGCGGTTTCCGACAGTACACAGTACGGAAAAACTATTATCTTACAGCATGGTAATGAATTGGAGACAGTATATGGTTACTGCACGGATATCACGGTGCAGAACGGCGACCCCGTGACGCAAGGTCAGGTCATCGCCAAAACCGGCAGGAGCCAGGGTAGCGACCTGGGACGTCTCTATCTGGAGGTTCGCTTCCAAGGCCAGGCAATTGATCCGAAAAGCAAAATGGAGATTGTAGGACCGTGAAAAAACAGGGAATGGGGAATAGGGAATAGGGAATAGGGAATGGGGGGAGCCGATTTACCCGTAAACGGGTAAATGGTTAACTCAAGGGCAGTCAACAAAAGCCGATGAGGGTGGGGACTTTTAGTTACCCCTACTCCCCACTCCCCGTCTTTTGGGAGGTAGAATGCGAATCGGAAGAATCCGCGGCACCCAGTTGATGATCCATAACGGTTTTATCGGCATTATGGTTTGTTTTTCCCTCGTCGGTTTGCTACCGAAGGCGGCCGTCGTGTTCGGCTGCATCCTGCTGCATGAGCTGGCCCATGTACTGGTGGCTGTAGGTTATGGGTTGCGGGTCAGCGAAATTGAGATTCTGCCCATTGGCGGAGTCGCGCGCATTCAGGGATTGATGGATACGTCCCCCGCGGTGGAAAAACGGATCGCCCTTGCCGGGCCGTTGGTGAATTTTGGGTTGGCCGGTGCGGCCTGGGTGATCGGCAGGTATACGGAAGCTAACTGGCAAAGCTACGCGTTTTTTCTGCAAACAAACTTGGCTTTGGGTTTTTTTAACCTCTTGCCTGCGCTGCCGTTGGACGGCGGCCGGATTTACCGGGCGGGACTTACCAGCCTGGTGGGCTACCGGCAAGCAACGGAACAGGCCGCCAATACCGGACGCATTACGGCGATCTGCCTGGCTGCGGCCGGCTGTTGGTCGATATATTACGGGGTAATAAACCTAACTTTATTTTTTTTGGCGGTGTTTCTCTATCTGGCGGCAACCCGCGAGCGCGGCATGGCTTCTTACATATGCATGCGGCACCTGACAAAGAAAAAAGCGGAGCTGTTTGACAGAGGTGTATTAATCACGGCCCAGTTCACCGCCGTCGGCACTACGCCTTTGCGGGACATCGTCCGCTGGTTTGAACCGCAAAAATATCACACAGTCTATGTGGTGGAGGAAGATTGCCGGCTGATGGGTTTGCTGACCGAGACGGAAATTCTCGCCGGCATCATGGCTCACGGGGTCGATGCGCCCGTGGGCCGGCTGGTGAAAAAAGAAAATCATTGAACCAAAACCAGTTTGCGTTAAATCTTTCCCATAGTTTGTTTTTAAAGCTGACAAACGATGGAAAAAAGGGTAAAATAGATATCGTGGATCGGCACATACTATAGTAACGATTACCGATTAATTGTGTGCTCTGAATGGAGGATTTCTGTGGCATTGATGAATCACGAGATATTGTCCCGCGTGACAAAGCCGGCGCGTTATACGGGCCATGAATGGAATATGATTAGGAAGCCCCATGAGCTTATGAAATGTAAGCTGGTGCTGGCTTTTCCCGATGTGTATGAAGTGGGCCAGTCCAATCTGGGGTACCGTATTCTCTACCATATATTGAATAACCAGGCGCACACAGTGGCGGAACGGGTTTACGCCCCCTGGGTGGACATGGAAGCGGAATTGCGCCGGGCGCAGTTGCCGCTGACGACTTTGGAATCGGGCACTCCCCTGGGGGAGATGGATATAGTGGGCTTTAACATGCAGTATGAGATGAGTTATACCAATATTCTCAATATGCTGGATCTGGCGCAAATTCCCCTTTGGGCGGCCGCCCGGGGTGAAAAAGAGCCGCTGATTATCGCCGGCGGCCCCGCCGTTTATAATCCTGAGCCGTTAGCTGATTTTGTCGATTTTTTTATCATCGGTGAGGCGGAGGAACTGATCACCGAGGTGGCCGATATTTTTAGCGGCTGGAAGGATGCGGGAAAGCCCGGGGGTCGCCGGGAGATCCTGCGGCGGATGGCGGCGCTACAGGGAATTTACGTCCCTGCTTTTTATGATGTGACTTATCATGCTGACGGCACGGTGGCGGCTGTTGTTCCCGGGGACGAAGCTTGCCCCCCCTGTGTGCAAAAGCGGATTGTAAAAGACCTGGACAAGGTAGATTATCCCACCAGGCCCATCGTGCCCTTCCTGGAAATCGTGCATGACCGCATCATGCTGGAAATCTTCCGGGGATGCACCCGGGGCTGCCGTTTCTGTCAGGCGGGGTTTATCTACCGGCCTGTGCGGGAACGGAGTATGGAGCGCTTGCAGCAACTGGTGCAGGAGATGCTTGATAATACGGGCTACCACGAGATTTCGCTCACCTCCCTCAGCTCCAGTGATTACTCCTGCCTGCGGGAACTGGTCACTACCCTTAATGAAACCTTCAGTTCCCAGGGGGTTAGCATTTCTTTGCCCTCTTTGCGGATTGACAGTTTTTCCGTCAAACTGGCGGAAGAAGTGCAAAAGGTGCGCAAATCGGGGCTGACCTTCGCGCCGGAAGCAGGCACCCAGCGCATGCGGGATGTGATTAATAAAGGGGTTACGGAAGAAAATCTGGCGGATGCTGTGCGGGCGGCCTTTGCCGCGGGCTGGTCGGCCGTTAAACTGTATTTTATGATCGGCCTGCCCGCGGAACGGGAAGAGGATGTCAGGGGCATTGCCGCACTGGCTTACAAAGTGCTGGATATCTATACGCAGGTGACGGGAAAACGCAATGGCCGGCTGACGGTGAGTGTTTCCTCTTTTGTGCCCAAACCGCATACCCCCTTTCAGTGGGTGGCGCAGGACAGCATAAAGCAGATCGAGGAGAAGCAGCAGCTGTTGGTTTCACTGCTGCGTGACCGGCGGATTTCTTTTAACTGGCATGATGCGAAATTAAGCTATCTGGAAGGTGTTTTTGCCCGCGGTGACCGCCGGTTGGCCAAAGTGCTTCACCGGGCCTGGGAACTGGGCTGCCGTTTTGACGGTTGGTCGGAACATTTTCATTTCGAACGTTGGCAGCAGGCTTTCGCGGATAACGGCTTGGAGCCGGCTTTTTACACGGAGCGGGAACGACCGGCGGAGGAAGTTTTCCCCTGGGCGCATATTGGCTGCGGGGTAACAACAGCTTACTTACGCCGGGAATATGAAGCCGCCCTGACAGAACGCTTTACCGCCGATTGCCGCCGCGGGCCCTGTTCCGCCTGCGGTGTATGTCCGCAGCTTGACGCGGGTGTTGTGGATTGGGGGAGACAAGCATGAAACTGCGCATTCAGTTTACCAAGGAAGAACCGGTACGCTATATCTCCCATCTGGATCTGGCCAGAGCTTTTGAACGGGCTCTGCGTCGCGCCAAACTGCCCCTTGCCCTGTCCGAGGGCTTTAACCCGCATATCAAGGTGGCTTATGCCTCAGCCTTGTCCGTGGGTGTTACCAGCAGCAGCGAATTTGTCGATATTGAATTACGGGAAACACGGCCGGCGGAGATGGCGCTTACGGCCCTCAGACAGCAATTGCCGGCGGGTTTGCATATTGTTGCTTACCGGATGCTGGAGACAAATCCCGCCGCCCTGATGAAGGTCGTGAATATGGCCGGATATACGCTGGACGTGCCGCTGACCCAACCCGCCGGGGAAGATGTGCTGCGGGCGCAACTGGCCGCATTACTCCGGGCGGAGGAACTTGTCTTTACGCGTACGTCTCCCAAGGGCACCCGCACCCTTGACCTTCGTCCGTTCATCCGGGAACTGGACCTGCTGGAAGCAGCCGCCGACCGGGTGAAACTCGCCCTGCAGGTACATATTACGGACAAAGGCTCCGTAAAACCCCAGGAGGTACTGCAGGTTCTGCGGGCGCAATATGCCGCGCCGCTGCGGGAAGATGCGGCGGTGATCCACCGTAATCTCCTGGGGGTATTGCGGCACAATGAACTGCTGTCTCCGTTGGACGTATTCAAATAGTAAACGGGGGGATGTTTTTGGCAAAAGAAATTATTGCAAATATCGACCCCGAGGAAATCCGGGTGGTAATATTGGAAGATAGCCATGTTGCGGAACTAAGCATTGAAAGGACCGCACATCAGGGGCTTGTGGGGAATATCTATAAGGGGCGGGTCGATAAAATACTGCCCGGCATGCAAGCCGCCTTCATTAATATCGGCCAGGATAAAAACGGATTTTTGTACATGGGTCAAGCAGCGCAGAAGAATGAGGAAGAATATGAAATACCGGCCGCCCAGGACTCCATCGAAGAGGGTAAACCCTTGCTGGTGCAAGTGGCGAAAGAGGCGGTAGGCACCAAAGGGGCAAGGCTGACCACCCAAATCACCCTGCCGGGCCGCTATCTGGTATTGATGCCGAAGGCGGATTATATCGGGATTTCCCGCCGGATAGACCAGGAAGAGGAACGGGAACGGCTGCGCTGGATTGCCGACAGCATCAAACCGCCGGGGATGGGGCTGATCGTGCGCACAGCCGCGGAGGGCCAGAGTGAAGAAGAATTAAGGGGCGATGCGGAATATCTTTTGCACATCTGGCAAACCCTGCAGCTTCGTGTAAAAAACAGTTCCGTGCCCTCCATGATTTATCAGGATCTATGTCTGGTCAACCGGATCGTGCGGGATTTCTTCACGGAAGACGTGGAAAAAATCGTGGTTGATAATAAAAATGTATTTTCCCTCCTCCGGGAAATGTTGACCGGTATCAGACCGGCGCTGGCCGAGCGGGTGCAATTATTTACCGGACCGGATATTTTCGGGTTTTACGGACTGGAAGGCGAATTCACGAAAGCGGCGCTGCGCAAAGTGGGGCTAAAATGCGGGGGTTATGTGGTCATCGACCAGACGGAAGCATTGACCGTGATTGATGTGAATACGGGTAAATTTGTGGGCGAAACAAATTTGGCCGATACTGTGTTTAAAACAAACCTGGATGCGGCGGAAGAGATTGCCCGGCAATTAAGAATCAGGGATATTGGCGGAATTATTATCATAGATTTTATCGACATGGAAAATGAGGAGCACCGTCAGCAGGTGCTGCACCGGTTTCAGGATTGTCTCAAAAAAGACCGCACAAAAACAAATGTCATGGGCCTGACCAAATTGGGGTTTGTGGAAATGACGCGCAAAAAAGTGCGCTCGGATCTGCAGTCGCTGCTGTCGATGGAATGCCCCTACTGCAAAGGCCGCGGACGGATACCTTCAGAGGAAACGGCGGCCATTGACATCAAGCGCCGGTTGCGCAAAGTCGCCGCCGCGCAACCGCAGGCGGAAGCCATTCTTTTTGAAGTACCGCCGCAGGTGGCGCTGGTCATAAACGGTCCCCACGGGGGCGGCTTGCAAGAGTGGGAAAAGGAAATCGGGAAAATCCTGATTATGCGCGGCCGGGAGGAACTGCATATCGGCCAGCTGCGTATTCCGGAGGTAGGCGATAAGAAATCATTGCTAACCAATAAATATTGACAATATGTTTACCATATGATAACATTTTAAATTGTAGACTGATAGGTCTACCCCAAACCGCACGAACCGGGTTTTAAAGGCCGGTGGTTGATTAAGACATTATTACTCACGGAACGTCTACGGTACTCGACCAAAAGCTCAAAAAAGTCAGCCGTGCATGGCGGACATATGAGCTGTGGCGGAAACAGGTTAAGACGCAGTCGGGTAAAATAGGCAGTGAGTCACCAACAGATCGGCTACCTTGGTTTTTCGGCGAGATTGTTATAAGGGGGTGTAATAATGTACGCAGTAATCGAAACTGGTGGTAAGCAGTATCGTGTTCAGGAAGGCGACGTGTTGAAAATCGAGAAATTGCCGGTCGAAGTAGGCAATACTGTGGATTTCAATCGTGTACTTACGGTAGTAAACGACGGAGAAGTAAAAATCGGTCGTCCCGTGGTGGAAGGCGCGAAGGTAGTGGCCAAAGTATTGGAACAGGATAAAAGTAAGAAGATCATTGTTTTCAAGTACAAGGCGAAGGCAAACTACCGTCGCAAACAAGGCCATCGTCAACCCTTCACCCGCATTCAAATTGAAAAAATTGAAGCATAACCATGATTAGGATCGAGTTATATCGCACCTTGCATGGTGAGATAAAAGGCTTTTTGGTCAAAGGGCATGCCGGCATGGCGGAAAAGGGCCGGGATATCGTGTGTGCGGCCGTATCGGTATTGACGCAAACCGTTGTTTTGGGGCTTACGCAATACCTGGGCCTGCAGCCGGAAGTCAAACGTAAAAAGGGCTATCTTTCCTGCCTGCTCACCCAGCAGGAGCACAGGGAAGAGGTACGGGCTATTTTCGAGACCATGGCCCTGGGATTAAAGGATATCGTCGGGCAATATCCCGATTTCGTACAAATGGAAGAGCACAGGAGGTGAATAGGATGTTCAAATTGGATCTCCAATTATTTGCCCATAAAAAAGGTGTAGGCAGCTCCCGCAACGGTCGCGACAGTGAAGCCAAACGTCTTGGTGTGAAACAACACGATGGTCAAAGCGTAAAAGCTGGCAGTATTTTGGTTCGTCAGCGCGGAACCAAAATTAAGCCCGGCATTAACGTAGGACTTGGTAAAGACGACACATTGTTTGCGCTGGTTGCCGGCCGCGTGGCCTATGAGCGTAAAGGAAAATTTGACAAACAAGTAAGCGTATATCCGCCGGAAGAAGCGGCCGCAATGTAAAAAATCTGACCTGTTGCGCAAAGCAGCAGGTTTTTTTTTGCAAATCTGGAATATACATAATAACTGATGTGTGAATAGAGAGAGTATAAGTATTTGCAAAAGGAGTCGTAACTGTATCCGGCGTTGTGAGTAATTTCACAAAAACTGATGTATTACGACCTACGATCCAATAGCGAGGAGGCGGCTTATGGCCGGAAAGTCCTATGGAAGCAGTAATGAAAAGGCTATTCTCTCACCCATTGAGGAGATGGACAGCGCCCGGGCGCTGCTTCAGTTTCTGCGGTTTCAACAGCATGATTTTATGAATCATATCCAGGTAATTCACGGTTATCTGCAATTAAACAAGGCACATAAGGCGATGGAATATATTGAAGATATCATTGTCCAGAAGCAAAATCTCTCGGCCATTTATAAGCTGCAGGATCCGGGAATGTCGGCTTGTCTGCTGTCCGGGCTGCATAAAGCGGCTTTTCACCAGGTCGAATTAAAGTTAATTCTGGACAGTGACTGGCCCTTGCAGGCCAATAGCCGGCGGATTGCGGCTTTATGTACGGAACTGCTCTATGTGGTCATCGAAGCGGCAGCCGCTTTTGCCGGCAAAGCAGTAACAGCACGGTTGTTCGATACCACCGGCGGGCAGATTCTGCGTTTGGAACTGCCCTATGACGCGGAGGCGCCGCAACTCTCGGAGGAATTGCAGCATTTGTGCGAGCTGGCGTCCACGGTGGGCTGTGTAATTAGCCGGCACGAAGGAGCAAATCTGCTGCAGATTGTTTGTGAGGTTAACCGGAACGGTGATAAGGATAAAATGGGCGTAGCCGAGAAAAGCTAAAAGTAAAAGAGATGTAGTACGCAGAAGTTACTATTTTGGAGGTCGGAAGAGGGTCTGTTTATCTTCTGACTTCTGAATTCCGACTTCCGACTACTCAATGAAGGGGTTTCATATGTTTTTAGATAAAGCACGTATTTTTGTCAAAGGTGGCGACGGCGGCGACGGTCAGATGAGTTTCCGGCGTGAAAAGTATATTCCGGAAGGCGGGCCCAGCGGCGGCGACGGCGGCCGGGGCGGAAATGTGATTTTCCGGGTGGATACCGGGCTGACGACCTTGCGGGATTTTCGTTATAAGCGTCATTATAAAGCCGACGCCGGTGAAAAAGGGCAGAGTAAGAATATGCACGGCCATGGTGCCGGGGATACGGTTGTCCGTGTCCCGCCGGGTACGGTAATCCGGGACGCGGATACCGGCGAGCTGATTGCCGACATGATTGATCCGGCCCAGACGGTGGTGGTGGCCAAGGGCGGCCGGGGCGGCCGGGGAAACGCCCGCTTTGTCTCGTCCGTCAACCGGGTTCCCCGGTTTGCGGAAAAGGGCGAGCCCGGTCAGGAACGCTGGGTGAACCTCGAATTGAAGCTGTTGGCCGATGTGGGCCTGATCGGCTTTCCCAGCGTGGGGAAATCCAGTATTTTGGCCAGCGTTTCCGCAGCCAAACCGGAGATTGCCGCCTACCATTTTACGACCATTACTCCTGTATTGGGCGTGGTGGATGTGCATGAGGACCAAAGCTTCGTCTTGGCGGATATTCCCGGCTTGATTGAAGGCGCCCATGAAGGGGTGGGCCTGGGTCACGAGTTTTTACGGCATGTGGATCGCACAAAACTGTTGATTCATGTGCTGGACATGGCCGGCTCCGAAGGCCGGGACCCCCTGGAGGATTTTGCCGCCATTAATGAAGAATTGCGTCTCTATAGCGCGCAGCTGGCGAAAAGGCCGCAAGTAATTGCCGCCAATAAGATGGACTTGCCCGGGGCGGAAGAAAATCTGGCAAAGTTCCGGGCGCGCTACGGCGGGGAATATCAGATTTTCCCCGTATCGGCGGCCACCGGCAGCGGTTTAAAGGAACTGATGCGCCATGCGGCCGGGCTTTTGCCGGCCCTTCAGGCGGCCCTGCTGGCAGAGGAACCGGAAGCGGAAAAAGTGTATACCGCACGGGATGAACAACCCTTTGAAATCCAGCGGGATGAAGAGGGTACCTGGGTGATTTCCGGCAAGGATATTGAACGTCTGGTGGCCATGACGAATTTTGATAACGAGGACGCGGTCCAGCGATTTCAAAAAATCTGGCGCCGTCTCGATATTGAAGGCGCCTTAAAAAGGGCCGGGGTGGAAAACGGCGATAATGTCCGTATCCGGGATATGGAGTTTGAATACTACGATCAATCGAAGGAAGCGGAAAAAGAGGAAGAACGGCGCAGACGGCGGTAGTGAATCAAAAGACCGCCTGCGAGTTGTGCATATAAAAGAAATGAACCGGGTAGCCGGTTCATTTCTTGTTGTATATGGTTACGCTGGGGCTGGCGGGTACGGCGGGACGGGGCGGTTCATCCAGCGGAGTGGTCGGCGGCGGACAGGCGGGAGTTGCGCCAAGGCGACGGTTAATTTCCTCCCAGTCGATATTGGCAAAAAACGCATCGAGGTATTTAGCCCGGTCAATGCCGAAATCGATGAAGTAGGCATGTTCATATACATCGAGCACCAGGAGGGGGATTGCCCGCCAAATAACCCCCAGGTTATGCGCGTCCTGGAGATAATTATGCAGGGTTTTATCATCGCAGTCATAGGCCAGTACGACCCAGCCCCGGGCCGATTTCCCCGCGGCCGTAAAATCCGTTTTCCAGTCATTGAAGCTGCCAAAATCCCTGTTGATCAGGTTGCGGATGCGGCCCGTCGCCGCACCGCCGTTTCCGCCCAAATTCCAGAAATATAGCTCGTGCAGTTTCACGGCATCCCAGCTGTAGCTTTCTTCGACCTTCAATGCCCGGTAAGGGCTGTAGTTTGGATTGGCATTTTCTCTGTCCGCGTCGTTTAATGCGGTACGAATCCGGTTGGTCGTATCCACATACCGCTTATACAATTCATAATGCTGTTGGATCTGATTGGCGCTGATGCCCTGTAACCGCGCCGTTTTCAGGGGTTTTGCCGTAATTTGCGGCGCCATAAGGCTCCTCCCTTCGTCGTGGAGTCAATATATATTATGGTGATTTGATCATAAAGGTGTTATGCAGAGAAGTCAGGAGTCGGAGAACGGTAGCGTGGGCAAAGGACTTTTACATAAAGAAGCAAAGAAGCCAAGGGGAAATGTTATATATGTCAGGAACTGTTCCGCTGCACTGGGACAACTTTATTACTACGTGCCTCAAGGTGGCAGAAGGCTGTTTCCTAAAAATCTCTTT